>JBBRTW010000006.1:0-41771 GCA_038244055.1 Tepidisphaerales bacterium | reverse complement strand
CGAGGCCAGCCACCCCGACATCCGCCTCTTCACCGTTCCTCACGCCGTCACCCCCAAAGGCGCCGTCGATCGCATCAAAGTCACCGCGCCCACGCGCTGCCTCTGGGAAGTCTGCTCCCCCAAGCCGGCCGGCGAATTCTCCGCCGTCGGCTATTTCTTCGGCCGACAACTCCAACAGGACCTCCACGTCCCCATCGGCCTGATCTCCAACTCCGTCGGCGGTTCGCCCATCGAAACCTGGATCAGCCGCGAGGCCTTTCTGGCCGATCCCGATTTCAAAGTCGTCACCCAATACTTCGACGGACTCGCCAACTACGTCGAGAACACCCCCAAAGGCAAGAAGGAGTTCGAGGCCCTCAGCGCCCAGTACGATGCCAAACAGGCCGAGCTCCGCGCCCAGGGCAAGCCCGCCCTCTGGCCTCCGAAATACCCCAGCCCCCTGTATTCAGGCGGCTACGCGAGTTCGCTGTTCAACGGCATGACCAACCCCCTCATCCCCTACGCCATCCGCGGCATCATCTGGTATCAGGGCGAGGCCCAATGGCGCTGGATGCATGAATACCGCGGCATCTTCCCCCTGCTGATCCAGGATTGGCGGGCCCGCTGGGGCCAGGGCGACCTCCCCTTCCTGTTCGTGCAGCTTCCCAATTGGGCCAAGCCCAATCCCGAGCCCGATGCCGGCGGCTGGGCCCTCCTCCGCGAATCCCAACTGCTCACGCTGAAGGTCCCCAACACCGCCATGGCCGTCACCATCGATATTGGCGAGGCCGACAGCATTCACCCCCTCAACAAGCAGGATGTCGGCCAGCGCCTCGCCCTGGCCGCCCGCCGCACCGCCTATGGTGAAAACATCATCGCCTCAGGCCCGATCTATCGCGCCATGAAGATCGAAGGCCCCGCCATCCGCCTGACCTTCGATCACACCGGCGCTGGCCTGATGATCGGCAAGAAGACCGGCCTCGACCCCATCGTCGAAGACAAATCCGCAAAGCTCCGCCGCTTCGAAATCGCCGGCGAAAACCTGACCTTCGTCTGGGCCGACGCCAGCATCGACAAGGACACCATCATCGTCTCCTCCCCCGCCATCCCCACCCCCGCCGCCGTCCGCTACGCCTGGTCCAACAACCCCGAAGGCTGCAACCTCTATAACCGGGAAGGACTGCCCGCCTCCCCCTTCCGAACCGATCGCGGAAAAGCCCCCGCGATGGGCGCATATTACAAGGCGAGGATCGAGAAGGGATTCACATTGCAGGCGGAGAAGTGAGGGTGATCCAAATAGGGATAGAAGTTAGAAGCGAGAAGGGGAGCGGGGACGGGGGGAAGGCAATGAGACAATGGGATCGAGGCAACCACACAGCGCGCCTTCGGAGCGTTCTTCTTATTCTCGCTTCTCGCTCCTCGCTTCTCGCTTCTAACTTCTATCTTCTCGCTTCAAAGGTTAAACGCGATCGACCGAACGATCGCCTGGCTCGCATCGCTGAAGGTCAGCGTATGTTTCCCCGCCGGCAGTTCACCCAGATCGAAGTAGGCTTTGTAGGAGGCGAATGCCGGAAGCAATACGCCATTCAAACCCAGGCTCACATCGATCGGAATATTCTTCACCACGCCGGCCGTCGCCGAAGACTGCGCCGGGCCGATCGTGACGTTGTAATTCGCGTTCGGAAGCGTCAGCACCACCCGCGCTGTGACTCTCCGGCCGACGCGGTAGATCTTCACCGAGATGGAATCGGGATTGATATCCTCATGAACGACCGTCTGCCCCTGATCGTCCTCATTCTCGATCGCATCTCCCCGCGCATCGGAACCAAAACTCAGTTTCCAGGTGTCGACGCCGTCGCCGCCGTACAGCGAATCGAAGTTGTGGCCGCCATCGAGCGTGTCGTTGTCAGCGCCGCCGTAAAGCGTGTCGTTTCCGTAGCCGCCGATCAGCACATCGTTGCCGGCCTCGCCGTAGATCAGATCCGGGCCGGCCGTGCCGACGATCTGATCGTTGCCGGAGGATCCGTAAATGGTCGACCCGCAGGCCAGCGCGCTGGCATCGATATCATCGTCCCCCGGGCCGGCATCGATGAACAGATGTTTGACCGCGGCGGTGCGGACGCTGAGCATGGGGTTGCCGTTGATGTAGACGCTGGTGTATTTCGCGGACGAACCTTTGGCGACCACGATCTCGTCCGGATTGACAGTGCCGATGATCGAGAGTGTGCCCCCGCGGGAGAGGCTGGCGGAGGGTCCCGCGGAAAGAAGTCGTCGTTGTTCAAGTCGTTCCATCATGCGATGCGATATGCGTGTGGGGTTCGCCACGGTCATCGGTCAAGCCGAAATGACGAGCCGAATAGCCGCCAGCGCCGAAAGTAAGGTCGCCAGCCGAAAGCCCTTCATTCCACCAAAGTATGCGATGATTCTCGAAAAAGAGCCACGAAATTGCCCCGATAATTCATCCATTGGTATACCGATCAGTCCTCGGGTCAGAAACCGGTTAAGCTGGCTTAACCATGACGATTGCACCGACGTCCTCGCGATTCAAGTTCAAGATGACGATACGGTATCCTCATAATTTAAACAGGAACGTGGTATTCCATGACCTTAAGATGTAGCTTCGCGATACGATTTTCGTTGCTGGCGGCCCTGACATCTGCCGGAGGAGGCTGCTGGCTGATTCCCTTGGGTGCGGAAAACCCATATTTGCCGGGTCCCTGGGTCGGAAAGATCACCACCGTGAAGGTATACGAGCGCGATGGAAAGGAACACCTCGTCGCCGCCCTGATCATTGAGAGCGGACCGGTGCTGAAAAGTTCGGACCCAGACTTTCAAGCAAACACCGTGATCCTCGCTGAACCGACGAACAATCTCAATCGAACGCTCGATCCCGCGACGCTTCCCGTCGGCCATCGAGTGCGGATCACAGGCAGGATGGCCGACTACAATGTTTTCCTGGCAGGCGAAGTCCGAACATTCACGCGCAAGCGCCTCGTCGTAGATTGTGAGAACCGCGTTTCCCTGGATCAACTGGACAAGTACGAGCCAGTGATCCTCATGTCTGGCCGACCGGTGGTGTTGGATGATTGAATAACAAGCAAGGACGCCGCCAAACGTGCTCACCTCAGCGGCGCGAACTCCTCGGGCTTATCGATGATCCGCAGGCACATCGCCGGCCCCTGCGTGACATCGAGGGCATCGATCTCGCGGATGGCCTGGGCAACCGCGCCCTCTTTGGAGAGATGGGTGGTGATCACGATCGGCACGTGGTTGGCCTGGTTCGACTCGTGCTGGAGGATGGCCGAAATGGAGACCTGATGGCGGCCCAGGGTCATCGCGATGGCGGCCATGACACCCGGCGCATCCTTGGCCAGCACGCGCAGGTAATAGCGCGATTCCAACTGCTCGAAGGGGAGGACATTGGCGGGCTGGGTCTGGTCGGGGAAGGTGCGGAGCTGCTTGAAGACGGCCGGGGTGGAGCCCAGGCCGATACCGACCAGGTCGGCCACGACCGCGCTGGCCGTGGGCATGCGCCCGGCGCCGCGCCCGTACCACAAGGCATGGCCCAAAGCATCGCCATACACGCTGATCGCGTTGAATGAACCCGAGACATCCGCCAGCACATCGTCCTTATGCACGAGGGTCGGATGAACGCGGAGGGTGATGCTGTTGCCAGCGCCCCGCTGGGCGATGGCCAGGAGCTTGATGACGTAGCCGAGTTCGCCGGCGAACTTGATGTCGGCCGCATCGAGCTTGTCGATCCCTTCGACGTGAATGTCCTTTTCGGTGAGGCGGGCGTTGAAGGCCAGTGAAGCGAGTATGCTCAGCTTCTGGGCCGCATCGCGCCCCGAAACATCCAGTATCGGATTGGCCTCGGCGAACCCGAGCTTCTGGGCTTCCTTGACGGCCTGATCGTAAGACCAGCCGTTCTGGGTCATCTTGGTCAGGATGAAATTGCAGGTGCCGTTGACGATTCCGAGGATCGCATCGACTCGATTGGCGACCATATCCCGCAGCAGCGCCTGGATGATCGGAATCCCCCCGCCGCAGGAGGCCTCGAAGGCGATGCAGGTGTTATGCTTGCGGGCCAGCGAGAAAAGCTCCGGCCCGCGCTCGGAGAGGAGGCTCTTGTTGGCCGTGACGACTGCCTTGCCCGCCTTGAGCGCCCGCTCCATGAACGCGCCGGCCACGCCGGTCCCACCGATAAGCTCGATGACGACATCGACGGCCGGATCGTCAATGGCGGCGTTCCCATCCAGCGACATGGGCAGACGATCGGCATCGGGTGGGTAATCCTCTTTGGAGCGGACGACGACATGGCGCAGGTCGAAGCCGATGCCCGTCCGCTGCATCAGCAGATCTCGATGCTCCGTCAAAATCCGCGCGACGCCGCCGCCGACGATGCCGCAACCCAGCAATGTAACGCCAATGTTCCGCTCTGCCATATAAGTCCGGCGACTGTAAAGGCGGGGCGCGGGCTAATCAAGGCGGGTGGTGAAGTGGGAGCAGCTCGGCGGTGCGATTCGTGGACATCGGCCGGGGGAATCATGCGCTGCTGGACGGTGGGTGTCGGGATTTTGTCGGCAATAACCACGTCCGCGCCGTGCCGGAAATGCGGAAAACGGGTGTTCCACATCACCGCTTGACAACCTCCCCCATGCAGATAAACTGCTCCCGCCTCGTTTGCAGGGCTTTGTGATGCGTCGAGAGGTTCGGCACTGTGCCGGAAGGGTAGATGCATCAGGCAGTTAAAGCCTCCCTCCCGCCTTGGGTCGTCAACCACGGACACCTTGGGCGTCCCCCCTTCCAAGCGTTCTCCACTACCCCGTGGTGTAACGGTAGCACAGCAGTTTTTGGTACTGCTTGTCATGGTTCGAATCCATGCGGGGTAGCTTCTTCATTCAAGGATGAAGGCAGAAGGATGAAGGATGAATTGAAGACACGGCTCGTCGCGTTGTCTTGATTCATCCTTCATCCTTCATCCTTCATCCTTTCTCCTCTATGTCTTCGACCGCCATCATTCTCGCCGCAGGCAAAAGCACTCGGATGAAATCCAGGTTGCCCAAGGCGCTGCACGGGGTTTGCGGGCAGCCGATGCTTCATTTCGTCCTCCAGGCCTGCTACGACGCGGGGTGCAATCGCATTCTCCTGGTCGTTGGACACGGCAAGGACGAAATCATCGCGGCTTTTGGCGGTGACAAGCGCATCTCCTTCGTCGAACAGACCGAGCAGCTCGGCACCGGCCACGCGGCCCGCGTTTGCGAGGCCGAGCTGAAGAAAACCCACGGCGACGTTTTCATCCTCGCCGGCGATGGGCCGCTCATTCGCGGCCAGGTTTTGCAGACTCTCCATCGCGCCCACACCGAAGAACGCGCCGCCGCCTCCATGGCCACCGCCATTCTCGATGATCCCACCGGTTACGGCCGGGTCGTCCGCGATGCCCAGGGCAATTTCATGGAGATCGTCGAGCAGCTCGACTGCACCCCCGAGCAGCTTCAGATCCGCGAGGTCTTCCCCAGCTACTACTGCGTTCGCGGCGAGGACCTGCTCCTGGCCCTTTCCAAGCTGACCAACAACAACAAAAAGGGCGAATACTACCTCACCGATATCTATGGCATCCTCCGCCAGGCCGGCCGAAAGGTCGTGGCGGTGCAGGCGGTTTCCGAAGAGGATGTGATCGGGGTCAACACCCGCCAGCAACTGGCCGAGGTGGATCAGATCATGCAGGGCCGCATCCAGCGGCGTCTGCGCGAGTCGGGGGTGACGATCGTCTCCGGCGAGAATACATACATCGAAGACGGCGCATCCATCGGCGTGGATTCGCTGATCAACCCGTTCAGTTACATCGGGCGCGGGGCCACCGTCGGCGCGGGCTGCGCGATCGGCCCGTTCGCCTGCATCCCGCGCGATGGCATCGTCCGCGAAGGCACCACTGTTGCCGGCAATGTCGGAGGGAAGAGCGAATGAAGACCGATGCGGACCAACTCAAAGTGTTCACCGGCCGGGCCAATCCCCAGCTCGCCCAGAAGATCTGCGACTATTTGCAGCTTCCAATGGGGCGCGGGCGCACCGAGCTCTTTCCCGATGGCGAATTGATCGTCAAGGTGGATGAGGATGTGCGCGGGCGCGATTGCTTCATCATCCAGTCCACCAGCCATCCGGTGAACGCCCACTGGATGGAGTTGATGATCTGGATCGACTGCCTGAAGCGGGCCAGCGCCGATCGGGTCACGGCCGTCATCCCCTACTTCGGCTACGCCCGCCAGGATCGCAAGGATGAAGGCCGAACGCCCATCACCGCCAAGCTGGTCGCCAACCTGCTGGAGCGCGCCGGCGCGGACCGCGTCGTGGCGGTCGATCTCCACGCCGCCCAGGTGCAGGGGTTCTTCGATATTCCCGTGGATCACCTCTCGGCCAGCCCGGTCATCTCCAAGTGGTTCGCCTCCCTGAACCTCTCCACGCGCGTTTTCGTTTCGCCCGATGTGGGCAACGTCAAGCGGGCCCAGGTCTTCGCCAACATGCTCGGCGGCGAGATCTGCATCGTCGACAAGCGCCGCACCAGCGGCTCGGATGTCGAGACCAAGAACCTCATCGGCGACGTGGATGGCAAGAACGTCCTCATGGTCGATGACATGATCACCACCGGCGGCACGGTGACCGAGGCCGTCAAGATGCTCAAGGAGCACGGCGCGGGCGATGTGTATATCGCCGCGACCCACGCCGTCTTCGCGCCGCCGGCGCTGGAGCGCCTCTCGAAGTCCAAATACACCAAGCTCGCGGTGACCGATACCATCACCATCGGCAACCGCTGCGATCAGATCGCCGACCGCCTGGAAGTGCTGGGCGTGGCGGGCCTGATCGGCGAGGCGATCCACCGCATCCACCACAACGAATCGGTGAGCGCGCTGTTCTCGAACGGGAAGAATGGGAAGTGATGGGTTAGAAGCGAGAAGTGAGAAGTTAGAAGCTCGTAATTAAGACAAACGCACAAGAGCAACGAGGATTGTAGTAGTCATCAGGAGACAGACATTATGGCACAAGCCGCACAACTCAACGTCAAGGCCCGCAGCGAGCTCGGCTCGCGGCGGAACAAGAAGCTTCGCGATGCCGGGTTCGTTCCCGGGGTCATCTACGGCCACAAGGAGGCCGTGATCCCGGTCACTCTCCCCAAGCGCGAGCTGGTGGTCCATCTGACCCACGGCGCCCACCTGTTCGACCTGTCGGTCGACGGCAAGAGCGAGACCGTGCTGGTCAAGGACGTTCAGTACGATCACCTGGGCATCGAAGTCCTGCACGTCGACTTCACCCGCGTGAACCTCAATGAAACGGTCGAAGTCACCGTGCCGCTGATCCTCCGCGGCGAGCCCAAGGGCGCGGCCGAGGGCGGCGTGCTCCAGCAGATCATCTCCGACCTGGAGATCGAATGCCTGGTCACGCAGATTCCGTCGGAAGTGCGCCACAACGTCTCGGACATGGCCCTGGATTCGGTCCTGCATATCAAGGACATCAAGCTTCCCGAGGGCGTTCGCGCCTTGCAGGATGAGGACTTGATCGTGGCCACCGTGAAGGAAATCGTCGAAGAAGTCACCCCCGAGGCCGCCGACGCCGCCACCACCGCCGAGCCCGCCGTCATCGGCAAGGGCAAGGAAGAAGAAGGCGCTGCCGCGGCCGAAGTGGAGAAGAAGAAGGAGTAGTTGGGTCAATGGTCCATGGTCAATTGTCAATCGCATCCGAAATTCGGAATTTGCGGTTGCTGCAATGGACAATGGACAATTGACAATGAACTGTCATGAAACTCATCGTCGGTCTAGGCAACCCCGGTCGCGAATACGTCGGCACACGGCACAACATCGGTTGGGAAGTGGTCGATCAGGTCGCGGCGCGGTTGGGCTGGATCAGCGGCGGCCCGGGCGCTTTCGAGACCTTCGCCCGTTCGAAGTTTGAAGGCCTGACGCTCGACGGCACCCTGAGCCTCCACTCGGGAGGCTCGGAAAAGCTGCTGCTGCTCAAGCCGCTGACGTACATGAATGTATCGGGCCGGTCCGTGCAGTCGGCCATGGTGTTTTATCAGTTGACGCCCGCCGATGTGATGATCGTGCTCGACGACCTGGCACTGCCCTGCGGAAAGATCCGCATCCGTAGCGGCGGCAGTCCGGGAGGCCATAACGGCCTGAAGGATATCGAGCGGGCGCTGGGAACCTCCCAGTACCCGAGAATGCGGATCGGGATCGATGCTCCCCTTGGCCGGGTGCCCCAGCGTGACTACGTGCTGGGGAAGTTCACTCCGGATCAGCGGGCGGCGGTCGATCCCGCGATAGGCCGCGCCGCCGGCGCGGTCGTGACCTGGATCGATAAAGGAATCAATACGGCGATGAACGTGTTCAACGCCGAGGAAAAGCAATGATGAACGCTGAATGAGGAATGATGAATGGAAGACAAATTCATCATTCGAGAATTCATCATTCATCATTTCAAGAAGCGGCCGGCCCCAACCGGCTCCAACCCATGCTCGGGAGTTTTAGATTTATGGCCAAGATCTCCACCAATCAGTACGAAGCGATGTTCCTCTACCCCGCCGGCGCGACCGCCGAGTCCGATGCGACTCTGGCGCTGACGCGCAAGTTCATCGAAGCCCACGGCGGGCAGATTTCCGTTCTCAAGAAGTGGGAGGAGCGCAAGCTCGCCTACGAGATCGCCGGCAACAAGCGCGGCGTCTACATCCTGGCCCTCTTCATGGCCCCGGGCAACGCCGTGGCGGCCATCGAGCGCGATGTGAAGCTCAGCGAAGATGTCATTCGCGTGCTCATCCTCCGCGCCGACCACCTCAATGCCGAGGAAGTCCAGGCCCAGGAACCCCAGAAGCCCGAGCCCCGCGAAGAGCGCCCCGACCGCGGCTTCGGCGGCTTCGGCGGCGGCGGTGGCTATGGTGGAGGCGGCGGTGGCGGCGGATACGGCGGTGGTGGCGGCGGCTACGGTGGAGATCGTGGCGGCGACCGTGGCGGCGATCGCGGCCCCCGCGGCCCGCGCCGCGAAGATGCCCCGGCCGAAACCGCCGGCGTGGAAAAAACCGAATAGTTGAATCCGGATGGGATCGGATGATCGCGATGGATCGTTTCCATCGTGCCTCCATTCTCCATCCTCCATTCTCTCTTTTATCCCTCAACGGGAGGCGAATATGGCGAGTTTCAACCAGGTGATTCTTCTCGGAAACCTCACCCGGGATCCGCAGCTCAAGTACCTGCCCAGCCAGACTCCGATCGTCGAGTTCGGCATGGCCATGAACCGCAAGTTCAAGACCGCCACCGGCGAAGACCGCGAAGAGGTCTGCTTCGTCGATTGCGCCGCCTTCGGCCGCCAGGCCGAGGTCATCAACCAGTATTGCCAGAAGGGCAAGCAGTTGATGATCCAGGGTCGCCTCAAGCTCGACTCCTGGGAAGACAAGAACGGCGGCGGCAAGCGCAGCCGGCTCACCGTCGTCGTCGAAAGCTTCCAGCTTCTGGGCAGCCGCACCGACGGCCCCGGCGGCGGAGGTGGTGGAGGCGGCGGTGGTGGCAGCAGCCAGAATTACAATTCCGGCAGCTACGATGAAGGCGATCAGCGCCAACAGGCCCCGCGCGGCCCCGCTCCCCAGCGCGGGCCGGCCCCCCAGCGCGGCAACCCCGGCGACGCCCCGCCCCCGCAGCAGCCCTTCGGTGAAGAGCAGCAGTTCAAGGATGATGATATTCCGTTTTAAGAACAGTTGCGGGTTGCGAGTTGCGGGTTGGGAGTAGCCATTTGGCATCGTCAACTTCATCTTGCGACACGCACCCCAATTTCCAAACTCGCAACTCATAACTCGCAACTCGCAACCAGAATCACGCAACAAGGACCCCCCCATGACCAACGTCAAACTACTCCTCCAGGAATCGATCAAGAACGTCGGCCGCGTCGGCGATGTCGTCGAAGTTTCCCCCGGATACGCCCGCAACTATCTCCTGCCCCAGGGACTGGCCGTCGAGCCCACCAAGGCCAACCTGAAAAAGGTCGAGGCCCGCCGGGCTGAGATCGAGCGCCAGGAGCGCGAGCGCCGCGAACAGCAGGCCCGCCTGCTCAAGCAGCTCGTCGGCAAGGATGTCACGCTCGTCCGCAAGGCCAACGAGCAGCGGCATCTCTATGGAGCGGTCTCGGCGACCGATATCGCCAAGCAACTCCAGGCCGATGGGTTCAACGTCAACGCCGACGATGTCCTGCTCCCCGGCAAGCTCGATCGCATCGACACCTACACGGTGAAGGTCCGCTTCGCCGAGGATCTGGAGACCGACCTCAAGGTCTATGTCGCCCCCGATGCCGAATCCAAGGCCGCCATCGACGCCCACAGCGCCGAAGTGGCCGCCAAGGAGAAGGAACAGGCCGCGGCCGCCGCGGCGGCTGCGTCGGCCGAATAATTGCGTCCTCCGCGCCCCAAACTCATTCCAGGGTCAGGAGCCTGACACCAGCGGTCCGCCAAGCGGACCCGCTCAATCCAGGCTCCTGACCCTTTCTCGTTCGAACGTGCAATGGCTGATGAAGACACGGGTAATGGAGTACCATTACCCATGCCACCCATCGCCGGTCGCAATGGCCGCACAAAATCCTGTGGATACCCCGTGCAGAACATGTCCCCTGCGCCTCCCTCTGCACGCCCATCGCCTCCCCCCTGCTATCCTCCCCGATCCAGTTGCCTCAAAAGCCACTCCCGTTAAGATAAAGTTCGGCCGCCCAGCATGACTACGGAGGGTCAGCGCCCATGACAACCCAGCTCATCGACTCTTCCATCTCGCGCCAGTTCGAGCGCCTGCCGCCGCACTCGGTCGAGTCCGAGATGTGCGTGCTGGCTTCGATGATGCTGGATATCGGCAAGGAAATCTCCGGGCAGATCGTCCAGGTGGTGGATCGAGATTCCTTTTTCCAGGTCGATCACCAGATTCTCTTCGACGTGCTCCGCAATCTCTACGATGCCAATCGCCCGATCGACCCGATGATCGTCCGCGAGGAGCTGATCAAAAAAGGCCAGCTCGATGAGATCGGCGGCACCGAGTACCTCGGCGCGATCATCAGCTCCATCCCCAACGCCGCCAACGGAATTCATTACGCCGGCATCGTCCGCGAGAAGGCCCTGCTCCGGCAGCTCATCATCGCCTCCAACGACATTCTCCGCGAAGCGTACAGCCCGCACGACAAGGCCGAGAATGTCGTCGAGAACGCCGAGAAGCGCATCTTCGCCATCGCCGAGAAAAAGATCACCGGCCAGCTCACCTCCATCGGCGAGCTCGCCAGCCAGGTCTACGAGATGCTCGAGGAGAAGGGCACGCGCGGCCTGATGACCGGCTACTTCGAGCTCGATGACATGCTCAACGGCCTGCAAAAGGGGGAGATGGTCATCATCGCCGCCCGCCCTTCCATGGGCAAAACCAGCTTCGCGATGAACATCATCGAGAACATCGCCACCACCGGCGAGATGGTTCCCTGCGCCGTCTTTTCCCTGGAAATGTCCAAGCAGCAGCTCGTGCAGCGCATGCTCTGCTCGCTGACGGCCATCGACGCCCACAAGGTGCGCCGCGGCATGATGTCGAACGATGAATACATCAAGATGGCCCAGATGGTCTCCACGCTCTCCAAGGTGCCCATCTGGGTGGATGACAGCCCCGGCCTGACGCCGCTCGATCTGCGCGCCAAGGCTCGCCGGCTCAAGATGCAGCACGATGTGAAGCTCATCATGCTCGACTACATGCAGCTCATGGATGCCCCGGGCATCGATAGCCGCCAGGAGCAGGTCTCGCTGATCTCGCGCGGCATCAAGGCCGTCGCCCGCGAGCTGGAGGTGCCGGTGGTCGCGCTGTCGCAGCTCAATCGCGGCTCGGAAAGCCGCGATGGACACCGCCCGCGCATGAGCGACCTGCGCGAATCGGGCTCCATCGAACAGGATGCCGATGTGATCATGCTCCTGCACCGCGAGGATTACTACCGCCTGCAGGAGCCGGATTTCGTTCCCGACAATATCGCCGAGATCATCATCGCCAAGCAGCGCAACGGGCCAACCGGCGCGATCAAGCTGACTTTCAACAATAAGAGCACGCGCTTCGAAAACCTCTCGACGCAGGCGGACCCCTTCTGAACCGCCGTATTTTCCCCTGACAATCCGGAAATCGGACACGAATATGAGAATTCCATGAACGATAACTCGTGAAGTAGTTGCATTCTGAATCAGAAAAGCCTATATCTCTCCATCACATATCTGGTTCTGATCCGGGACGGTTGCACCCCGGCGTATGTCTTCTGACGAAGACGAAAATGGTGCGGCCGGGCCCTGTGGATCTGGGCTCGAAAGAGGGAACCAGGTTGGCGGCACACGGGGAGTGGGCCGGACATGAGTCCTGTTTAATTATGGTGGCCAAAGGGGCACCGATTGGAGCTTCGAAACATGGCAAAGGGATATCCCGGCCGTCATCGTGCGCGAAAGGCATTTTGGACCGGCGTCAAAGCAGCCAAAAGGCCCCGCCCTTTCAATCCTTACAAAAATCTACGCTTGAAGTCGCTATTCGAGCTGGGCAAACGCAAAGCCCTCGGACAGGATCCTTCAGGCCCCATCACGGCCACGCCTCCCCCGGGCATGGATCCGGATGCGCCGCCGCGTAATCGCGGCACGCGCGACCGCGATCGCGGCTACGGCGGCGGTGGTGGCGGTGGAAACCGCGGCCCCTTCGGCGGCGGCGGACGCAGCAGCGGTGGCGGCGGGGGTGGCGGCTATGGCGGCGGTGGGGGCGGCTATGGCGGCGGTGGCGGTGGTTATGGCGGCGGCCGCGGCGGAAGCGGTGGCGGCGGCTATGGCGGCGGTCGCGGCGGAAGCGGTGGCGGTGGCTACGGCGGCGGGCGCGGCGGTGGCGGAGGCTACGGCGGCGGTGGGGGTGGCGACGGCGGCGGTGGCGGCGGATACGGTGGAGGTGGCGGCGGCTACGGCGGCTCGGGTGGATCCGGCGGTTCCGGCCGATCCTCCTTCGGCCCGCGTCGCTGATTCGCTTTCTCGCTGTTAAGACTTATACATCTGACAACACTCGACGCCACCGATTTTTATCGGTGGCGTCGTTTCTTTTTCGAACCCGCATCAATGCGAATTCCTTTTGCGTCGTGAGGAGGAAATCGCGCGATACGAGTGGTGGTGAAGCTGAACCGGCCCGATTGCGATGGGCCGCCGATTTTGAAGTAGACAACCCTCCTGCGTCCGGGACGCCGCGCCGGCATAACGCGGAAGTCGTAGGCGAGCTGCTGGGACGTGTCGCGCGGAAATTTTACGAATCAACACGAATGAGCACGAATGAAGACTCGTCCGCAGCGCTTCTTCATTCGTGATGATTAGGAGGGCTCCCGCGCCCGCAACTCCCGCCCCCCCCGCGCGTAGTTCTCCATATGCCCCGTTCCCATTCCTTCATCCTCGCATTATTCGCCCTCCTACCACTCGCCGCCCCGGCCGCCCCCCCTGCCACCGCGCCGACCACCAAACCCGCCGCCCCCGCCCCCCCTCCCACGCCCGCCGAGCTGCGCCGCTACGCCCGTCTCGAGGCGGAGATGATGTCCCTCATCCAGAAGCAGGATTGGCCGGCCGTCGCCGAGATCACACGGCGGCAGATGGCCTTCTTCCCGCGATCCCCCGAGCCGTATTACAACCTCGCCTGCGCCCTGGCCCGGCAAAAGAAGACCGATGAAGCTTTCGCTGCGCTGAATCAGGCGATGGATCGTGGCTACGCCGAGCCGGCCCACATGAAGGAGGATGAGGATTTAACCAATCTCCGCGCGGACCCGCGCTTCGACAAGGCGATCAAGCAAGCCCGCGAGATCGAATTGGCCGCGCCTTATGAGAAAGGGACGGAGATCAAGGGGATCAAATCCATCGAGGCCTTCCCCGAGGGCGGCTTCCGCTATCGCCTGCGCATCGCGGCCGATGCCAAGCCCGACAAGCCCGCCAAGCTGATTATCTGGCTCCATCCCGCGGGCGGCTCGATGAACAAAGTGGTGGAGGATCTCTCCCCCGACCTGGCCGGGCGCGGGTATGCCCTGCTGGTGGTCACCCGCAAGCAGTTCATGGGCTGGCGCGAGGATGAACTCGACCGCCTGCTTGGGCCAACCCTGGCGGATGTGGCGACTCACAAGGAGATCGACGCCGCCAAGCCGATGCTCATGGGTTTCAGCGCCGGTGGACAGGCCGCGCTCACCGCCTGGCAGAAGACCCCCGATGCCTTCTCCGGCCTGATCCTCGACGCCGCCTACCCGATCGACATGACCAAGTACGCCCATGGCCAGCTCGATATCATCCCCCTGCCCGAAGGGGACCTGGCCAAGGCCACACCCATCTTCGCCCTGGTCGGCCAGGCCGATGCCGGCTCGCAAATCTGGAAAGCCGCCAAGCCCAAGTGGCTCTCGGCCGGTGTGCCGCTGATGGTCCACTACGTCGAAGGCAAAGGGCACGCGTGGCTCTTCGACGCCGCTCATCTCAAGCAACTCGATGACTGGCTCGACAATGTCTCGGCCGGTAAGAAGCCATCGGATCCCCGGCCGCTGCCGCCGAATGCGCTGTGATGCAGGTGAATGCGCCGTTATGAACTCTTCAGCGGCTCTGCGACTGGAATAGAATTCGCGGCCAAGCCACTCGGAATTAGGCTAATTCACCCGCGCGCGGGGCGGATTGTGGCCGGTCTGGAGTTCCACCAAGACCCACATTGCATCGGACCATTTCATCATGTCCACATGGCCGTCCCCATAGAGAATATTGATTCCGCCCTTATGGCCTGACCGTTCGTACATGATCACATACTCCGCTCCAGCCGAGGTATCCAGGCCGTTGGCGACATAGATGTAGGAACAGTGGCTGGGATCACTCAAACTTTGAATCGCCTGTTGCGTGGATGGGCCGGTGGCGGGGAGATCGCGGCTTTCGGGACAAATCAGCAACTGAGTTTTCAACCCTCTTGCAACCAGCACTTCCAGGTTGGGTGGATAGGCCCCGCTATTTTGACGGGCATAATCGCACATCGCTTCCCAGGCTTCTCTCATCTGGCGCTGGCAATGCAAAGGCCCTGCCGGCTCGCCGCGCCCGCGACTCGTCGACGATGCAATCGAGGACATTACAAAAACGCCGGCAAGTACGAATTGCAGCAACGCACAGACCAGCGCGGCCCGCGATGGTCTTTTCGCAAGACGGTGTGCCTTGGCCCGGTGGTGGGCGATCAACGCGGCACAAAGCGAAACGCTCGGCCAAACGGGCAGGAGTGAAAGCAGATCGCGATGTGAATCAGCGAGCCAAAGGTGAACGATTAGCAACGCGGCGCAGACGAAGGAAAGTGTACTGGCAAAATCAAAGATCTCCTCGGGCGGTGATTGATACGACAGAACCTACAGAATGAAAATGAACTACAGCAAACTACTGATGGCTGCGCATGGAGGGCGTCAACGTGAGATCGCCGCGTCCATCGCGCGGACTTCCATCGGCGGCGGATTGGACGCTGGCGGTTGTCACAATGCGGGCGCCTCGACGATCGTCTGGCAGTGTGGACAGCGAAGTCTCGCCCCGGCCGCGGGGCGTTGCCTGAGACGCATTCCTCCGGAGCAATTCGGACAGATGCATTGACCCAGGTATTGACGCCGATGAGAAAACCGTCGCGGTCATAAAGCCCGCCGCCGCTGTTTCCCGGGTTGATCGGCGCGCTGCTCCGGATGACGCCGATGTCGCGCCCGCCCACCGCCAGCGTGCGAAACTGCGAGACAAATCCCTGCGCCTGGGTCCAACCCCACTGCTGCGGATTGCCGATGGCAAAGACCGGGTCGCCGATGATTGAAGGCCGCGTCGCCGGCCAGGCCGTCGTGCGGACCGCGCCGCTGACGCACGGCGCGGAAACAATCGCCAGATCGACTCCCCCCGGTGCCAGCCATACCACCCTTCCCTGCGACCGCGATTGATCGATCAACCTTCGAGCCGCTCGATCGCCCCATCGATCCAAACCCGCCCGGCCCGCGCTGCGGACTGATTGATCGCGACCCGCGCCTCGCGGTTATCCAGGCCGCCTATCACCACATCCGCCCACCGATAAACCCCCAGGCCCAGATCGTAGACGACATTGCCGCGCCATGCCGTGGCCTTGGTGCCGCGATAAATCTCGCGCATCCGCTGCACTGCGACTTCCACCTTGCCGCGCCCGCAGTCTTCTTCGCGAAACAGCACTGACCGGGAGAGATTCGAGTTCTCGATCCGGTCCAGATCCGCCACAAAGACATTTCCCACGCCTAGAAGCGCCAGGTTCTTCAAAATCTCATTGCCCAGCGCCCCCGCCCCAATCACCAGCACCTTGGATTGCGCAAGGCGCTCCTGATCCCACCAGCCGATGAGACCGAAGCGGGAAAACCGCCCGTCTTGGTCCGTGATTTTGAGAACCTCGCCCAAAACCTGCCTCCTTGGAAAACTCTCCCCCAAGTTCCGGGTCTGTTAAATAAAAAATCGCCGCCGAATCAGCCTGCCGTGATCTCCGGCCAGAGCAACTGTTTGAGTCATCGCTGCCGCGGCGGCGCTGTTGCGGAGGAATCGCGGGAGGCGAAATGCCGCTAATTTACGACGATCGTCCGGACCACCAGCGAACCAGTGGATAGGCCAGGGCCGCCAGGGCCAGTCCCCAGAGAGCGGAGTTCACGAGCATCAGCGGCCAGAACATGGCATGGTGATCGTGTTCGATCGCGGACCCGAAGGTCTGCAGCGGCCAGCAGAGAAGCTGCCCGACGGCGGCCAAGTCGCTGCTGCCGCCCCGGGAAAACAGGGTGCCGAAGATCAGGCAGAAGATCGCCACTCCGAAGTGCAGGAACATGAAGCAGATTCCCAGGCGGGGAAACGATGCCGATTCGCCCGGCTTGCCGGCCGGCGGTGGTGCAGGATTCATGCCAACCTCCTCGGCCAGCGCGGGGTGGCTGACCATGCCCCCGGGATGGAGATGCGAACGCGGGGCCGCGGCGGACATTCCGCCGTGCACGAGAAATGTGTGCTTGTAGTAAATCAGCAGCCCCGTGAAGCCGAGCAGGAACAGCACCGCCGACGCCCCCACGGCCGTCTGCTGCCGCTGGCTGGTCCGCAATCGCTGCACGAGCTGGTACGCCGCGGTGGTGCGGTCGGCCACCGCCTCGACCTCGGCGGTGAGCTTGGCGATGTCGCGCATGTTGAAGCTGTGGAAGATCTGCCGGACCTGCGAGCGGGCCTCGCCGGCGTGATGGTTGAGGCCTTCGAGTTCCAGGCTGCGATAGCCGGCGTTTTCGAGAAATTTGTACTGCTCGCCGGCGGCTTTGATGCGCGCCTCGGTCTCGGTGAGGAGCTTCTTGACGCGGGCCACGGATTCCATGGTGGCGGCGCGGTGGCAGGGGCTGCACCGGCCGCTCTCGGCGCGGGGACGGGTGTCGATGATGTCCAGCGACGCCCGCTCGATGCGGTGCGAGCCGGCCCCGTGGCAATAGAGGCAGTTGGGCTGGCCGAACTCCCCGTGCGGGCTGCCGAGATGGTGTTCCTTGATGTTCTGGTGGCATTTGCCGCAGAGGTAGGAAACGCTTCGGCCTCGGGCGGCGGTCACCAGTTGGCCCTCGCGGCGCATCAGCAGGAATTCGGCGTTGCGCTCCTGGTGGGAAGCGCTCTTGAACTGTTCGTCGGAGGCGAACTGCTGCCGGCGCACCGCAGCGTTGCCGCCGTGGCAACCCTCGCAGCCCACCTTGGCGGAAAAGTGCACGCTGTGCTTCCATTCCAGATCGACGATCTCGCTGGAACGGCCCGGCAGGTCCCGATGGCACTGCACGCAGGCATTGTCCGCGAAGGCGTCGGGTTCGGCGGCGGCGGCGGCCGTAAGGCGGGTGGCGCAGGCCAGCACGACGATGCAGGCGATGAGGTGTTTGCGGATCATGGCTGTATCTCCTCCTCTTCCACGGGTCCCGGTCGATCGCCCAGCACCTGGCGAATGGTGCGCCGCTCCAGCCAGATCAAGCTGTAGAACACCACCAGTCCCGCGCCGATCATGATGAACATGATCGGGTGGCTTTGCATGTACTCGCTCAGCGGCGCCAGGTGCTCTTCGCCGCCCACGATGTGTTCCGGCCAGCCGCCCCAGATGGTCAGGCACAGGAAGCCCAGGATGGCCGCGGTCACACCCGTGCGGTACATCCGGCCCGGGCGCTGGTCCGCTTTCTTGCGATACCAGAATGGAAGCAGCAGCAGGATCGTCACCACGACGCCCTGGCTGAGGACGCCCAGGGTCTTGCCGCTGATGCCCAGGAACTGCGTCGGCATCAGGCGAAGGTACTGGTACACCGCCAGGAAATACCATTCGGGCTTGATGCCGACGGGCGTGGCCCCGCGGGGATTGGCCGGCTCCTCTTCGTGGATCAGGCCGTGAAATCCGGCCGCGTCCAGCAGGACTGGCAGGATGGCGAAAAACATGATGACGCCGAGGGTGCAGAGCACGACCGCGGTCATCTTGATGATTTCGTTGGGAAAGAACGGTTCGAGTTCGTCGGGGCGATATTGTTTTTTGTAGTCGACACCCATCGCATACTCCTACAAGGGCCTGGAAATTCCGGTTCGACGGATCATGGCGAAGTGGAGGCCCATGAAGGCGACCATGATGGCGGGCAGTCCCCAGATGTGCAGGGCGAAGAAGAAGCCAAGGGTATCGCCGGAGATGGTGTCGCCGCGCCTGGCCCATTTGACGATCTGCTGTCCGATGACCGGCACCGCGCCGGGGATTTCGGTGCCGACCTTGGCGCCCCAGTAGCTGAGCTGGGTCCACGGCAGGAGGTAGCCGGTGAACGCCATCACCGTCGTCATCAGGGCGAGAAACACGCCGCTGATCCAGTGGAGCTCGCGCGGCGCCCGGAAGACCTTGAAGTAGGCCACGCGCGCCATGTGCATGAACACCATGACGATCATGAGGTTGGCGCCGACCGCGTGAATCCGCTGCACCAGCCAGCCCATGGGGACGTTGGACTTGAGAAAAGTGACGCTGTCCCAGGCCTCCGACGGATGCGGCTTGTAATACATCAGCAGCAGAATGCCGGTGAAGACCTGCACCATGAACACCAGCAGCGACAGGCCGCCGAAGCAAGCCGCCCAGCTCAGGGAGCGCGGCACCTGCTTCTTGGTCACGTTCTTCTCGATCAGCGGTTTCAGGTCGTACCGCTTATCGAGCCAGGAAAATACCGAATTCAGCAGGCGCATGGTCAAACCTCGCTGGAAATGATGATCTTGCCGTCCTTGACCTCGCAGGGAATGCTGCGCAGGCCCGCCGCCACCGGACCGCGGATCACCTGCCCGGTGGCATTGAACATGGCGCCGTGGCAGGGGCAGCGGAAAACCGCGTCGGCCGAGTCCCACGCCACGTTGCACCCCAGGTGCGGGCACGAGGCGCTAAAGACCAGCGGTCCGGATAGACCGATCATGAGGATCAGTTGCTGGCCGTGATATTCGGCGTACTTCGCCTGTCCGGGACTCAACTGATCCAGGGCCACTTCGAGCGGCTTGTTCAGGTCCAGCGACTCCGGTCGTGCCAGGAACGAGAAGATCGGGAAGCCGACCATCGCCGCCGACACCGCCGCCATGCCGCCGAGGCACGCCTCGCACAGCCGACGCCGGGAAATATCGTCCGGCGCTTCGGCGGCCGGATTGGATTGCTCGAGTTTCATGGTCTATTCCTGTTCTGCGCGGTCCAGCAGCAACTCGCTGGCTTTCTTGAAGCTGGCGGCCGCCTCCTGGGGCTTGTTGCGCTGTTCGAAGATGAGCCCCATCAGGTAATGGGCGCGGGCCTGGGAGGGATTGCGGGCCAGCACCGCGCGCACCGCCTGTTCCGCGGTGTCGAGTTCAGCGCCGCCGCGCAACGTCTGCACGAAGGCCAGTCCCAGCGCTGCCTGGGTCGAATCGGGCTGGTCCGCCAGCACGGCCCGGAACTGCGCTTCGGCTTCGGACAGGTGGCGCTGGCCCAGCAGCAGCGTCGCCAGGCCGAGGTGGGCGGCGCGGTGCCTGGTGTTCAGCGCCAGCGCCTCGCGGTACTTGTCGGCGGCCATTTCGGGCAGGTCGCGCCGCGCGAGCTGCGAAGCCAGTTGGGCGATGCGGTCGGCGCGGATTTCAGGCTCGCTGGCCTGCGTGGTGGGTACGGCCTTCAAAGAGCGGTCCAGCGCCTCGGCGGTCAACTTTCCGCAGGCGAAAAGAAGCGAGTCGGTGAGGATGTCCCCCAGACGCGGAATCAACCCGGCCATCGCGTTCACGACGCGGCCATCCCGGCCCAGAACGACGATGCTGGGCATCGCCGTCACGCGGTAGGCGCCAAATGCCTGCCGATCCGGGTCGCGGGCCAGGGTGGGCTGCACCCGGCCGCCGGTGAACGCTTTGAGGTCTTCTTCGCGCGGCTCGCGGGCCGTGACCAGGACGGTGACGATCGACTGCGCCGTCCAGCGATCCTCGGCAAGAACGCTCTGAATAGTGGCCCAGGCCTGCTGCGTTTTTTCGTGGTAAAGCTCGCCGAACACCAGCACGACGACATGATCGCGGAGCTTGGCAGTGGTCACCTCAGCGCCGTTGCGGTCCTTCAGCGCCAGCGGAGGCGCCTCCGCCCCGCGCTGAAGATGCGTGACCGCAAGCGAGGAATTGGACCACGATAACGCACAGGCTGCGATGCTGAGCAAGAGCCATCGGCCAGTCACGGCAGAGATGACGGCGGTGTTTTTTGGGCGGTGACTCATGGGGTGCCTTTCGTGGAAGGAGCGGTGCTGGGCTGCGCGATGGGGTGATCGCGGTCGTAGGCTCGCGCCGTATGACAGCCCGGCGAGCACCCGCCGCCCGCGGGCGTCTGCTTGTAGGCGATTTCCAGCATCCACCCGGCGTTGCCGAAAGGAACCGAATCGCGGATGTGGAAGGGATTCTTCGACGCGTGGACTTCGTGGCAGGCCCGGCAGGTGCGTCCCTTCTCCCGGTTCACATGCAGCCAGTGCAGGTTGGTGTCGCCGTTGCGGAAGCGCGTCAGGCCGGTTCCCTGCTGCTTGAGCACCAGGTCGGGAATGTGGCATTTGAAGCAAAGGGCATAGCGATCGAGATTGAAGGATGCGTAGAACTCCGGCGGGTATTCGGAAGTGAGGAGCCGGAAGTTCTCCGCGGCGTGGGGCTGGTGGCACGCGGTGCAAGCGCCTTCGCGGATGGGCCCATGCTGCTGGGGATTGTCTTTCAGAAGAGCGGCGAGATTGGTCAGGGTGACGCCTGCGGCCGTCTTCAGCGGCTTGTCGTGGCACGCCAGGCATTCCTGCGGCTGAGTGGACCTCTGAAGCTTGGGCAACTGCGAGAAGTGGGGCGAATGGCAGGCTGCGCACCCCGCGCCATCCTGCACCGCTCCGTGCGTCACCTTGGAGCTGGCGAGGAGTTTGGCGGTATCCTTATGGCAATTCAGGCATAGTGCCGGCGCCGCGGCCCGCAACTGGTACTTTGCGTCCGAGGCGTGCGCATCGTGGCAGGCGGTGCAGTTGCCATCCTTCACCGGTGCGTGGACGTGCCGCGCCTCATCCCCTTTGGGAACAAGCTCGTTGTGGCATCCCACGCACAGCTTGTCGGGCGTCTGGGTGAGCAGCTTGGGTTGCCAGGACGAATGCGGCTCGTGGCAGAGGATGCACGCCCCGATGGCCACCGGACCGTGCACGAACTTCTTGGAGGCGAAGTTCTGCTTGTGGCAGGTCACGCACAGCCCGCGGGTCGGATCGGCCAGCAGGATGCCCTTGAAATCCGAACCGTGCGGGTCGTGACATCCGGTGCATTGGCCCTTGGCGACCGGAGAATGCACCGTGGTGCGCAAAGCGATGTTGTGGCACTTGCGGCAGAGTTCATTGGGCTCTGAGACCAGTTGAAAATGGTGCGCCAGTGGATCGGCGTATTGATGACAGGCCAGGCACTTCTGTTGCGCGGACGGTCCGTGTTGCACCTTGCGGGCCACGATCGCCCCATGGCAAACCTCGGTGACGCACGTTTCGGTCACCTTGGTCGGCTTGGCGGTGGCCGGAGGTGCGGCCGGCGCATCCGCACCCGCGGCAAAGGCGACCGAGCTCACCAGGGTGGTGGTTGCGACCAGCCATCCGCAGGTGCCGAGCCATCTGCACAACCCAATCCACATGAGCCGCTCCCGAAAAGGTCCGCACAGGCACCGGGGAATCTTGTTGATCTGACGATTTGTGCCAAACTCTTTGCAAGCGGAATGCCAGAAGATTCCACCATCACCGCTTTTCAGCGACACTGCGGAATAGTCCGGTATTATCGTGGTTTTTCGTGTCATCGCCGTTCAAAGCGGAACGGTGGCCGCACCCGCCTTTGTCTCATGCGCGCGACAACTCGCGGCATGGGAGCGAAGGAGAAAGGTTGTAAATGGAGTGAAGTAAGCGGCCCCACAGAGCAATTGCGATTGTCGCGGGAATGAGGCGCGCTACCGGGATGGATTCACATCCGTGTGACAGCCCCGACGCCATTCAGGCACCACGCTCGAACCGCATGCTTCAAATGCGGTATCCGCCCGGTTCAAACCCATGTTTTTTCAGCAGTCGGTAGAGCGTGCCGCGGGGCAACTGCGCTTCTCGGGCCGCCGCCGCCACATCTCCGGAATGCGCCTTCAGCAGGTCTCGCAGATATTGCCGCTCGAAGGCCAGCAGTTGCGCCTCGCGACACCCGAAGAATCCCACGGCCGTGCCCGATGCCGCGGCCGCGCTGCTCTGGGGCGCGACGATCGAATCCGGCAGGTCTTCGGGCGAGATTGTGTTGCCGCGCGACATGGCCAGGGCGCGCCGGATGGCGTTCTGAAGTTCGCGCACATTTCCGGGCCACTCGTAAGCCTGCAGGAGCTCCTGGGCATAGCGTTCGAGGAAGCAGCGCGCCAGCAGCGGGATGTCGCCGGCCCGACTTCGCAACGGCTGAAGTTCGATGCGCCCGACGTTGAGCCGGTAGTAGAGGTCCATGCGAAATCGCTGTTCCTTGATCTCCTGCTCGATGTTCCGCGAGGTTGCGGCAACGATGCGGACATCGAGTTCGATCTCTTCGGTGCCCCCCACCCGTCGAATTTCCCGCTCCTGAAGGACCCGGAGCAGCTTGACCTGCATTCGCGGGGACATTTCGCAGATTTCATCGAGGAAGAACGTCCCCTGATGGGCGAATTCCAGCAGGCCGAGGCTGCGGGCGTGGGCGCCGGTGAACGCGCCGCGCTCGTGGCCGAAGAATTCGCTCTCCAGCAGCTCTTCGGGAATCGCTCCGCAATCGACGGGGACGAAACGGCCTGTGCGGCGGGGGTTCCCCTGGTGGATCGCCCGGGCGGCCAGCTCCTTTCCTGTGCCGGTCTGGCCGAGAACCAGGACGTCTACATCGCTGGCCGCGAGGCGCTGGATGACGGCCAGGGCGTCGCGCATCGGCCCGCTCTCCCCGATGATGCTGGCGAACGCGTAGGAGCGCTCCACCTGGCGATTCAGCAGCGTGTTCTCCGCGACCAGGTGCCGCTGCTCCAGGAGCCGGCGCACCGTGGCCAGCAGGTCTTCGGGCAGGAATGGCTTGGTGATGTAGTCGGCAGCGCCCAACTTCATGCTCTCCACCGCCGTCTCGATGGTTGGAAAGGCGGTCAGCATCAGCACGGTGAGCCCCGGGTCGCGCTCGCGGCCCAGCCTCAGCAGGTCCACGCCGCTGCGGCCGGGCATGCGCACGTCGGCCAGCAGCAGGTCGAAATTCTCGTTCTGCAACCGGCGGGCGGCGGCGGCGCTGTTGCTCTCGGTGATCAAGTCCACACCGGGGAGCCTCCGCAGCGTATCCGAGCAGACCTCGACAATACCCTGCTCGTCGTCGACGATCAGGATGCGCGATTTGGTCCAGGGGTTCATAGCGAATCACTCCCGCGGGGCGGATCGACCCGGTCCAAGACGCCGCCAGGGCGAGCCTCGGCGGCCACCGGCAATCTTAATGTAAAACTGCTGCCCCGCGCAGGGCCGGCAATTTCGCTCTCGACGCTGATCCTGCCCCCATGGCTGTTGATGAGTCCCAGGCAGATGGACAATCCCAGTCCGGTGCCGCGGCCCTCTTCCTTGGTGGTCACAAACGGCTCGAAAATCCGGCCGCGTATCTCGGGCGCGATGCCCATTCCGGTGTCGCTGACGACGATGGCGACGAAACCCTCCTCGCCGCGGCCGCCAATCCCCAGCGTGCCGCCATCCGGCATTGCATCCAGGGCGTTCAGGAACAGGTTCAGAAACACCTGCTGCATCTCGCCGTCATTGGCCACCACCATCGGCAGCGCCTCGGACAGTTGTTCATCGATGACCACCTGCTGGCCGCGGGCCCGCTGCTCGATAATCCGCACCGCCCGCCGCGCCGGGCCGCGGAGCGAGAGCGGCGAGCGCAAGCCCGTCGACGGCCGGCAGTACGAAAGCAACCCCAGGGCAATCTGGGCCACCCGGTCCGACTGTTCGACGATCTTCCGCAGTTCCTGCGCCACCCCCTCCGACATCTCGGCGGCGTGGTGCTGCAGCAACAGGCGGGCCTTGGCGCTGATGATGGTCATCGGATTGTTCACCTCGTGGGCCACCTGCCCCGCCAGCTCGCCGACGGCCGCCAGCTTGCCGGCGCGAATGGCCTGGGCCCGCGTCTCCTTCTCCGAGGTGATATCCTGAAAGAGCTCGACGATCTGGTGGATCGCGCCGTTCTTGTCCAGCAGCGGCGCCGCGGTGAGCCGCAGGATGCGGTCGGCGGTCTTGCGCTGCGCTCCGGCCGCCGGCTGGTTGTCCGCCGGCGGGGCCGCAACCCGCTCGGCCACTTGCACTTGCCCCGTCACCAGGGTTTCGGCGGCGATTGGATCGGCCGGCCGATCGCCGGCAAACCAGCGCAGCCATTGGGCGTTGGACCAATAGGGGCGCAGTTTGGGGTCCAGCACGCGCAGGCCCGTGCCGGTGTTTTCCAGGGCCCGTTCCAGAAGGTGCCGAGAGGCGATGGCTCCCGTGGCCACCGCCGCCAACTGCCGCTCGTCGTAACGCACGCGCTCGGCCAGCGCTGAAACGAAGAAGGCCGTCACGTAGAAGATCACACCGTGCAGGACGATCAGGCTCATCACGAAGGCGCTCATGTCGGCCGCATGCAGCACGCCCTGCGAATCGTGGAAATGGGGAAAAATCAGCAGGGTGTAGTGGCTGAACCACGGCTGCAATTCCGCCCAGCCCAGCAGCGCCACCAGCACGGTTGCCACCGAAGCCACGGCGTAAGACTGCCTCCGGCCCACGGCGGCACCGATGATGACGTGCAGCACCATGAGCAGGGACAGCGGATTCTCGATGCCACCGGAGAAATGCAGAAGGGCCCCGAAAAACGCCAGATCCCCGTAAATCTGCAGGGCCAGAAAGGCTCTCGGGCCCATCCATGCGGGGGCTTGCCGGCTGGAGCGCGCGCGGGGCGAGTTCCGCGACAGCAGCAGGCGGTAGATCACGTTGCTCAGCGCCAGGCCCGCCACGGTCGCCATAAGCGGTTGGGCCGCCTCCGAGGAAAGGAGGCGCGCCACATAGATCGTCACCACGGCCAGAATGCTCGCCACGCCGATGGCAACCCAGCGCACCGCGATAAACCATCCTGCAAAGGTATGCAGCCATTCCCGCTCATCGGGCCAGATCCCGCGCAGCCAGTCGTCGGCCGAAGAGACCGTCGGCATCGGCGGCGGCGAGGCGCGCGCGAGCACCCAGGCCAGGAGCAATACGCAGATCAGCGTCGAACTGACGCCCTGCACGACTTGAGCCAGGTGCGGATAGACGCGGCCCAGGGCGATCAACCAGCCGGCCTGGGCGTATTCCGACAGCGAAAACAGCAGGAGGACGGCCACAAGCAGCGCCAGCGCGCGGGCCCGGTATCGCGCAAAACCCCGCGGGCGAGCCTCCACGGCCGATGCGCCCCCGCGCTCCGCATCGCGGATGGGACCTTCCCCGCCGGCGCTGTCGACCTAAGAAGCCATTGCAATCCTTCGCGGTCGTGCCTCACAGCAATGCCAACCACAGCGAAACGCGCACCGATCGTATCATCGTCTGTATTCACAAGCGGCGCAGCGATCGGTTGAAATGTTTTTCGCAAATGCGTTCGGCGAGCATCCAGGTTTTACCGTCATCGTTTTCGGCCTCGAAGATATGGCCCGGCGTCTTCACATACGGGCCTTCGGGATGGTCCGCCAGGGCCGCGCGGTAGCGCACCCGGCCGCCCATCGGCTTTCCCTCGACGTACTGCACGGCCTTGTAAATCAGGAGAATGCCTCCATCGGGGCGCACGGCGGCGGCGGGGTTCAACGAGACCGTCAGGCCGTGCGCTTTCCTGGGCCAATCTTGTTCCCTTGGCACTTGGCATATTTGCCGAGCCTGGGGCCGGAAAAGTCTGCTCCACAGCTTTCGCAGGCCCAATTGTCGCCGCGTGACAGTTCGGGAGCATTACGGTCAGTTCTCCCCTTCTGTCTCATAAATCGCACCAAGTCTCTTAGGTCGATGCGGCGAGCGGGTCCCTTGATTATGTCCTGGGCCTTGGGACCGAGGATGACGAACCGCTCATGATCCAGATACTGGGTCTTGTGGCGGGCGGGTCGGTAGATCCACACCTTACCGGTAATGTCGATGTCGACGCCTCTCATGATGCCGACCTCACCGGGCCGCATCCCCGTGATCTGCTGCAACTTGATCATGGCGGCCACCTGCTTTGAGACCCCCGGCAACACCTCGGCGACGCGAACTTCGTGGACGGGCTTGACCGGCTGGGTCTCGCGGGCATCGCTGCGACCCGCCTTGAGTCCTGAAACCGCCTGCAATCCATGAAAGACGCTGGGCGGGATTAGTTCGTTCTCCGTCGCCCACTTGAATACGCGTTTGATGCGCCCAATTCGGCGGTTGATGTTGGTGCGCCCCCAGTCCGCCTCGATCATCGCCTGGCGAACGGCCTTCAGCGCCAGTGGGCCAAACTGCGCCGCTGGCGTATGACCGTAAAGCCGGCGGAGCATTTTGATGGCATCCCGCAGGCAATGGATTTCGCTGGTTGGCGTGCCATCGGGGTGGCGGTAATAACTCTCGGCATGATCCCAGAAAGCCGCGAGCATTTCGCTGATGACGATGCCGTCGGTGTGGGCGCTGGCGTTGCGGCGGCCGCCGGCCAGCCATTCGGCGATCAACCGGTCATACTCGTTCCTTGCGGCCTGGCTTTTCCAGGGGCCAAGGTAGAAATCCCGCCCGGTAAGCCGGACGATGGCCTGATCGCTGGCCTTGTGATGAGACATTTTGGGGATGCGGAGATGGGACATGGTGCAGCCTCCAATCCGAATTCCTCAGTATGTACTGAGGAGAAACGGTTTTTCAGGCCGCACTTCCCGACGCAGGAAGGTACGCTTCTTCAGCATCCGGCAGGGTTTACAAAACGTTCCCGATAGGGGTCGAACCTATAACCTTCGGCTTCGGAGGCCGACGCTCTATCCAATTGAGCTACGGGAACAGAATTTCAAACAGTCGATCTCTTTCCCATCATTTCAGACGACCTTCTAACCAGCATATCTGACACTGCACCAGCCTGAAACGAGGAGCGAATTCTACGCATTTCGAAGGCGATTGCCACCGCGCCGACTGGAAATCGTCAATCGGGCAACCATCCGGCGGCGGTCCCTTCGTCTGGTCAACCTGCAAATCACTCGGCCGGCCCTTCCTCATCCCTCGTGCCCAGCATTTCATCCACAATCGGCCGAATGGTTTCGTAATCGAATCCCCGTCTCTGCAGCATTCCCACCAGCCGGCGCTTGGCGGCCAATGGATCGAGTTTCTTCAGGCTGGCCAACTTTTTCCGCGCCAGCTCGCGCGCGGTGGAAAGTTGATCCGCGCCGACACCCTCCGCCGAATACACTTCATCCAGCGCCTTCTCGGCCACGTCCGCGTTCACCCCCGCCTTCATCAGTTCGGCAAAAGCCCGCCGCCGGCCGTGATGCTTGTGCTCCGCGGCCGACATGGCCTTGGCCCTGGCGTATCGCGCATCGTCGACGTAGCCCATCCGCACCAGATCCGCGAGAACACCCTCGACCACCTGCCCGCCGTATTCGCGTTTCATGAGTTTCCGCCGCAATTCGGCCTGGCTATGCAGGCGCATCCCCAGGTATTTCAGCCCGTCATCCAGACACGCCTGCCGCACCTCTCCTTCGGCGAGGCGCTCGACTTCTTCATTGGTCAGGGTCATCCCTTCGCGAAGCCGGAATCGCGCGACGACATTGTCCGACAGGCCGAAGGCGAATGCGCCGTCGAGGAATATATTCCGCCGGTTTTCGCGGCGCTTCTGGGGGATGATTTTGGTGATGAGCGGCATAAGGATACGCCACAGAGACACCGAGGCACGGAGGTCAGAGAGAGTAATCAAAGTGGAGTGAAGGGAGAATGAGACAATCGAATGGAGGAGTTGGCGGACTTCTCTCGGTCACATCAAGGTGTCCAACTTCGCCGCTCCGCCGTTGAAGCCTATCGTCATTTCCCCATGTGTTTTTTTCTATCCTCTATCCTCTACCCTCCATCCTCGCCTTCGTCATCCGATCTCTGTGCCTCAATGCCTCTGTGGCGAATTTTCTGAATTATCATCGTTTCTTCTTCTTATTCCGATCCTTCTTCTCCATGAACCCGCTCTTCTTCGTCTTGATCATCGGGCCGCCCGGCATTCCCAGGCCCGCCAAATCTCCCTTGGCCATGGCACGCATCAGCTTGAACTTGCCCATGACGCCCATCGAGCCGACCGCCCGCATCATGTCGCGACTTTGTTCGAACTGCTTGATGAACTGATTCACCTCGTGCGTATCGACGCCCGCGCCGCGGGCGATTCTCCTACGACGCCCGTGCTCGATCATGTCCGGCTTTTTCCGCTCGTCCTTGTTCATCGAATCGTACATCGCGCGCATTCGCTTCATCTGCTTTTCGATGTCCCCTTCCTGCATCTTCATCTGGCTCATCATCTGGCCCATGCCGGGGATCAGTTTCATGATCCCGCCCAGGGGACCCATCTTGTTGACCTGGCCCATCTGGGCCATGAAATCTTCCAGCGAAAAACTCCCCTTCTCCATTTTCTTCTGGAGTTCGGCCGCCTTCTCCTGGTCGAACGATTCCTGGGCCTTCTCGACCAGGGCCAGCATGTCGCCCATGCCCAGAATGCGCTGGGCCATGCCTTCGGGGCGGAATTCCTGCAGCGCGTCGAATTTCTCGCCCACGCCCAGGAATTTGACCGGCTTGCCGGTGATGACTTTCGCGCTCAGCAGCGCGCCGCCGCGGGTATCGGAATCCAGTTTCGTCAGGATCAGCCCATCGAGCTCCAGTTGCTCGTTGAACGCCTTGGCGCTGTTCACCGCATCCTGGCCGGACATCGCATCGAGCACCAGGTAAATCTGATGCGGCTTGAGCTGGCCGTTGATTTCCTTGAGTTCCCCCATCAGCTCATCGTCGATGTGCAGCCGGCCGGCGGTATCGAGGATGACCACATCCTGCCCCTGCGCTTTCGCTTGATTGATGGCTGCCCGGCAGACCGAAACGGCCGCCCCGCGCGCCACCTGGCCATGCGGGGCGATTTTCGAATCATCGGTATAAACAGGAACGCCCACCTGCTCACCCACCTGCCGCAACTGCTCGACGGCCGCCGGGCGCTGCAAATCGGCGGCCGCCAGGAGCGGGTGATGCCCCTTGCTCACCAGGAATTTTGCGAGCTTGCCGCAGGTGGTGGTTTTGCCCGAGCCTTGCAGGCCGCACATCATGATGATGGTCGGCCCGGGAGTGACGAAGTAGATCCGCGTGTCCACCGGCCCCATTAAATTGACCAGCTCATCGTACACGATCTTGATCATCAACTCGCCGGGCTTGAGGCTCTTGATGACCTCCTCGCCCATCGCCTTGGCGATCACGGCATCCGTGAAGTCCTTGACCACCTTGAAGTTGACATCCGCCTCCAGCAACGCCGTCCGCACCTCCCGCATCGATTCGCGGACATTCTCCTCCGAGATCCGGCCCCGGCCGGTCAGGGAACGAAATACATCGCTGAACTTGTTGGTTAAAGCATCAAACATGAAATCTCGCTTTTAATTTGGACGCCACGGACGTTAAATCTGGCCAACTCGCGGCTTCTTCTTGCAACCCGTCGCTCGCAACTCGCAGCTTCCCAAGCTATTATCTCCAAAATCTCCCTGATTGAAAACCGTGTTGTCCGGTTATACTAGGGTCCGTCAATGATTATCTTCCCGTGCCACGTATGCCAGACGCCGTTACAGGCTGATGATGTGCAGGCCGGCTCATTGGTCCGGTGCCCTACCTGCTCGACCACGCTGCGGGTGCCGGCGTCTTCCCCGCAGATGCAGACTGTGGGGGCTGGAGCCGTTGCTGGATCGGGAGCCTACGCGCCCCCTCCGCAGCAGCAATTCGGGACTTTCCAGCAGATGGCCGGCTTTCGCGGCGGGGGCGGCCGGCGCTATGGCTTCAACTGCGGTTACTGCGCCTCGCGCCTCGAAGCCACCGAAGCCATGGCTGCCCAGGAAGGCCAGTGCCCCACCTGCGGCAATAACATTACCATCCCCATCCTCGACCGCTACGGCCGGCTGATCGACCCCAAGACCCGCCAGATCATCAAGCAGGACCCGCACCCCGTCCATGCCTACGCCGCCGCCGGCGAGCGCGCCCCGGCCATTTTGCGCCAGAAAGATGGCAAGCAGTTCATCCAGTGCCCGCGCTGCCGGGGCCTGTCGGCCATCACCACCAACAACTGCAAAGCCTGCGGCATGCCCTTCACGATGGAAGGCACCACCCTCGAAGCGGCCGGCACCTCCAATGGCTTCTGCGTCGCCAGCCTCGTTCTAGGAATCATCGGCCTGCCGGTTTTCTGCACCGTCATCACCCCCCTGCTGGCCGTTATTTTCGGGATCATCGGCTACAATCAGGTCTCCAAATCCGGCGCTGAAGGCGGCGGGCGCGGGATGGCCATCGCCGGCATGATCTGCGGCGTCATCGGCTGCGGGCTGTTCATCTGGTTCTATGTCATCCGCGGTTTCTAAGGCCTCACCATGGGAACCCACGCGCCCCCGTGACACCGTCGTCCCGCCCGTACGAATTCCGTTTACCGCTCACCCAAATCAAATCGCATTCCTCGCCGACCCAGCCCCGAAGTCGCTTGCATCGTCGCGCCGCCCGCGCATTACGCGCGACCACGCCCCGCCCCATCGCAAATGATGAACCCATTCTAAAAATGCCCCGCCCCCCATCACCCCTCCCAGGGATGCTTACACCCCGCCGCCCGCCCCGAACGCCGCGGCGCCCCTTCTCTCCCCCGCGCCTGACGGTAGAATATCCCCATCGTGGTTGCATCGATCGGCCGGCCGGAGTCTGCCGGAAATTCCCGATCGGCCCACCTTCACCAACCCCGGAGCCTCGCATGCGTGATATGAATCCCCGCGATATGAATCGCCGTGACGTTTTGAAATTCGCCGGCCTCCTCACCGCCGGCGGGCTCCTCTCGCCCCTGGCATCCCGCCTGGCCAGCGCGGCCGACGCTCCGAAAAAACGCGTCCTCTTTCTCACCAAATCCAGCGGCTTCCAGCACAGCGCCATCACCCGCCCCTCCGACAACCCCACCAAGCTCTCCTTCGCCGAGCAGTACCTCACCGACATTGGCGCCAAGCATGGTTTCGAAGTCGTCTGCACCAAGGATGGAACGCAGTTCACTCCCGAGAACCTCGCCAAATTCGATGCGATCGCCTTCTACACCACCGGCGATCTCACCAAGGATTCCGACAAGTACAAATCCTCGCCGAAAAAAGGCCCCGATGGCAAACCCCTCAAGGATGACAAGGGCAAGGTCATCATGGAAAAGGGCGAGCTCCTGTGGAAAGAGCAGGGCATGGGCGAGGCCGGCAAGACCGCCTTCCTCGATGCCATCAAGGCCGGCAAGGGCTTCATCGCTTTCCACTCCTCCACCGATACCTTCCACAGCGCCAAGCACCAGGTCGGCGAACTCATCCGCGATGTCAGCGATGCGGGCAAGGATGCTTTCGACCCCTTCATCTCCATGATCGGCGGCGAGTTCATCGTTCACGGCGCGCAGCAGCCGGCCATTCTCAAGTGCGTCGATCCCAAATTCCCCGGCGCATCGGCCTACGACAACGCCAGCTTCCAGGAAGAATGGTACGCCCTCAAAAACTTCGCCCCCGACCTCCACGTCGTCCTCGTGCAGGACCCCGGCAAGATGACCGGCGCGATGTACCAGCGCAAGCCCTTCCCTGAAACCTGGGCCCGCATGCATGGTAAAGGCCGGGTGTTCTACACCTCGATGGGCCATCGCGAAGATGTCTGGCAGCGCCCGGAATTCGAGAACCTCGTCGTCGGCGCATTGAGCTGGATCACCGGCCAGGTCGAGGTCGATGTGACTCCGAACATCAAGGAAGTGACGCCCGAGGCCGATCCCAAACAGGTGGCCGCGAAATAAAACTTCTCGCTCCCGAATCAAAAACCGACTCATCCGCTGCCACTTTCACAAATCGACAATCGTTGATGAATGTCGATGTGTTTGTGGAAGCGGATGGGTTGTTTTACGACCGCAAAGTTCATCGCCGGACCCCGATTGTTCGGTAGAAAATCGATTGTCCCACTCGTGTGAACGATTTGTCGATTTCCTCCCTGTACGCAGCCGGCCGATCCCCTATAATTAAGCGGCCCGCAAAATAGCCTCTTCTTTGCGGTGGATTCTTTAGGTTTTTCCCGATACACCATCTATCTCATGTTCTTCTCCGGTCCCTCCCTCTCGGGTGGTCAGACCGCTCGAAGCTCATTCCACTTTTCGGAATCGGATCCAATGACACCTTTGTCTGAAACAACATCGCTCTCCCCCCTGCCGGATGCTCCCGCGCCCGTGACTCCCGAACCCGTTGCGCCCACCTCCCCGCTGGCGCATACGCAGAAACTCAAATTCAACGGCAGCGATCGCTTCCTGCGCGAACTGCGCAAGCGCGTCGATGCCTACTTCGAAACGACCGGCCGCAGCCGCCGCGACTGCCCGCAGATGTACTTCAAGACCGCCACGATCATGCTCTGGTTCGCGGCCACCTACATCCTTTTAATGTGGGTCGTCACCGCCTGGTGGCTGATCGTTCCCCTGGCGATCCTGCTGGGCCTGTCCATCTCCGCCATCGGCTTCAACATCCAGCACGATGCCGGCCACAAGGCCTACTCCCGCCACGGCTGGATCAACAAGACCATGGCCATGACCCTCGACCTCATGGGTGGCAGCTCCTACATGTGGGACTGGAAGCACAACTCCATTCACCACACCTACACCAACATCAACGGCCACGATGACGACATCAACCTGGGCGCACTCGGCCGGCTCTCGCCCGAGCAGCCCCACTACTGGTTCCACCGCTTCCAGGGCATCTACCTATGGCTGCTCTATGGGTTCCTGGCGATCAAGTGGCATTTGTTCGATGATTTTTATCAACTCGCCAAAGGCCGCATCGGCGCTCAGAAAATTCCCCGCCCCAAGGGGAAGGACCTGATCGTCTTCATCTCCGGCAAAGTCGTTTTCTTCACGCTCGCGTTCGTTCTGCCGATCATGTTCCACGGTGTCTGGGCCGCGCTGGGTGTTTACGCGCTGGCCGCCTTCGTGAGCGGCGTGGTGCTGAGCATCGTCTTTCAGCTCGCACATTGCGTGGTTGAGGCCGATTTCCCCGTGCCGGAAACGATGGCCAGCGGCGGCAAACGCATTCAGGCGGAATGGGCCGTTCACCAGGTTCAAACCACCGTCGACTTCGCCGGTGACAACCGCATCCTCGGCTGGTTCTGCGGCGGGCTCAATTTCCAGATCGAGCACCACCTTTTCCACAAGATCTGCCACATCCACTACCCGGCCCTGTCCAAGGTCGTGGCCGAAACCGCCAGCGAGTTCGGCGTCCGCTACACGGCGCATCGCTCCTTCTGGACCGCCCTGGCCTCCCACTTCAAGTGGCTGGTCATCATGGGCCGACCCAACAAGGTCGCCGAGCCCGCCGCACCGGCCGCGTAGGACCGGCCAATAGTTGCCGACCCTGGCTGATTGCGGTACATATCGTCGCGGAGTAAGACACTCCCGCGATGATCGCGCATGTCCATTCCTCTCAAAGAGGAGCCAGGATGGCCGCCAATTCTTCCGCACCCCGCCAAGTGGGCATTCCCCACACTCGTGTGCTTCTGCGCGCCTTCACGCTCGTTGAGCTCCTGGTCGTCATTGGCATCATCGCTATTTTGATCGGCATTCTCCTCCCCTCCCTGAGCCGCGCCCGCGAACAGGCCAACACCGTCAAATGCGCCGCCAACCTCCGCACGATCGGCCAGGCCTTCCAGATCTATCTCAACACCAACAACCAGTACACCCCTCCCTTCCGCAATGGCAGCGTCCTGGTCGATCCCGCCGACCCGACCCAGATCATCGACCCCAATGATTCCACCGCCTACTGGGGGGCGTTCTTCGCCGTCGCATCCAACCTGACCAAGGATGTCTTCGCCTGCCCCTCCAATCAGCAGAAGACCGACGGCGCTGGCTACACCAACCAGTACACCGCCTACGGCTACAACGGCTGGGGCAATACCAACAGCGCCCTGAGCGATGCCCAGCGCCTGACTTTCTTCGGCACCACCGAGGAGATCGCCCTCATGCGCAAGAACAATGGCTCGTGGAGCAGCGCCCTTGGCCGCCGCATCTCCCGCGTCCGACATCCCGCACAAACAATCATCGCACAGGATGCCTGGGAATCGACGCTCGATGGCGGCAGCAACGGCGACACCTTCGCCAGCTCCGACCCCGCCAAGCGCGGCAAGCTCACCGAATACCCCGGCCACGACATCGAATACCTCCGCCACAAAGGCCAGTCCAACGTCCTGTTCGTCGACGGCCATGTCGAGCAGCTCGACAAGGTGCAGAAGATGGATGAACGCTACTACACCGGATCCTGGTTCCTGCCCCGGTCGTATTGATCGGCGCGCTTACACCAGCTTCTCCGCGATCTGGATCGCATTGGTCGCCGCGCCCTTGCGGATCTGATCGCCCGAAACGAACAGGTCGATCCCCCGCCCATCTTCCCGGCTGATGTCCTGGCGAATCCTCCCGACCAGCACATCATCCTGCCCGCTGGCTTCCAGCGGCATCGGGAAGTAATTGCCGGCCGGGTCATCCACGATCTTGATTCCCGGCGCTTTGGAGAGAATCTCCCGCACCTGCGCCGGAGTGATCGGCCGCTCGAATTCGATGTTGATCGCCTCGCTGTGCGCCCGCGGCACGGGCACGCGCACGCAGGTGGCCGTGACCATGATTTTCGGGTCGCCGAAGATCTTGCGGGTCTCGTTGACCATCTTGATCTCCTCCTCGTTGTAGCCCGTGGCCGGGTCAACCTTCGAGTTGTGCGAGAAGACGTTGTTGAGAATCTGGTGGGGGAACTTCTCCTTCTTCACCGGCTGGCCGGCCGCGAAGGACTTGATCTGCGCATCGAGCTCGTACAACCCCCACGCTCCGGCCCCGCTGACGGCCTGGTAGGTGCTCACCACCAGGCGCTTGACCTTGTTGACCTTGTGCAGCGGCCAGACCGGCACGTTCATGATGATCGTCGAGCAATTCGGGTTGGCGATCAGCCCGTTATGCCGGTGAATCTGCTCGGGATTGACCTCCGGCACCACCAGCGGGATTCCATCCTTCATCCGGAAGGCCGAGGAGTTATCGACCACCACCGCGCCGGCCGCGACGGCGATCGGCCCGAACTCTTTCGAAATCGATCCCCCCGCGCTGAAGAGCGCAATCTGGATGTCCTTGAACGAATCCTTCGTCAGCTCTTCGATGATGTACGTCTGGCCTTTGAACTCCACCGTCTTGCCCGCGCTGCGCGCCGAGGCGAGCAGCTTGAGATTCTTGATCGGGAAGTTCCGCTCCGCCAGGACGGCGAGAAATTCCTGGCCCACAGCGCCGGTGACGCCAACGACAGCAACATTCACGGACATACCAAGCTCCAAAGAAGATTCCACAAACGCAAAAACCGCCGGTGAGGATCAACCGCGCTTCGTACCGGGTGGGATGAGTCCGACAAAAGTCGGATGCTTCGCACGCGGAACTTAGCACGTTTTGGTCGTCATCGGCGGCCTCAGCCATTCAGCAGGATTAACTGCACTGCAACGACTTCCATCTTCGCATATTCCCAGCACCGGTTCAAGACGGCGATGAATGGACAGGAAATACCCGGGCAATCTTACTGACGCGATTCATCTTTATCGATCTTGCATTTCAAGACAGGCGTGTGTCTAATTCTTTCGGGCTTGCCTTGCGAAGTGGGACTCGTGCCTGGTGTTTTGCACGTCTTGATTGGCCAGGCTTCAGGAGAGGAACAGTTTGAGCACCCAACATGTAACTCCGGCGGATGGTGTTTCCCCAACCCAGCGAAAGAGGGTGTTGCTGGCGTTGTCATATTATGACTACCGCCACCATAGCGGGGCCGCAAAATACGCCACCGAGCGGGGCTGGGCATTGGATGATGCCTTCACCCAATTGAAAAGTCTGCCGACGGATTGGAAGGGCGATGGGATCATTTCCTTCCACGGGGATAACGCGGAATACGTCCGCTGGCTGGGCGGAATGGGGGTCCCGGTGGTGGATATCGGGGAGAATTCGGATTTCAGCGATTTCCCAAGGGTGTGCGGGGACCACAAGAAACTGGGAACGATGGCGGTGGACCACTTCGCCGCCAGGGGATACAAGACACTGGCATTCACCTGGTTGATCGAGCGGCCGGTGCATCGGGCACGGCTGGAAGCGATCCGGGCCGAAGCCCACATGCGGCGGATGAGGCTGCTGGAGCTGCCCCTCTCGCAGTTGGGGCAATTGCAATTGGCCGGGGCGTTTCCGGTTGGCGTTATCGCGGCTAACGATGCGGTGGCCGTTCGGGCGCTGCGGGCCTGCGAAGATGCCGGGATTCTCGTGCCCGAGCAGGCGGCCATCCTGGGGATCGACAATTTCGAATATCGCTGCGTGCCGGCCTCGGTGTCACTGTCGAGCATCGATTCAGCCCAGGAAAAAATCGGCTACGAAGCGGCGGCCCTGCTGGATCGGCTGATGAATGGCGAATCCGCGCCGGCCCAGACGCTGCGCATGCCGCCGGTGGGGGTGGTGGAGCGCGATTCAACAGACATGCATGCCGTGTCGGATGTGGAAGTGGCGCGGGCTCTGCGCTACATCATTCGCAGCTTTCGAACGCAGGTGGGGCTGCGCGATGTCGCCCGGGCGACCGGAATCTCCCTGCGGCGCTTGCAGACGCGCTTCAAGGAATGCCTCGGCCGGACCATCCTCCAGGAAATCAACGGCCGGCGCGTCCGCTATGCCCAGAAGCAACTGGAACAAACCACCAAGCGGATTCGCGTCATCGCCGACGAGGTGGGATTCGGCAGCGCCGTCAAGATGATCCGGGTCTTCCAGCAGTATGCGGGAACCAGCCCCAAGCGCTATCGCAAGCAGGCTTCTGATGAAGCAATGGGTGAAACGCGCGCAGGGCTTTCGAAGGTGGAGTGAGCTTTGTCGCGTTGCGGCGCGGCCATTGTGAGCGCGCCGGCGATTGCGCAATATAAAGACTGGAATGACGAAGGACGATCTTCAAACTGATTCGCAAACCTCGGCCAAAGCGCCGCAGCCCGAGCCATTGAGTGGACGATCCATCGCTAATCCGCGGGCGCGGCGGCGCGTCCTGCTCGTCCTGCAATATTACGACTACCGGCATCACAGTGGCGTCGCCCGCTATGCGGCCGAAGCGGGGTGGATTCTCGAAGATGCCTACACGCAGGTTCGAACGATGCCCGCCTCGTGGAACGGCGATGGGATCATCTCCTTCCACGGCCCGAGCGTGGAATTCATCGACTGGCTCAAGAGGGCCACGACGCCGGTGGTGGATATCGGCGAGTACGATGAACTGAGCCATTTCCCGCGCGTCAAGACCGATGCCCATAAGATCGCGCGGATGGCGGTGGAACATTTTTCATCCAAGGGGTATCGCAATGTCGGGTTCGTATGGGAACTGGATAACGTGGTGGCCTGGCGGCGCAAGGAAGCCATGCGCATCGCGGCCGAGGCGATGGGGCTGAAATATTTTGAGATGCCTGTGGATCGGGTGGGCGATCTGCGCATGGCTGGGGCGTTTCCGATCGGCCTGCTGACCGCCAACGATGGCACCGCCGTGCGAACGTTGCGGGCATGTCAGGATGCGGATATCCAGGTCCCCGAACAGGCGGCCATTCTCGGGGTGGACAATTTCGAATACCGCTGCCTGCCGGCGGCCGTGCCGATCTCCAGCATCGATCCGGATCAGGAGCGAGTGGGTTACGAGGCGGCCGCGCTGCTCGATAAACTCATGAACGGCCAAGCCGCGCCGACCGGCCCGATTCTGGTGCAGCCGACAAAAATCGCCGAGCGCGAATCGACCAACATGCTTGCGGTGACGGATCTGGAAGTCGCGCGGGCCCTGCGCTACATCATCCTGAATTACCGAAGGCGCATCGGGCTGGGGGAAGTGTCGGCCGCCACAGGGCTTTCGCTGCGGCGTCTCCAGACCCGCTTCAAGGATTCGCTGGGGCGGACGATTCTTCAGGAGATCAACGGCCGGCGCGTGCAGTGCGCCCAGGAACTGCTGGCGCAGAGCAATTCGAAGATTCGCGCCGTTGCGGCGTCGGCCGGGTTCGGCAGCGTGGTGAAACTGATCCGCGTATTCAAGCAATATGTGGGGACGAGTCCCAAGCGGTTTCGCCGGCAGGTGCGCATCGCGGGGCGGGGGATGGCGGCGGAGGCGGGCGTGATCGAGGCCGCGACTGAAACGGGCGATGCGGAATAGGCCGTCGCAAGAATCATTATATGTGGCAACCCCATCCGAATTTCAAAGTGTCCCTCCTTCAACCGCTGCCCTATCATCGGGGTATTGTGGACTGACGAGGTCCGATTTTCGCCGCCAGGCGATGTGATTTTTGAGTCGCCCTGTAGTTTGAGGCAGATTGATGTCCCTGACGCTCGAGCAAGCCAAGCCGGAACCGAAAAAGACCGAGGTCGGCAGCTATTTTATTTCGAATTACCCCCCCTTCTCAGTCTGGTCGCCCGAGCATGTGCCGGCCGCGCTGAACGCATTCAATCAGCCGCCCAAGGATGCCAAAGCGCGCCTGGGGCTTTACCTGCACATCCCATTTTGCCGCAAGCGATGCAAGTTCTGCTACTTCAGGGTTTACACGGATAAGAACGCGGATGAGGTCGAAACCTATCTGGCGACGCTGGCGAAGGAGATCGAACTGTACGCCGGTCGCGAAGGATTTGCCGGCCGGCAGTTTGAGTTCGTCTATTTCGGCGGGGGCACGCCTTCGTTTCTCTCCAATGCCCAGCTCGAGCGGTTGATCGAGCGGATCAATCACAGTTGGACCTGGGACGCGGCCAAGGAAGTCACCTTCGAATGCGAGCCGGGAACGCTCAAGGAATCCAAGCTGCAGGCGATCAAGAAAATCGGCGTGACGCGGCTGAGCCTGGGCGTCGAGCATTTCGACGATGAGGTTCTTTCCACCAACGGGCGGGCGCATAAGTCTCCGGAGATTTTCCGGGCCTGGGACTGGATTCGCCAGGCCGGTTTCCAGCAGGTGAATATCGATCTGATCGCCGGAATGCTGGGTGAAACCGAAGACAAATGGAAACTGACGGTGGAGAAGGCCATCAAGCTGGACCCCGATTCGGTGACGATCTATCAGATGGAAGTGCCCTTCAACACGGGGATCGCGCGGGAGGCCAAGGAGCATGGGGATACCGAGACGCCGATCGCCTCCTGGGCGCAGAAGCGCGGATGGGTGGATTACGCCTTCAAGCAGTTCGAGGCGGCCGGGTACAAGGTCAGCAGCGCCTACACGCTGGTGAAGCCCGAGCGGCACGCGGGATTTGTCTACCGCGATTCCCTCTGGCGCGGGGCCGACCTGGTGGGCACGGGCGTGGCCAGCTTCGGACATTTCCAGGGAGTGCATTATCAGAATGTCGACCGCTGGGAGGACTACGTCGAGCGGATCGGCGCGGGCGAGTTGCCGATCCACCGCGCCTTGCCGGTCACCGATCATCAGCGCCTGATCCGGGAAATGATTCTCCTGCTAAAAACCGGCCGGATCGACACCGCCTATTTCCAGAACAAATTCGGAGCCGACATCACCAAAGAATTCGCCCAGCCTTTCAACTCCCTCGTCGCCGAAGGCGTCGCCACCGTCACCGATGACGGAGTCCGCCTCACGAGAGAAGGCCTCCTCCGAGTCGATTCCCTCCTTCCCAGATTCTTCGAACCCCAATTCCAAAACATCCGCTACACATAAGTAAAGTCTTCATTCATCCTTCATCCTTCTGCCTTTCTCAAATGAACCTCCTCCGAACCAAACCCCTGGCCGACTGCGCGACGCCGCAGGAGGCGTTCGCCGAGCTTGCCAGCGGGTTCGTCGGTTGCGAGAAACTCGCGTTCGATGCGAAGGTCATCGAGCCGGCCGACATACCGGAGCCGTATCGCGAACTGCTCGTGCATGAAAAGCACATGACCCTCACCCTGACGTCCCACTACAAAGCCTTCATGGAACTGCACGTCAAGGAAATGCACTTCGAGGGGAACCTGTACAGCCGGAAGATCGCCCTGACCATCCCGCGCGGGCACGACATCGTGGAATACGGCCTGATCCGCCTGGATTTGCGATTCGTGCCCCAGCCCGTCTGGCAGGAGATCTTCCACCAGCGCACGCCCATGGGCGAATTGCTCCTGCGGCACAACATCCTCCAGCGCGTCCAGCCCAAATGGTTCCTCAAGCTCGAGCCGGGCTGCGGAATTTTGAAATGGCTGGGCGCGAAAGCCGATCGAACGCTTTTCGGCCGGCTGGGCACGATCTACTGCAATGGCGAGGCAGCGGTGGAAGTGCTGGAGGTTGTGACTGGATTTTGACGGAGAAGTTAGAAGTTAGAAGTTAGAAGTTAGAAGCGAGAAGCGAGAAGCGAGAAGCGAGAAGGTAGTTGGAAAGACGTCGGCGGCGAGTTAGAAGTGATTGAGGTTGCGACGGGGTTTTAGGAGTTATATTTAGCAGACATGTTAAGAGTCGTTCCGAGGGCGCTTCAGGCGACCGAGGAACTTGCATCAAATGATTGGCCGTTTGACTTGGAAGCAGTCCAGCACGCATCGACCAGATCCTTCGGGTCGCATAGCTCCCCTCAGGATGACAGTAACGATTGTGAACCCAGTAGTGCAGTTTTGAAAATGAGAGCGACACGCACAATCCCGGAATCTTCGATCGCCCCCATGGAAGTCCCTGCTTCTCCCTACTCGCTTCTAACTTCTAACTTCTATCTTCTAACTTCTTTTTTCCCCAACACTTGTTCAAACAAGGATCAACGCGATGAGCCAGATGAAAGAAGTCGTTTACGATGTCGTAGTGATCGGCGGCGGACCTTCGGGATCGACCGTCGCGACCCTCTTGGCCGATGCGGGCAGGAAGGTGCTGATGCTAGAGCGCGGGAAGTTTCCGCGCTTCCACATCGGCGAATCGCTGATGCCCGAAACCTACTGGACCTTCAAGCGCCTCGGGCTCCTCGAAAAAATGAAGGCGACGAACTTCGTGCGCAAGCACTCGGTGCAGTTCGTCACCGCCACCGGCCGGGAGAGCCAGCCGTTCTTCTTCGATGACATGAACCCGCACGAATGCTCGGTGACCTG
>JBBRTW010000005.1:0-43868 GCA_038244055.1 Tepidisphaerales bacterium | reverse complement strand
CGCGTCAAACAGGTTTCATCGGGTTCATGCCGCGAACGGAGACAAAAATGCCTACGGATTTCACCGCCATCATCGAGCGAGACGAACAATGGTACATCGCCTCTTGCCGTGAAGTTCCCGGGGCCAATGGCCAAGGTCTGACCCAGGAAGAGGCAATGGATAGCCTGAAGAGCGCGATCAACTTAATCCGCGAAGACCGTGATGAACGTCAATGAGCGGCCCTCACCCCATTTCCACTCCCCCCGTCTCCAGATACGCCGCCACGGCCTTCCGCAATTGCCGCTGCGTTTCCCCCGACTCCTGACGGGCATCGAGCGTGACGAACTCATGCTCGGCCGCCATGCGGTCGAATTCCTGAATTAGCGCGCCCTGGTAGGCCACGAAGGAATCGTAGAGATCATCGCCGTAATTCATGTCCATCCCCGATTCCCAGTAATTCATCTTGCCTGTTTCCAGAATCCGCGGGATCAGTTCCTTCACGCCAAGCTGGAGATAGCAGACCAGATCGGGGACGACCGCAAAACCGTAAAGATCGAGCAGCCATTCCGGATCAGCGCCGCGGACGATCCCGCGGGCGATGGCGGTGTAAGTGTAACGGTCGGCCAAGACGATGAAGCCCGACTTGAGCGCGGGAATCACCGTGTATTCGAGGCGGTCGGCGAGGTCCGTCGCGTACATCAGCGCGTAGGTCAGGCGGTTGAGGGAGTGCCCCTGCTTGAGATCGGTGATGGACTGGCCGACCAGCTTGGAGCGGGTCCAGCCGGTCTCGATGACGCCGTAGCCCTGAACCTCGAGCCACTGCTTGAGCATGGCGCCCTGCGTGGATCGGCCGGTGCCATCGGTGCCTTCGATGACGATGAGCTTGCCCGTGCAGGCTTCCTGCGGGAAGTAGGGCATGTGATGGCGATAATAGCGAAAGCGATTCATAGGTGTTCCTGTTTTTCCATTTCGTCGGCAAATGAAGGTCGTTCCTTGCGTGAGAGTCATTCTGAGGGAGCTTCAGGCGACCGAAGAATCTGGATTCGACGTATTGGTCCGTTCACTTCGGCGTTCGACCCACGACGCATCGGCCAGATCCTTCGGTCGTCTATACTCCCTCAGGATGACAGCACTCATGATGACAGCACTCATGATGACGGCACTCAAGATGACGGTACTCATGATGACGGCAATCACGTCGCCGTCACTCAACCGCGATCCAACGTCTCACAATACCTGATCCCCCATCTCCGTATCTCCATCGAATTCCGAAATGGAATTCACATCGGTCGCCCCCAATGGAATCGGCGTAGAAGCGACCGCGCGGCGCGTGCCGACGGGGGTGATGGCATCGTGGTTGTAATCTTTGAGCATGTCATCGACCAACCCGCGCACGGTCTGCTGCTGCTGGCCGATGGACTGGGTGGCATCGATCTCGACCAGGCCGTATTCGTGCCGGATTTTCTCGTATTCGGTCAAAATCCGGCTCTGGAAGATTTTGAAGGAGGAGACCTTGTCGGTCGCCAGGTGCAAATCCATCCCGGCCTCGTAATCTTTGAGCTGGGCTCGCCCAGAGAGAATGCGCGAGCAACTCACATCGATGGGAACATTGAAATACATCGCCAAGTCCGGCCGCGGCGCGAAATTATACATCCGCCGCACCCAGGTTGGATCGCAGCCGCGCACCACATCGCGCGCGAAGGCGGTGTAGACCCAGCGGTCGGCGCAGACGATCATCCCGGCCTTGAGCGGCGGGAGGATGTTGTTGATCAGCCGATGGGCGAAGTCTGTGGCGTGCAGCAGCGAGAAGGTCATGGGCGTGAGGGTCATTTTCTTCTTCCCCTTTTTAGTGACGTTTTTGACCAGATCGGCGCTGTTCCATTCGGTGAAAAAGACCGGCAGGCCCTGCGATTCGAGATGGCGCAGGGCCAGTTGAAGCTGGGTGGATTTCCCCGAGCCGTCGATTCCTTCGACGATGATCAGCTTGCCGGGATAGGGATGGGGTTGTGTGAGCAGGTTCATGGAGAGCGGTGTCCTGTGCGATGTCTGCGTCGTTCGGGGATCAGCCCTTGCTCGGCTTAAGGGTCAATCTGCGGTCGAACACTTCTTCAAACAAATCCTTCTTGCGTTTAGCGCCCCAGATTTCCAGGGCCGGATCGCCGCGCGTATCGAGGAAGACGCGCACTTCGCCATTGGCCGCCCGGCAGCGCACGCCCGCGACGACGCAGTTATGGCTGCGGTCCAGGCCATCCGCGATCCGCAACAGCGATGCTCCGACGCGGACAGGTTTCCGGGCCTTGGTGGACAGCGCCTGATACTCCTCGTGATCCGAGGCCGGGAGCGATTTACGATGATAGCGGGCGATGTTGGCGATGATGCGGATTTCCTCTTCGGAAAATCCCTTGAGATCGCCGTGGAGAATCAAATACATCGAATGTTGATGGTGTTTCTTGCCGGCGATATGCCAGCCGATATCGTGCAGGAGCGCGGCAAACTCGACGAGTTCGCGCTCGCGCCGGCCAAGACCGTGCAGCGTGGTGAGCTGATCGAAGAACTGCAGGCAGAGCGCGGTGACATGCTCGCAGTGGGTTTGCTCCCAGTTGCAGCGCTTGGCCAGTTGCAGCACCGACCGCCGGCGCGGGTCCGGAATCTGCCGCCGCACGGCCAAATCAGGCACATGGCGGGCGATGTACTCGACCAGGATTCCTTCGCGCAGCGCTGAGCGGCAGAGCGTGATTTTCTTGAGATCCAGCCGGCGCATGAGTTCATTGACCAGCAGCGCGCCGGAGATGATCTGATCGCGGCGCTGCTCATCCAGGCCGGTGAGTTTCTCGCGGTCCTTGGCGCGGCTTTCGATGAGTTTGCCGACCAGGCGGCTGAGTTTGTCGGCCTCGAGGATGGCCGGCTCGCCCTGCGGGCCGAATTCCGAGCCGCACATGGCGGCGAGGTTTTCGATGGTGCCCGAGGTGCCCAGGGCGTTCTTCGGCGCATGCTCGCGGACGGCCGCCACGATGGGCGTCAGCTCCGCATCGTAATGCTTGAGCAGCTTTTCCAGATCGCCTACGTCGATCGGATCGGATTTGACGTACTGCGCCGTCATGCGGGATGCGCCCAGCTTGCGGCTCTCCAGCATCAGCGGCTTGGTCTCATCGGCCACGATGAATTCCACCGAGCCGCCGCCGATATCGATGATGAAATGCGGTCCGTGCTTGAGATCGGTGGCATGGCGCACGCCCAGGTAGATCAGCCGCGCCTCATCCCGCGCGGAGACCACGCGGATATTCATTCCCAGTTCCCGGCGGGCGCGCTCGATGAAATCCCCGCCGTTGGTCGCCTCGCGCACGGCGCTGGTGGCGACGGCGATGATCTTCTCGCAGTGGCGGTTGTAGGCCTCGACCTGAAATCGGCGCAAGGCCAGGATTGCCTGCTCCATCGCATCGCGCGAGAGGCGGTGGGATGGGAAACTCATCCGCCCCAGGCCGACCATTTCCTTGGCGCGCCAGAGCGTGCTCACCGCGCCATCGACGCCGATCTGGGCGACGATCATGTGGAGGGAATTGGAGCCGACATCGATGGCCGCCAGCCGCAAATCGGGCCGGGGCGGATCGACTGCCGCGACCGGACGGCGGCGGGTGGATGGAGTGGAAAGTGACGCCATGGATCAACCATAATTAACTAAAGGCGGCGTGTTAAGGCTTAATGAAGCTTCGGCGGACGAAAGTCTGCCCATCCACGCGCTGCACCTGGCCCTTGAGACTCAACATGGTCATCTCCTGGAGAATCTCATGGGCGGGCAGCGTGGTGCGATCCATGAGAACGTCCAGATTGGCCGGCTCGGTGCCCATGCACGAGAGAATCTTCTGCTGCCGATCGCTGAGGAGGCTGGGAAGATGGGCGGAGGAAGTTGGCTCGGTACGATGCGTTTGAACGGGCACCGACCCGGCCAGAGGCAATTCGAGTTGCTCGGGAAACAGGCTCGGCTCGACCGCGCCGCACGGCAGGGGGTCCAAGCCATCGAGAATATGTTCGAGACTGGCCGCCAGCACCGCGCCTTCGCGCAGCAGCTTATGCGGGCCGGCCGAGAGCACGTTATCCACGCGCCCGGGAACCGCGAAAACCGGCCGATTATGATCCTCCACCGCCAGGCGCGCGGTCGTCAGCGCGCCCGATCGTTCATCCGCCTCGACCACCAGCACTCCGCGCGACATGCCGGAAATGATCCGATTCCGTCGCGGAAAATTGTCGGCCAGCGGCGGAGTCCCCAGCGGATACTCCGTAATGATCGCCCCTCGCCCGGCCGCGATCTGATCAAAAAGCCCCGTGTTCTCCGGCGGATAGACCACATCCAGCCCGCACCCCAGCACCGCGATCGTGCGCCCCTCGGGATGCTGCATTGCCCCGCGATGGGCCGATGAATCGACTCCACGAGCCCCTCCTGATACCACGGTGAATCCCGCCCCCGCCAAAAGCGCCGCAAATCGCTCGGCCTGCTCGCGACCGTAGAACGAGCACTTGCGGCTTCCGACGACCGCCAGGGAATTTAAATCGCGCGCTTGAAGCTCGCCGCGGACATAGAGGATCACCGGCGGATCGGGAATGGATTTCAGCAGTGTCGGAAACACCGCATCTTCCGGGCAGATGATGCGAAACCCCATCGCCTCGACTCGCGCGAGTTCCGCCGGCGCGGCTTTCTCGGCCTGGCGCAGCGATGCGTGGATCTTCTCCGCCTTGGTGCGCCCGATCCCTTCAATTTCGCGCAGTTCGGCCAGTGACATGCGGCATACCTTGTCGGCCGATCCCTGAGCTTCGATCAATCGCCCAATAAGGATCGGGCCGACGCCATCGGTCAGGGCCAGTTGCAGGTAATGAGTCAGGGGCATCGGTAATTGTGTTTTGAAATCCCGCCGAACCGAACGCAACCTTAATCATCCGGAAGATGGCCCGGAATCGCAAGGGAGCGAATGGAATTAGGAAACGAACCCGCAGACCCACAATTCAATCGCCCGGCAGACTCCCGCCGAATTCATCGATACAATAAGATATGTAAATGGCCTCGATCGGAGTCGAACCGATATGCCCTTACGGGCGATGGATTTTGAGTCCATTGCGTCTGCCAATTCCGCCACGAGGCCGCAAAGCTGATTTTGCGGGCGAGCGGGGCCGGCGTCAAGTGTGAGTTCGGGCGGTTTGCAACATCTTGAATCCTCGCGTTTTCAATGCTGCACGCTTTTCGGATGCCGGATGCAGTTGAATGACGCGCGCCGGCGATCGCGCAACGTTCGATACCCCGACCATTCGCCCCTTCTCACCGAACCACTTCATTATCGTTGTTCCACATCCGGTTGACCGCCTCTTTGCCGGCTTCTTTGACCTCAATAATTTCCCTTTGCGCATACCAGTGGACATGGCCATCGCAAAAGAGAATATTCGCCCCGCCGTCGTGAATGCTTCCCGGATATTCCTTTGGGGATTGCGGATCGATGCTGAAATGCCACGACCCAGTGCCGGTGTTGTCGCCGATGGCGATCATCTCGGCTGCCTTGCGGACCCGGCTGGCCTTGAGCTCACGCGTCGGGGTGATGCTGATGAAAACATCGCCGCCGAGCCCTTTCTGAGTCCGATCCGCGGCCGGCTGCGTTCCCACCCCCCAATCGTTGTACCCGTAGCTGAATAGCGTCGTGCTGACATTCAGCAGAATCTCCCCTACCTCATACCCAAAGCCGCAATGCCGCTCGAGGGCATATCCGGTTCCCGCGCCGAACTTAGACTTCCATTGATAGGATGCATCGCGCGAGGGGCAGAAGAAAATGCCGGTCCCCGAATTAGCGCCGAGCCCAAGCGCCTTACGCAGGCGCGTCGGCCAGATCGCATACGGGTTGCCATCGCCCACCGCCTGGCTGCCGGGATAATATTTGAATTCCGCCACATAGATCGCCAGCCCCTGGCCCATCTGGCGGAGATTGCTGGCGCAGGAAACGGCATTGGCTTGCCGTCGGGCCTTGGCGAGCGACGGGAGCAGAACCCCGATGAGCAGGGCGATAATTCCAATTACCACCAGGAGCTCGACCAAGGTGAATCCGATCGAACGGGTCCGAAATCGGCGCATATTTACCTCGCGCACAAGACGCCTGAAGACCGCTCAAAAACAGGCCGCACCGAGGCTACCGAGCGTAACAACCCAAATTTTACACATGAGATTTTGAATCCGGTAGTAATAACTGGGAAAGATGGGCAATATTTAATCCACGGAATGGTCTCACCCAGCCAGCCTCATCCGTAAATCCTGCACCCCAAACTTTTCATCGCGACAACGGTTTGGCGTAGCCCGTCATCTCCAGATAGCCTTCCCCTGCGGGCTTGCCCGACGGATCCAAAGCCTCCACCGCGCCCTCGTAATAGGTCACATCCGTCGAATGTGGGGTTTGCAACTCCTGATCGGCCAGCAGCGGGCGCAGTGTCATTTCCGGGATGCCGTCGATCTTAATCTTCCATGATGTCGGATAGATGCCTCCGCTGGCCGGGCTTTTCCACTGGCCGGAGGGCGTCAGTGATTTATCGGCGGCCGACAGGTAGCGCGGCTTCCCATCAGCGCTGATAAGTGTTCCCGATAGAAAATCCGCCGATCCGGCTTTGTTGCGCATTCGGTACAGCATCAAGTCGCGTCCATCCGCCAGATGCAGTGCGATCCAGTCCCATCCAACCTGATTGCTCGATATCTGATTGCTGGAAAACTCGTGATCCATCCACGACAACCCGTCGACCGTAAAACGCCTTCCGTTGACGGTCAGTGTGCCCGAGGTCGGCAAGCGCGTCATGGAGTAATAATACGATGCCTCGGCCGGTTCGCGTCCCTTGGGATTGCGCCCGCCCGGGCCTTGCAGGATCGGACCGCGCCCCGGCCGGCAGGTGAGATCGATCGAAAGCTTGTCGTCCGCGGCCGAGAGTTTTACAGAATCATCGGCCTGCCGTTTGAGAGTCCAATCGCGCAGCATGACATCGAGATCGTTGTCCGATGCCAGCGCATATCCCGCCCGCCCGCGCGCGATGCGGTCGGCGTAGACGAAAGCCTTCCCTTCGACATCGGTGATCGCGGCGTGGGCGAAATAGAGGTCCGTTGCCGCCCACGGGCTGGGGCGCGTCGCGGGCGACGCGGTGAAGGCGGTGCGGAAGAAAGTCAATTGATAGCCGAATCGCCGACCGGCCGAGTCGCGCAGATTGCCGGTGAAGTACCACCACTCGGTCTTGAATCCATCGTGACGCGCATGATCGCGCGGAAACGACCACTCGCGCGGGCCCAGCGCCTGAAGGAACTCACCGGCAGGGCGACTCGCAGGCTCGCCGGCGGCAGCGTTCACAAGAACCAATGTGATTAGGGCGATTTGATTCATTCGCATGATCACTCCTGCCTCAGATTTACCGCCGGCGGCGTGCGCACCAGCCGGTAGATCGGATAAATCCCCGCCACCACCGCCGCGGCGCTGGAGATGATGAACGACTCCACCCAGTAGCGCGGGTACGGCGATGTCGGAATGCTCCAGCCGAACGAGCGATATTGAATCACATACGACATCACATACGCCAGCGCCGTTCCCGCGATGCAGGCGATGGCGGCCGAGGTCCACGCGATCAGGGCTCCCTGGCTGATGACCCAGACCGCCGTCTGCCGCCCGGACATGCCGACGGCCGCCAGGACGCTGTAATCGCGCTGCCGGGCCATCGCCAGCGCCAGCAGCGAGCCCGCCAATCCACAGAACGCCACCGCCGCCGCCAGCCACGCCAGAACGTGCGTCACCGCGAAGGTGCGGTCGAAGATGGCCAGGATTTCCGTCTTCACCTGGAGGTAACTGTTGGCCACTACCGGATAATCTTTCCGCAGTTCCTGCGACCACCGCGCGGCCACCGTCTGTGGGTCGAGGCCCGGCTGAATCTTCACATGCAGCGAGGTGAGCTGGTCATCCTTCCACGCCCGCGCGAAAGTCTGCCGCTCCAGGATCAGGTGCCCGCGCTCGTTGCCAAAATCGTAGAACACGCCATGGATATTGAAGCGCCGCGGGCCGGTGGGTGTTTGCACATCGATCGTGTCGCCGGATTTCAGATGAAGTCGCCCCGCGAGAGGCTCGCTGATCAGCACGTCATTGGCCGGGTCGAACGGAATGGATGGATCGATGCGCGATTTGATTGGCCAGGAACCGCCTTGGAGAACCGGATCGATTTCCGTCCCCGAAATCAGTGTCGGCTTGCCGCCGACATCCGAATAGATCGCCCTGAAATGCACCATGCTGCGCAACTCCGGCTGGCGGCTGATCCAGCGCTCGACGGCCGGGTCGATCGTCGATTCGACCTTATGATTCACCAGCAGTTCCGGGCCGATCAGCACATCGGCCGAGAAGCGCCGGTCCAGCCAGTGATCCAGCGCGCCGCGAAAGGAACTGACCATCGTGCGGATGCTGATGGTCATGGCGGTCGCCAGCATCATGGCCGCTACCGCCACGCCGGTGATCCCCAGCGATCTCGCCACGCCGGCGGCCGCCATCTGCATGGGCAGATTCTGTCTCGGGCGGACGATGCGGATGACGCCCAGGCAGATCCAGCGCGTCAGGAGCGGGCAGAGCGCGGCGAAGCCGAGCCCCATCAGCAGCGCCATCGCGAAACCGGCCATGGGCGATTCACCCGGCAGCGCATAGACCGCCAGCGACAGCGCCAGCAGGACCATCCCCGCGATAAAGAGTCTACCGGCCGCGCGCGAGGAGCGACCTGCCACCGCGCTCTGGCGCATGGCATTGATCGGCGGCGTCCGCGAGGCCTGAATCAGTGGCACCAGCGCCCCCGCCAGGCAGCTCGCGCAGGCGACGAGCAGGCCTTTGGCGAACATCGCTCCATCCAGCGCCACCGGGCTGGGGCGAACCGCAGTATAAAGATCGTTGATCGTGCTGGCGATCGACCCCACCAGCCCCCGCGCCAGCGCCCACCCGCCCAGCACGCCCAATAGCCCGCCGATGGCCGCCACAATCCCCGCCTCCAGCAGATAGAGCGCGACAATCTGCCCGCGGGAAGCGCCCAGACACCGCAGAATCCCCAGTGTCGGCGCGCGCTGGCGAACTGAAACGAGCATGGCATTATAGACGATGAACACCGCCACGAACGCCGCCATCAGCGAGAGGGAATTGAGGTTCAGTTTGTAGGAGGCGATCAGTTCCGTCATCGACATCGATTGCTGCTGGGTCGATCTTAGAACCAGTCCTTTCGGCATGATCGCAATCAGCGCCGATTCCTGCTCGGGCGTCTCCAGGCGCACATCGATCCGGTCGATTTTCCCCAGCGAATCGGCCAGTTCCTGCGCCGTCGCTAGATCGGCGATGAGGATGTCGCTCAATTGCGAGCGGGCCACACCCTCCGGCGCGATGATCGCCACCACCCGAACCTCGCGCCGCCTGTTACCGATCGACAGGCGCACACTCTGCCCGGCCGACACGCCCAATCGCCCCGCCAGTTCATCCACAAGCACGACCCGGTCCGGCTGGGTCATGAACTCGCGAAACGCATCATCCCCGAGCGTTCCGCGCATGTTCGTGAACGAGCGAAGTTGCCGCTCTGAAAAAATATCCACGCCAATCAGACGCCCCACGAGGGGCTGCCCGGCAACCGGCGCGGCGCTGGGATCGACCGCGCCGATCTTCGGCGCTTTGGTTGGCACAGATGAATCAACGATGCGCTCCACCAGCACACTCCGCTCGATCACCGGCGCGATCGGGCAGGGGGGCCGGGAATTGGCGAGCTGGATGAACTGCTCATCGCCGATCCCGCCAAATTCCGCGAAAATGCTATGCGTCGAGCGCTCGGCCAATGAATCGACCGCCCCTCGGAAGCTCGATACGCAGGCCGCGACGGCCGAGTCGATCGCCACCACCACCGCGACCCCAACCGCCACGCCGATCAAACAGAGCAGCGCCTCCAGCCTGTGCTTGCGCAGATGCCCCGCCGACAGCCGCACAAAAAATCGCAGCGTGGCGATCACCGGCCGGCCTCCGAAACGACATGCCTATCCGAGCCTTGAGGCGCGGTTGATGCGCCTTCGCCCACGCGCACGGCGCCGTCAACTCGCACTACTTTCCCATCCACTAAAAAAATCCGATCATCGCACCGCGCCGCCGCCTCATCGGAGTGGGTTGCCATCACCACAGTCACGCCAAACTCCCGCTGCAACTCTACCAGCAGATCGAGCGTGATCCGGCCCGTGGCCGCATCGAGATTGCCGGTGGGTTCATCCGCCAGCACCAATCTCGGCCGATGAATCAGCGCCCGCGCCAGCGCCACCCGCTGCTGCTGCCCGCCCGAAAGTTCATCGGGATATCGCCGGGCCTTGTCATCGATCCCAAGGCGCGTGAGCAGCGCCAATACCTCGCTGCGCCGCTCGCGCGTCAGTGCGCGATCCAGCACCCAGGGCACCGCCACGTTGTCGAACACATCCAGGCTCGGCACCAGGTGAAACGATTGAAATACATACCCCAGATGCCGCCGGCGAAACAGCGCCAGTTCCTTATCCGCCAGATTCGCCAGGTCCGTCCCGCCAATGCGAATCGCCCCCGAGGTCGGCCGATCCACCGCGCCCAGGAGATTCAGCAGCGTCGATTTCCCCGACCCGCTCGGCCCCAACAGGGCCACGCACCGCCCGCGCGGAATGCGCAGCGAAATCTCGTGCAGTGCCACCAGCGCGCCATCCCCCGCGCCGTAGCGTTTCTCCACGCGATCGAGTGCGACGATATCAGTGTCCGAAGAATCGCCCAATGTCATTGGATGTCACAAAGATGATCAGTCCGAGGATTAGGATCAGGCCAAACTTGAGGGCGTATTCCTGGATCTTGGGGGAGACTGGTTTGCCGCGGATTTTCTCAATCGCGAGGAAGACGAAATGGCCGCCATCGACAACCGGAATCGGCAGGAAATTCACCACCGCGAGATTGGCGCTGATCATGGCCAGGAACCACAGGAGCCAGTCGTTGCCTTTGAAGGCGAATCGGCTGCCGGCGTGGAAGATGCCCACGGGGCCCATGAGGTTTTTGGAACTGACCGAGCCGCCAATCATTCGCTGAATCGTCACATAGAACTGGAGCATGAGATCGCGCGTTTCGCCGACGCCCCAGGAGAGGCCGACCAGCGGGTTGCCGGTTTTGCGGACGATCGGGAGGTCGCCGAGTACGAGCGCCGAAGTCACGCGAATTGCCTTGAGATCATCCACATCCTGCGGCCGAAGCGATATCGTGCGATCGACGGGCTTGGGGGACTTGGGAAGGGCCAGCGTGAGCGTATGGTCGCCGGCCTTGGTCGCCAGGGCGTCGCGCACATCGTACCAGGACTCAATGGCCTTACCGTCGATTGCCTTGATGACGCCCCCTTTGAGGTCGTCTCGGTTCTTGATACCCGCGGCCGGCGTGTTATCGAGGACGCCGGCGATCACGGGATGCGAATCGTCGTAGCCCAGGGCCGCGCCGAGGCCTTTGCGATCTTCCGGTAGAGAATAATTGGGGTGAAGGTCGGGGATGACCACTACTTTGTCCGCCCGCAGCACAGTGACATCCACGGTCTGCCCCTTTTGCCCGGCCGAGTTGACCTGGTCCGTGAACTCGGTGCGGGGAATATTGGATTTGACATCGGCGGGAGCGGTGGTGGCATCGCCGATGCGGTGAACGGCGATCGCCTGAATGACATCGCCGGGCTTGAGCTTATCGAATGCCGGCGCGTCCTTGGCGATGATGCAGGCCACGGTGGGGCGCAGTTCAAAACCGGCGATGGCGAAGCGTGGGGAGTTGAAGCCGGGGAGGAATTCGGAATCGACGTTGACGGTATCGGTCTTTCCATCCTTGCGGCGAACGGTCAGAACGATGGGCTTGCCATGGGATGCCTGGAGGGCATTGTCGAACGCGACCCAGTTCTTCACATCGGCGTCAACCGATTTACCGGGTTCGAGTACGGGCTGTCCGTTGATGGCGGTCACGACATCGCCGGGCCGAATCTGGCGATTTTCATTGGTGAGGTCGGGATGCTCGGGGTCCTTGCCAAACTCGAAAGGCCGGGCTCCTTCAAGGGCGTGCGCGGGCGCTACCCCCAGCGCGAGAAACTCCCGTGAAGTAGCGCCATCGCGGCGAATCGGCTGGGCCTCAAGATCCTGTTCGGTGCCATCGGCATGGCGGACGCGGATTTTCAGGGGCTCATCGGGAGAGGCCAGGGCGATGTTGAGTTGAACCTTTGTGAAGTCGTGCTGGGGCTTGCCGTTGAAAGTGAGGAGCAAATCGCCAGTGCGGATGCCCGCGATCTGGGCCGGCGAGCCGGGGAGGACCGTGCCCGCCACCGCCGCCGGCGCTCGGAACCCATACATGAACAGGAACATGAACAAGACGCCCGCCAGAATGATGTTCATGATCACGCCAGCCGAGATCACCAGCATCCGCGCCCCCACCGATTTCTTCGAATAAGACTGCGGATCATCCGAAGTCGCCTCCGGATTCGAATCTTCCTGCCCCAGCATCATCACATACCCGCCGATCGGCAGCCACGACAGGCGGTATTCCGTCTGCCCCAATCCCAGCCGGTCGCCCGCGTGAAAAAGCTCCAACTCGGTGTATTCCTTGTCGGGGGCATCTTTGGTTTCTTTGGCCAGCAGTTCCTTGGCCCGCCGCTCGTACTCCTTGGTCGTGGAGCCGACCTTGAAGCCGATGCCCTTCCGCCAGGAGAACATCGCGTGCCCCATTCCCACGGCGAATTGCTTGACGCGGATTCCCACCCACTTGGCCGCCAGGAAATGCCCCAGTTCGTGCCAGAAGATGACAAAACCGAAGCCGAGAACGAGGAGACAGACGCTGAATACGTCGGAAAGAATTGCCATGAGCGGGTTGGGTGGGGGGTGGAGGGTTTAAGAAGGGTTCAGGGTTCGGGGGTCAGGGTTCAGGGAAGATGGCATGGTGCAGGTTTTAATTGGGAAAGTCCTTGGTCGGCGCGCTTTCCTTGATATACGATTCGGCCATCCTCCGTGCCCAGCGATCCGCTTCCAGAAGATCGTCCAGCGACGGTGCGGTCTGAACCCGATGCCGGTCAATTGTATGTTGAACCGCCCGGGAAATCATGCCGAACGAAATCTTCCCGGACGTAAACGATTCTACGGCCGATTCCTTGGCGGCGTTCATCACCGCCCCCAAAGTCCCCCCGCGCCTGGCCACATCCCGGGCGATTTCCAAGGCCGGAAACCGGCCCGGGTCAGGCGGATGAAAATGCAGATTAAAAGCCTGCGTCAGGTCGATTTTCCGGCTATTCGAGGGCAATCGCTCGGGGTAAGTCAGGGCGTACTGGATTGGCGTCCGCATGTCCGGCGGGGAAAGCTGTGCAAGCACATTCCCATCAACGAACTCAACCATCGAGTGAATCACCGATTCGGGGTGAATCACAATATCCACCTGCTCCGGCGGCAGATCAAACAGCCAGCAGGCCTCGATTAATTCCAAGCCTTTATTGAACATGGTGGCCGAATCGATCGTAATCTTGCTCCCCATCCGCCAGGTCGGGTGATTGAGGGCATCTTCCAAAGTGGCCGATTCAATCTGTTCGGCGGTTGCATTGCGAAAGGGCCCGCCCGAGGCCGTCAAGATCAGCCGCCGGACCTCGCTGGTCTTCCCGCAGTGCATCGCCTGGAAAATGGCCGAATGCTCGGAATCGACAGGCAGGATATTCACCCCATGTTTCCGCGCCAGCGGGATCAGCAGCGACCCCGCCACCACCAGCGATTCCTTATTCGCCAGGGCCAGCGTTTTCCCACTCTCGACGGCCGCGAAAACCGCGGGCAGCCCAGCGGCACCGACAATGGCCGCCACCACCAGATCGATATCATCCCGGCGGACGAGCTCGGTCAGATCGCTGTAGAGCTTCGGCGAAGAATACGAGGATGGAGGATTCAGGATGGACGATGGAGAGCAGCCGAGCGCGTGCTTGACCTGTTCGTAAGCCGCCGGATCGGTCACCGCGACTGCCGCCGGCTTAAACTTTGCGATCTGCTCCAGCAACTTCGCTGTCTGCGAATGCCCGCTCAGCGCCACCACCTGATACTCCGGCCCCAGATGCGCAATCACATCCAGCGCGTTGGTGCCGATGGAACCGGTCGAGCCGAGGATGGCGATGCGTTTGGGCAAGCGATTGCGAATATAGGCCGGGCAGGGGATTGGGACAAGGTTGGCCCGTTCGCGCCTCGCTCAGCACTTGAGCAGAATCTCCCGCGCTTCTTTCTCGGTCAGATCAGCGTGATCGCCGAATTTCGAGTTTCGTTGCGCGAAGCGGTCGCCGATCTTTTTGGCGGCGTCGGCCGGGTCGATTTTGTACTCCGCCAGGCGCGTCGGCATGTTCAGCGAATGGAAAAACGCCTCGATATGATCGATCGCCGCATCGGCCGCCTTCGCGGTCTCCAGATCGCTCACATCCCAAACCCGCCGGGCGAGCTGCGCCAGCTTGAGCTGCTTGCGCGGCTTCTGGTGGCGAAGCAGTTGCGGCAGGACAATCGCCAGGGTCTCCGCATGATCCAAGCCATAAAACGCCGTCATCTCGTGCCCGATCATGTGGGTTGCCCAGTCCTGCGGAACGCCGGCCGAGATCACTCCATTGAGCGCCTGCGTCGCCGCCCACATGAAATTCGCCCGCGCGTTGTAATCGGTGGGATTCTTGAGCGTGAACGGCCCTTGCTCAATCAGCACCGAAATGATCGCCTCGGCCTGCGCATCCTGCAGCGGCGCATCGGAAGGGAACGTCGCGTACTGCTCCATTACATGCACGAACGTATCGACAATCCCATTGCGCACCTGCTTGGGCGGCAGGCTGAAGGTGGTGGTTGGGTCGAGAATCGAGAATTTTGGGAAACAGTGCGGAGAGCCAAACGCCAGCTTTTCCTGAGTCGAATTCCGCGAGATGACCGCGAAGGTATTGGCCTCCGACCCCGTGGCTGGCAGTGTCAGCACGGATCCAACCGGAATGGCGGAGGTCACCTCGGCATTTTTGGAGAGAATATCCCAGGGCTCGCCCTCAAATCGCCCTGCCGCCGCGATGAATTTGGTCCCATCCAGCACCGAGCCGCCTCCGACCGCCAGCAGAAAGCGCGCCTGCTTTTCGCGGACGATTTTGACCGCCTGCATCAATGTCTCGTAACGCGGATTCGCTTCGATGCCTCCGAATTCAATCACTTCGCGGTCTCCCAGCGCCGCTTTCACCTGCTCATAAACGCCGTTCTTCTTGATCGATCCGCCGCCATAAGTCAGCAGCACCGATTGCTCGGCCGGCACCAGCTCGTTGAGCTGCGCGATGCTTCCCTTGCCAAAAACGAGACGAGTCGGATTGAAATACGTGAAATTATTCATGGTGTTCCTTCTATGTTGGGGAGCCAATGATAGCACACCTTTCAACATCCCGCCTCCCGCCGCCTACAATTCTCCGAATGACCGACCCGGCCGCACCCCATCAATCCTCCATCGCCCGCCCCCCACTGCGCATCACCATTCTCGCCGCCGGCGCGGCCGGGATGTATTGCGGCTCATGCATACGCGATAACGCGCTCGCCCTCGCCCTGCGCCGCATGGGCCACGATGCGGTGCTCCTCCCGCTCTACACCCCTGTCAAGACCGATGCCGAAAACGCCTCGCTGAAAACCGTCTACTACGGCGGCGTCAACATCTGGCTCCAGCACGTCAGCGGAATCTTCCGCCATACCCCGCGCTTTCTCGACTGGCTCTTCGATCGCCCCAGATTCCTCACCTGGGCCGGCACGCGCGGCGCGCAGACCTCCCCTTCGCAACTGGGCGATATCACGCTCGACATCATCCGTGGCGATTCCGGGCACACCATCAAAGAGCTCCGCCGCCTGGCCACCTTCCTCAAGAACGAGCTCAAGCCCAACATCATCACGCTCCCCAATCTCATGTTCATCGGCGCGGCTCGCTTCCTCAAGGAGCAGACCGGCGCGGCCGTCATCGCCGAATGCACCGGTGAAGACATCTTCCTCGATGCCATGGCCGAGCCGTGGAAATCCGAAGCCCAGAAACTGATCCGCCAGCGCGCCGGCGACGTGGACCGATTCATCGCCACCAGCCACTATTACGCGCATCAAATGGCCGCCTATCTCGATATTCCGGAAGGCAAGATCGATGTCGTCTACCCCGGCATCCCCGAAACCGATCTGGCATCAATCGACTCGGTTCGCAATCGCCAATCCAGCGCGAATGGTGAATCCTCCGACCCCTCGAACCCCTCTCACCCCTCCCTCGGCTACCTCGCCCGCATCTGCCCCGAAAAGGGAATCGACCGCCTGATCGATGCCGCCCTCCTTCTCCAACAAAAATCCGGCCACGAAAGAACGCAGGTTCGCGCGGCCGGCTACCTCGGCAAAGCCCACCAGGATTTCTACGCCAAACTCGAAAAGCGCATCCAGCAATCCCCCCTTGCCCGCCAGTACACCTACCTTGGCGAAGTCGATCGCCTGCAAAAACTCAGCCTCTTCGACACCTCCACCATCGCCTGCACCCCCACCGCCTACCCCGAGCCCAAGGGCCTTTACGTCCTCGAAGCCCTCGCCCGCGGCTGCCCGGTCGCCCTCCCTCATCACGGCTCGTTCCCCGAACTGATCGACCTCACCCACGGCGGCTTCACCACCCCCCCAGGCGACGCCAACGCCATGGCCAATGCCCTCGCCAGCCTCCTCGATTCTCCTCAGCGCCGCCAGGAAATGTCCCAAGCCGGCCACGCCGCCATCCACGACCATTTCCTCGACACCCACATGGCCCAGGGAATGCTCGAGGTTTTTGAGCGAGCGCGTGCCAGAGGGTGAGAGGCTCGGAGGGCAATGGTGGGCGGCACGGGTAAGGTCGGGGGACCTTTCCGTGCGGCGAACTTCGCGCACGCTCTTGTTTCTGCATTTCGGCGCTGCCCGCCTCCAACCCGCGCATCCATTTCCCCCGTCCCGTACACTCTAACCATCGCCATCATTAACACGCTTTTCACCCGAGTTTAATGAACTTACGCCCCAGGTTGGACGAATCATTACATGGAGATAAGCGTTTAAGTTAGTCGATGTTGGACGGTAACGCAGGCGAAAAACACGGATGCAGTCGCCAGGCGAGGGAATACGATGAACGAAACGGAACTTCGTAGCGTCGAACGCTGGGCCGAGAATCAACTCGGCGACCTGACCCACGAGCGCCGGGTCATGCGGATCGCCGCCAAACTCTTCGGCCTCACCAGCGACTTCCACGGCCTCGACCGCCATTACTGCGATGTCCTGCGCGGCGCGGCATTGGTCCACGATGTCGGCCGGTGCATCGGCAAGCCCGATCATCCCGTCATCGGCGCGAAAATGCTCCTCAAGGAAAACGCGCTCCGCCTCCGCGATGAGATGCGCCGCGCCCTCGCCTTCATAACCCTCTACCATCGCGATGAAGTGCCCGACCACGGCGAAGAAGACATCCTGGCCGATGGCGATGATCGCCACGGCCTGCGCAAAGTTCTCGCGCTGCTGCGCACCGCCGATGCCCTCGATGGCCGGTCGCTGGAATCCCCCAAGCTCGTGTTCGAACTTCGCAAGCATCGCCTGCACGTTGGCTGCTACCTCGAAGGCCTCGAAGGCAAGGCCGCCCGGGTTTACAGCCGGCGCAGAAAGCACCGCCTGATGGAAGAAGAACTCGGCTGCCGGGTGCAAGTGGAAGTCCGTGCGGGAGTTGCGGTCTGATCGAACACCGAGCCGGTGGGATTCGTAAGAAGTGATGTGGAAGGTGTGGTGAATGGCGGGGGTCGGGGGTAAAATGGTTTGCGGTTTTGACAGGGGAGGTTTGAATGAGGTGGATAATCCTTGTCGTCTGCGCGGGGCTGGGCTTGGGGTGTCAATCCAATTCCGCGCCGGGTCAAAACACGGCCGAATCTGATCCATCCACATTACCGTCAACTCCCGAGTCCGATCGAGTTGCGCACTGGCCCTTCAACGATTCCCCCGATCCCGCCGCCCCCGCGCGCGGCTGGTCTACCAGCGAGATCGCCCGCTGGCGGGCGCAAATGGTTCTCCGGTCGGTCCATGCAACCGATGCCGATCGACTCGCCGCCTGCCAGGACTTGCGGATGCTCCGAGCCGAGGCCGCGCCTGCCTCGGGTGAATTGGTGGATTTGCTCGTCCATCCCTCGGCCGACCTCCGGGCTGAGGCGAGCCTCACTCTCAAATTGATCGGCGGCCGCGCCCTTCCCTGGCTCGTCACCGGTCTTCGCTTTACCGATGAACGCCGCGCTGCCTGCATTTCCATGCTCGTCAAATGGAACGATCCGACCCGCCCCGCCGAAAAAACGCTCTGGCGAATGGTCACCGATCCAAAGGAAACCCCCGAAACCCGCTCGGCCGCCGCCCGTGTTCTCAACGAGATCGGTTCGCCCCGCCCCACCGAGCTTGGTGTCCTCATTGCCCTGGAGAAATCCCGGCGGGGAACCGAAGAAATTCTCGCCGCGCGCGCCGCCGACACCCCGCCGCCCGCCGATCTCGACCCGGCCGATCGCGAGTGGGGTCCGCGAATCATCGATCAGTTCATCCATCCCTCAGTCGAAGTGCGCGCCGCCGCCCGGGAATCATTGAAGGCAATAGGAGCGTCATCGCTGCCCTGGGTCGTCGCCGGCCTGCGCTGCGACGATGAACGCCGCGCCGCCTGCATCGACTATCTCATCGGCTTGAAGCAGGCCGCGCGCCCGGCCGAGAAATCGCTCATCGAGATGTACGAAGATTCGGCGCAGGCCCCCGAAACCCGCGTCGCGGCGGCCATCGTCATCGTATCCCTCTGGTCGCACGGTGAAGAAGGAATCCAGCCGATCATCGCGCGGATGAAGGATGGAAAAGAAGATTCCACGATCCGCCAGACGCTGGCGCTGGCCCTGGCGCAGTCCACGTTTTTGCCGTTGGCCGCGCGACAGGATTTGCTCGATGCATTCGTCGATATGACCAAAGGCTACAGCCGCCGCGCCGGGTTGGCGGCGCTGGCCATCTCGGCCGCCGATGGCTGGTGGGATGTGCGCCGCGAAGCCTTCAAGCGTCTGAAGGAATCCTGTGGCGGCGGCATGCGGCGCGCGGCCACCGAGGTCATGACCGCCCGCGAGCCGGGCATGGCGGCCGCGCTGGTTTCCCAGGCGGCGACTTGGACCGACCACGATGAACAGCGCGCCCTCGAGGCCTGGGCCGGCGCGATGGCCCAGGCAGCCGCTCGCGCCGATGTCCTGCAGCGCGCCGGCGTTGATGAAGGCGCGATTCGCGGCTGGATCTTTCCGTACAGCGGTGAGTTTTATGGCCGTGGAGGCAAGCCGCTGGTGATGGACCGGTGGGCGTGGAGTTTGCTGCCGTATCTGACCCGCGGCCCCGGCAGCCCGCCGATTCCGGTTGGAATCGGTTCGAGGCTGCTCGGGCAGGCGCGAACTCACGACTTTTCGGCCGATCGATTTGCCGAGGCGATGAAGGTTGAGCGAGCGCTCCAAATCCTGCAGGCACAGGAGCGCGCCAACCACTTGTTCGAAGCGCTGCGATCGTCTTTGTCGCAGTGGTCGTCAGGCGCAATCGCGAAGTCAATCGCATCCGCGGCCTCTCGCGCGGTGGCGATGCCCAACGCGCTTATCGAAAGCCTCGCGGCCGACGTTCGACTCAATCAGGAACAACTCACCGATTCCCGCGCCTCCAATCGTCGCCAGGCGCTGGAACGCCTTCGCCTTCTTGGAGCCCTTGCTGCGCCGGCGCGAGATCAAATCTTCAACGCCCTGCGCGATGAAGATCTTTCCGTCCGCGAGGCTGCCGCTCGCGCCATTGCAACCTCCTGGGCTGAGCGCGCCATTCAGCAGGGGGCATCGATCGAGCGCTCCCTGGCCGATCTGAGCGATGGCGATGCGCAAACCCGCATTAAAGCCGCCGCCGATTTGCAAGCCAACCAGGCGCTCATCACTCCGCCCGGCCATCCCCAGTTGATCCTTGCCGATGCCCGGTTCCTCGCCGCCCTCAAGGACGCCGCCGGGCGGAATGATGCCTTCGTTCGCGAGCCGATGGTCGATACCCTCACCCGCGCCTGGCGCCAGCAGCGCGATGCGCTCGCTATGCTCAAAACGCGCTCCGTCAATCCCAATGAAAGCACGCTCGGCCGCCTGACTGCCCGCGCCGCGCTCAAATGCATCGAGGCCGGCAGCGCCGCCCCCGAGGTCGTCGCCGCCGAGCGCAAGGCGGTGGTTGACGATCTGATCAGGCAGACTGGCGGCGAATCCAACTCCGCCCTGACCGCCATCCGCCTGCTCGGCCGGTTCGGCGCGGATATGCGCCAAGCGATCGCTCCGCTCGAAAAATCCGCCCGCGGCCCAAATCGCGAATTGCGTTACGAAGCGTCGTTTGCCCTGGCCCATATGGGCGAATCCGGCGCGAGATCGCTGGCCGGCCTTTTGGCAAGCGATCAGCCGGAGATGCGCGGCCTGGCAATTTCTCAACTGTCGTGGATGGGGGCCGATGGCGTCGCGGCGCTCAATGATGTCGAACGAGTTGCCTCAAACGATGCCGACCCGGGAATCCGCCAGATGGCCGCCGAGGCCGCGTGGCGAATCCGCATTGAAGCGGATTTGGCGCGCGGCCAGCGCCCCAAGCTGTTGAAGCTGCTTTCCGACCCGCGCTCGGATGTTCGAACGCGCGCGACCGCCCGCCTCGCCCCTCTGGCCGCCAATGATCTTCAGGTCGCCCTGGCCATCTTCATGCTGAGCCAGGATGAGAATAATAATTCCGTTCGCCGGGCCGCCTCTGATGCCCTTTACCCTGATCCGAGCCATGCCGGCGCTATGCCTCCGCTCCCACCCGCGCCGCTGAATCCGCCCAGTTCGATGCCGGAGACATGCCAGCGTCTCGTTCTCTGGCTCGGTTACCTTAGCGCTCCCACTCCTGCCGCCCGGATCGAGGCCGCCATGCGCTTACGCCAGAGCGGCGCGCTCGAACCGCGCATCGCCGAGGTTCTGGAAAAGGCTGCCCGCGATGGAGATTTCGTAACCCGCGAAGGCCTGACCATCGCCATTGGCCGCGCCTGGCGGCGCGGAATCTCCATCCCTGAAGCCTTGTATGACATCGCGGCCGAACCCCAAACCCCCCAGCGCATCTACGCCAGGGCCGCGCTCCGGGCGATTGGAGCAACCCCCCAATGACCCGCGCGCTTTCCATCTTCGCCGCCACCATCCTCGCTGCCGCCATCCTCTGTTTTGGATGCGACAAGCCCAAACCCACCGGCTCTCCCACCGCCGCCTCTCAACCCGCGACCGCTCCTTCCGCCACGACCCGCGCCGTAATTCCCGCCACCACCCAGGCCGCAAATCCATCGATATCGCCCACCTCGGCCGGCCGCGAAGATCCCATCGCCCTCTGGAGGCGAGTTGCCGCACTGGCCAATGGGTCGACCTTTTCGAATGAACGCGCGCGGATGATCGCCTGCGCCCTGCTCCGCGACATGGGTCCCGAAAGCGCCTCGGGTGCGCCGATGGTGGTTGAATGCCTCGGCGATGAATCGCCCGCCGTTCGCCGCGCCGCCATCGTCGCCCTCCGCGCCATCGGCCCGCGCGCTGCGCCGGCCCTGATCGAGGGTCTGAATGATTCGCGCGATTCGGTTCGCTGGGGCTGCGTTCAGTTGTTCATGGAATTTGGCGAATCCGCGAAATCGGCCGCCCCTGCGCTGACCAAACAACTTCAGGAATGGGTCCCCCGAACCCGCGCCGCCGCCGCGCAATCACTGGCGGCCGTTGCGCCTCGGGAAAACACCACGCTGATCGCGCTGCTTCCCTTGCTCAAAGATCCCGACTCTACCGCCCGATTCTGGGCCGCCACGAGCCTCCTGGAACTCGAACTCGCCGAAGAGACGAAGGCTTCACTCGCGGCAAAGGCCATGCCCGTCGCGGGCGGGCGCAGGAGTCTTTTCAGGGTGCTTGGGTGGTCTGCCGCTGATCGCGAGCCGGCCATCGCCGCGGTTGCCGCGATGGCCTTGCAGCGGCTCGCTGGCGTTGAAATGCAAAAAGTGGCGGTTCAGGTGTTTCGCCAGAGCGATCTGGCCGAGGCGCGGGCGCGTCTGGACGATTTACGTTTGAATCTCGACCAGATTGAGGAGGTGGCAGTCGCCGCCTGGGAAGTCCAATCCCTGGTCATCGCGCCGATGCGCAAGGCCGAAGAACTCGCCATTCGCCAATCAGATGCCGAGGCATGGACCGTCGAAACGCAGGCCACGCGCAATCAGCGGATCGTTGCCGCCGCCGCCGAACGGGCGGAAAGCGATTTGATTCGCCGTGGTGCCCAGCGTGCGGCAAACGAGGCCACCCAGCGTGCGCTGATCAAATCGCTCGATGATCCCAACCCCCTTGTTCGCTCCAGCGCCCTGCGCACGATGACCATGTTCCGAGATCTCGCGGCCGAGCATCGCCCGCGCCTGGCAAAATTGCTGCGCGATGACTCGGCGCAGGTCCGTCAGGCAGCCGCCGCGGTGCTGAATGAACCCTGGGCCGATCGCATCGCCCAGCAAGGGGATTGGGTGCGCGAACTGTCGGCTTCGGAGCACTGGTGGCGCGTCGGCGCGGCCGATCAACTGACCGGGCTCGGGCTCGACCGCCGCGATGTGATGGAGGTCCTCGTCGCCGCCATGGAATCCGGCGACTGGATGCGCTACATCGGCCTGGCTGATGCCGCGCGGCGCGCCTGGAAAGAGGATCGGGGCATCATGGACCTCCTCCGCGAGCGCGCTGCCGATGCCACCGCCACAGAAATCGACCGCGCCTGCGCCCGCGCCGGTCTGAAACAACTGGAGGCCCGCAAATCCGATCCCTCCCTCATCGAGCGCGAGCGCGCCACCGTGACCTCTGAACTGGCGTTGCGCTTCCACAAGTCAACCGACCCGCGCCGAATGATCGCCGCCCTGGATCTCTATATCCGCGCCGGCGGCCTTGCCGTCGATATCATCGATGACCTCGAAAAAGCGGCCAACTCGGATGATTTTTCCCTTCGCTACGAGGCCATCGAAGCCCTCGGCGAGGCCGGGGATATGGGCGTGGGCGTGCTCGTGCGCCTTCTCGATCGCGACAACCCCGACCTTCAATGCGCCGCCCTCGCCCAGTTGCGCCGGATGGGTCCCGAAGCCTGGCTGGCCGGCCCCGCGGTCCTTCCCTTGATCTCCAATCCGCGCAAGGAGGTTCAATCCCAGGCCATCGAAACCCTCGGCGCACTCGGCGAGCTGCCTCCGGAAATGGGCGAGCAGGTCATCGCCCGCGTCCTCACTTTAACGGAAGCGCCCGAGAGCCTCGTGAAACTTGCGGTCGCCTCGGGAACGATCGGCGACCCGCGACTCGTCCGCGTTATCGTCGGCCGCAGAATTCACGATGGCCCGCCCAAGCCCGTCCAGTACACCGGCCCCCACGATGCCCGAGGCCGCCGCGGCTGGGAGCTTTTCGATGCCCTCGGCAGCATGGATCGCATCACCCGCCAGTCGGCCGCCCGCGAAGTTGCTGATGAGCATCTGGTCAGTCCCGCCGTCGGCGCAGCTCTGACAAAGGCCGTCGATCGAGGCGATTTCGCCGCCCGGGTCGGCCTCATCGCCGCCATCGAAAAAGCCTGGCAGCGCGGCGTCACGGTTGAAACAGTATTGGCGGAAATGTCCGAAGACCCCACCGCCCCCGGCCCCCGCGCCTACGCCCGCGCTGCCACACGGGCGATCGGAAAATGAGTTGCGGAACGACCATCCCCAATTCGTCGCCCCAATGAATGGCGATAGAAAACACCGGGCCGCTGGCCACCCAAGCACCATGCACCGCTTTAAGTTTTTCGTTTTTCGTTTTCAGCCGATTCAGCAATAGACTTCATAGCTGATCGGATATTGAATCAAATCCGGCCGCACCAGATGCAGCTTGCGCAGGCGCACTTCGATGCGGGCGGTGGTTTGCCCGGCGTCGACGGCGGTAGAGGAGGGGGTCGAAGGCATCCTTGCCGTGGGAGCGGCCGGAATCATTCCGGCCATCATCAACGTCGCGGCGATCAAAGTCCGCGACAAATGTTGCATCCCGCGAATCATGACGGACACCTTCTGGCGGCTGTGCCATGAATTGAGGCTGGCGAGGCCAGGGCCGGCGGCTGGAACGACATGAGGCCCGTGAGCGATTAAACTACCCCGCCCGCGCTCGCCCGCCAACAATTAAATTTTCAAGTAACAAGGGGAATTTTTCCGATAGGTGGCAACTTCGGTAATTGGACGGGTATGGGAGGGCAATTTTCGACCACAAAAACCGGACAGCGCGGGAATATGGAAATGCCTTGGAGAGATGGGCGAAATGTTCGGCCTGATGCGCCGATCCACGCCGATCCCCATTTCCGAATTCGAGCGATTTACCCGTGATTTTCGGGGGAATTCGCGTTGTACGAATCGCGATAAACGCCAAACCCCTCCGGCCGCGAAGAGTCCGCTGACGCCGCGCCCGCCCCTCCATTTGACGAGCCATTGCCGGATGCCGGCGTCGAGGCGTACTGGCTGACCAGCCCCGCGACCAGCGGCCCGACAACTTTGAAAATCTCCCGCGCCAGGGTGCCGATAATACTCGCCTTATCGGACTGTCGCGGTGCCGCCGCGGCAGATTCAGAGGCTGCGACCGACGGCGAAGACGCTGGCGAAGCCGTTTCCTTGTGGCTGCTGAACTTCTCTTTAAACGATTGCCCCTTGGCTGGCGTCAGCATCAACCCGGCCAGGAACCCCGCCGCCGCCGCGGAGGCGGTTGTCATCCATGGGTACTCCCGCGCCCATTGCTTCACGTTCGCCCCCTGCGCCAGGGAAAGCCCCGCGCCGGAGATCACGCGCTTCATCGCCCGGCGCGCCTCTTCCTGCTGCCGCGCCAGAAAATCAGGCTCGGCAGCTTTTGGTTTGCCATTGCCGCCGCTTTGTGGGGGATTGGAATCGTTCATGAGCGCTCCGATACATCGTGCCCAAACCGCGCCCGCTGATCGGCCTTGCGGTCGTCGTACTTCTTATGCAGCGCGGCCTTCCAGCCATGGGTCATTTTCTTGATCATCACCATCGTCATCAATCCCATAGCCCCCAGCACGACAACACCCGCCACCAGTTCCCCCAGCCACAGCCGCCCGCCGAAGAGTTCCGCCAGCCCATGGCCAATCCCCAGCACCAGGAGCACGCCGCCGGTCACCAGCACCGCGCCGCCCGCCAGCAGCGCGAGAATGCCCAGCGCTGCATAGAGGATGATGCTCCTGATTTTCTGCTTGACCGCATCCGTCTTGGCGGCCACATAGTAGGCCGCGTATTCCTTGAACTCCGCCGCATCCTGCTTCAGGGCATGAAACGCCCGGGCGGCGGGGTTAGACTGGCCATCGCCATTGTGCGGCGACCGATCATCCGCCGCGGCCGGATCCGGAGGTGTCTTGACTGGGGATTCTGTAGGCATAGGAATATAAGCAAGGGGATTCATACCGCGGCGCAGGCGACTTCCGAGGTGGGGGCGTCCCTTGTCGTGTGGACGCCTCGCCTGCGTACGCGGCGCAATCCCGATCCATCAACGGCCGAGCATGCGACAATCTACGACCGACGATCAACATTCCATCGCGCGACTCACAGCCGCCGCGCGATCATGCCCAGTATAACACCCACGCCCGCCGCGATCAGCACCGATTTCATCGGCTGAGCGCGAACGTACTCCTCGACCTGCTCCTGCCACTGGCTGGCCTTTTCCTTGCCCGCCTCGAAGTATTCGGTAGCCGTGTCTTTCACATCCTGATACTTCTGCGAAGCCGCATCGGCGATGTTGGAGCCGACTTCACGGATATTCCCCGCGACCTCGCTTGCCTTATCTTTCACCGCGGCGGCGGCGTTTTGAACGTTTTCCTTGATCCCCTGGCCGGTTGTTGATTCAGCGCGACTCATGACAAACTCCGTTTCGTTAAATGGGCTCGGCCGATCATCGGGATGACACACCACCGCGGCCGGACCCGGACTACTTCAGATCGCAATCATAAATCGATGGATTAACACCGCACAACGTCAAATCCTGGAAAGTTGAATTTTTACGGGACCGGTCGGATGCGATATGAGACGTTGTCGCCAGCGCCGGCCGCGCGTGTCATCAAGCGACCTCTTGGGTTAGGATAACCGCCCTGTCGATTGGTGGGCCGGGCAAGCCCGAAGCATCTTCGAGCGCCGCGCGGCTCTGAGTTATGAAGCGGATCCTTTTCAGGCAAGTGGAGAGGCTATGAGCGAGAGTGTTTTGAACTACGCGTCGCCGGAGAAAAAGGGGAACTGGGCGGTCCTGGCCATGCTGTCGGCCATGATGTTCCTGGAGTTTTTCGTATGGGGCGCATGGTATGTGACCTGCGGAAATTTCATGGGCGCGACGGGGATGGATGGGGCCATCGGCATGGCCTACAGCGTCGGCCCGATCGCGGCCATCGTTTCACCCTTTTTCCTGGGAATGGTCGCCGACCGATTTTTCTCCTCAGAAAGAGTGCTGGCGGTGCTTCATCTGATCGGCGCGGCCGCCATGTTCGGCGCTGGGGCGATTGGATCATCGCAGGGACCGTATGTGTTCCTTGGCCTCCTGCTGCTCCACATGCTCTGCTACATGCCGACGCTCGGCCTGACTAACACCGTCGCCTTTCATTCGCTGACCAACGCCGAGAAACAGTTTCCGCTGATTCGCGTCTTTGGGACCGCCGGCTGGATCGTGGCCAACTTCGTCGTGAGCAAGGCGCTTCACGCCGACAAAACCGCCATGCAGTTCTACGTGACCGGCGGCGCTGCGGCCGCGCTGGGCCTGCTCAGCTTTTTCCTGCCGCATACACCGCCGCCGAGCAAGGGCCAGCCTGTTTCAGCGCGGGCCATGCTGGGACTCGATTCGCTCTCGCTGATGAAGAATCCCTCGTTCGCCGTCTTCATCATTGCCTCGTTCCTGATCTGCATCCCGCTGGCCGCTTATTACGCCTTCGCGCCGGTCTATGTGGATGCGATGGGATTCAAAGATCCCGCCTTCACCATGTCCTTCGGGCAGTTATCTGAAGTCTTCTTCATGCTGGTCATGCCGCTCTGTTTCGCGTTCCTCGGCGTGAAGTACATGCTGGCTGTCGGCATGCTGGCATGGGTGGCGCGCTATGGGCTTTTCGCCGTATCCGCCCCCGGCAACGAAGCGATGCTGCCGCTGGTCGTCGTCGGAATCCTCCTGCACGGCATCTGCTATGACTTCTTCTTCGTCACCGGCTTCATATACACCGAGAACAAAGCCCACAAATCCATCCGCGCGCAGGCGCAGGGTTTTCTGGTGCTCGTGACGCAGGGTCTCGGTATGCTCATCGGCGCTCAGATCGCGCAGGCGCTCAAGGCCGCCAATACGCCGGCCGAAGCCACCGCCCTCTACGCCAAGGCCGGCGAGTTGGCGACTCAGGCCGGCAAAGCGCCAGCCGCCGAGGCCAAGTTGCTTCTCGATAGCGCCGCCGCACTGAGCCATCAGGCCAACACGATGATCCAATGGAAAACAGTCTGGCTCATCCCCTGCATCATGGCGGGCGTGATCATGATGCTGTTCCTGATCATGTTCAAAGACAAGGCCAGGCCGGATGCGGTTGAAGCGGCCGGCGGCTCGGCGGATGCGGCTACGTCTTCGGCGGCGTAATCAGTCGATAAGCGAAGCACTCCCTGACGCGCTTCGCAAGCGAAGCGTCTAACTCGCGCGGCATTGGAAACTGAAGGAAACGACCATGACTACCGTCCTCCCCTATCAGGCCGTTCTCCCCGCGCCGCGCCTCGAGCCCGGCATGCAGGTGCGCCTTTCGATCATGATGCTTCTCCAGTTCGCCATCCAGGGCGCATGGCTTCCTCTGCTTTTCCAGTATTTCAACGAGTACCGGCAGTTCGAACCCTCGGCCGTAGGCTGGCTCCTCGCCTGGGGCGCGATCGGCGCGGTGGTCTCGCCCTTCATCGCCGGACAAATCGCCGACCGCTACATGAACGCCGAGCATTTCATGGCCGTGGCCCATATCGTCGGCGCGGTCGTGGTCTGGATTTTCGCTGATCTGACCAATTTCTATGCGCTGGTGGGCCTGTCCTTTTTCTACGGCGTGCTCTACACGCCGACCATCGCGGTTGCCAACGCGATTTGCTTCGCCCATCTCCCCGACCGCGACCGCGATTTCGGCAAGGTGCGCGTCTTCGGCACCATCGGTTGGATCATCGTCGGCATCGGCATCGGCCAGTGGCTCCTTTACAAGGCCGGCCACGATCAGGCCGCCCAGGTCGCCGCGATGAAAGATGCCTTCCGCCTCAGCGCCATCCTGGGCGTGATCCAGGGCCTCTATGTGCTGACCCTCCCCAAGACCCCGCCCCGCCGCGAGGATAAAACCTACGCGCCAGGAGAGGCGATGGCCGAGATTCGCCACCAGCCGCTGATCACGATTTTCCTGATCTCCATTCCCATCGCGGCCGTGCATCAGTTCTTCTTCGTCCGCACATCGCAGTTCCTTCGCCAGCTCGATCTCAAAGCTCCGATCGTGGACAAAATCTTCGGCGTCGGCGGCGCGGGCGTGATGACCGTCGGCCAGATTTCCGAACTGGTCATGCTGGCCCTCATGCCGCTGCTGGCCAAGCGCGTGAACAAAAAGACCCTCCTGACCATCGGCCTGCTCGCCTACCTCGTGCGCTTCGCGGTCTTCGCCTACCTACCCTATGCCTGGGCTTTGATCCCCGCCCTGGCCCTGCACGGAATCGTGTTCGGCTGCTTCTTCTTCCTCTGCTTCATCATTCTCGATGAGCGCACCACCAAGAATGTCCGCTCCAGCGCCCAGAATATGTTCAACCTGATTGTCTTCGGCGTCGGCGTGATCGTCGGCAATCTGATGGCCGGTTGGGTCGCCGCCTGGACCAAGCTTCCCGGCGACAAGACCAACTGGCAGGCCTACTACGCCGTGCCGATGTGGATCACGCTGGCCTGCCTGGTGGCGCTCCTCATTTTCTACCCTTCAAAGATAGCGCCTATGCCCCAGGACCATCTTCGCGAGGGCAATAAGCTATGAGTTGTGGGCCGCGCCCGCGTTACTCAAACTTCCCCCATTTGATTCTCTTCTCCAGATCCTCCGCCGACTCCTTCAACCATTCCCGACACGCTTCCTCCAGCCCATTCTCCCCCTTCTCGCGCACATGCCGAATCGCCTTGTAAAGCACACTATTGAGCTCCGCCGCCGCCGCACGGCTCGCCGGGGTCACATACCGCTCCGGCAGTTCCCGCGCCAGTTCCACAAACAGTCGATCCACTTTCTGCCCCCCGAAAAACGGGTCCGGCCGATCGAAGCGCGGATCATCCCACTGCGCGATCACCGGCGGCAGGATGTTCGTCTCGCGAATGCGCGCCTCGAATCCTTCATCCGACAGATACAAATGCTCGATCAGTTTCCACGCATCATCCGGCCGCGGGCTGGCCCGCAGAATGCCGATCATCGTGCCGCCCCAGGTCCCCGTCCGCGCATCTTTCCCCGGCTCGAACACCGGCAGGGGAATCATCCGCATCTTCCCTTCCAGAATCTTTTTTCCAGTCGCCCGGTCCGTCTCCGTAAAATCCTTCAGATACCGCACCCGCCAGTCCGGCGTCATGAAGGCGCAGATGCCGCCGTTGTTCAGGTCCTGGGCGACGGCCGCATCGCCTCCGCCGGACTGCGCCCCGATCCGCCCGTCCCCGGCCACAAGCTGCGCATAAAACGCGACTGTCTGCGCAAACTCCGGCCTCGTAAACTCGATCCGGTCATTCGGGCCGATCAGGTTGAGATGGCGCTGCAGCAAAATCACCAGCAGATCATCCACGCCCCCCGTGCGCAGTTCGATGGGATGCCGGTTGGGCTGCCCATGCGCCTTCCAGTAGCTCTTGAATCGCAGGCAAAGTTCCTGAAATCTCGGCCAGGTCAGCGGATGCCCCGCATCGGCGCTCTCGGCCATCAGGTCGATTCCCGCCTCCATGAACAGATCGTGCCGATACGCGATCCCCACCGGATGAACATCATGCGGCACGCCGAAAATCAGCCCATCCTTCGTGTACGGCGCGAGCCGGCTTTTAACGATTCGATCGATCCACGCATCCGGCCTGACTCCCGGCGCAGTGCTCCATTGGGCCCCGGTATACAGATACGTCCCCCCATCCGCCCCCAGCCGCGCTTTCCATCCCTCCTGCCCCGGCGCATCCAGTGAATTGATCTGCCGGATGCCGGTCTTCTCGAGATACGAATTGAGCGGCAAAAACCCCACATCGCTCACCGGCGGCCTAAAGAATTTACCGATGGAGACGATCTCCACCTCCGCCACATCCGGAACGGCCGGGCCTTTCATGTCCGACATGAACATCGACACCAGCCGGACATTTTCAGCGCGGTCGAAGATCACCTGCATCTCGGCCGTCAACCCCGTCTTTTTCTTGAACGAATCCAGAAGCGTCGGCCCGGAGGTCGAGCCATCACCCCCGTAGGTTTTCGCATGCGCTTCGGCGAACACCCAGAGCACCAAATCCCCGCGCGGCCTCGCCCCCGGCCGCAGCAGCAGAGCGCCGCCACAAAGCCCGGCTACGATCAGCATGACCAGGATCGGTTTGCCGAGATGAAATGAGATCCCCCGCGATTCTGGAGTGAACGGATGATCCATCGGGTGCTCAATCTTCTAAAACAATCCACAATTCGACTATTCCTTTTCCTTCTCCTTCATTTCCTTCGATTCCGCCATCGCCTCCATCTTCCCATTGAGAATCGCCACGACCGACGCCCGCACCTGGTCGTAGGTGGGCTCGGCCTTGTACATGCCGAAGGTGGTGTGGCCGCCCTCTTCGTACATATCGAGATGGTAGAGGCGGTCGTTCTTGCCGATCTCACCCGTCTCGCGGGCGATCTGGGTGGTGATCTCGTAAGAGCCCAGGGAAATGGTGCGGACGGTATTGCGGCCTGAATCATCGAGGATTCGGAAACTGTAGCGGATCGCCCGCTCGCCTGTGAGCGTGAAATACTCGAACACCATCACCGGCATATTGCATTCCTTGAACTGCTCGCGGCAGAAGAAGGGCTGTTTGATTTTGCCGGCATTGTAAAGCGCGATGATTTTTTCGCGGGCGGCATCGCGCTCCTTGGGTTGATTGAGGGCGGTGTGGTTCTGCACGAGTTTGGAGAGAGCGGGGACGTCCTCGGGGAGGACCTTCACGAGGGCATCGTAAGCCTTGACGGACTGATCGAATCGCCCGGCCGACTGATGGATCTGGCCGATGTTCCGCCAGCCGTTGGCGTATTTGGGATCGATGGAGACCGCCTTCTCCAGCGCGGCCAGCGCTTCTTCGGGCTTGCTCAGGTTGGCGTAGACTCCGCCCAGCGCGCCGAGGAGGCGCGGCTCGGTGGGGTTGGCGGCGATCGCCTTTTTGAAAGTCTTTTCGGCTTCATCGGGGGCCGACAAATCCGCGTAGCGGTAGGCCAGCGACAGCCAGTACTCCACCTGGGTCGGCGCTAGTTCGGTGGCTTTGGCGAGGGATGCCAAAGCGCCGTTGTTGTCGTTGGTTTGCGCGAGGATCTGGCCGCGTTCGTGGTGGTAGGCGGCGTCGGCCGGCGTCAGGGCGATGGCGCGGTCGATCTGGGTGATGGATTCGGCGTCTTTTCCCAATTGGAAGAGCGCCCGGGCCAGCAGGTAATGGGCACGCGCATTGTCATCCTTTTTGGCCAGCAGCGTTTTCAGATCAGCGGCGCACTGCTCGATCTCTTTTTTGCCCTCATCGAGCTTTTTGTCGCGCATCAGGTTGATGGCCGAATCGATCCGCTTCTCGATGGCCGAAAGGCCTTCGGGTGTGGAATCGGCGGCGCGAGCTTGTCCGGCGGAAACCGCCAGCGCGAGAAGGAGCAGGGGGATCAGCCGATAAATGCGAATCAGGGACGCTCTGGGCATGGGCGGGAGTATCGCATCGCATGGCATTGAACGAAAGCGGAATCTGGAATTTGCGCGTCAGTCCGCTACCTGGGCGGGGCTGGAGGCGGCGTTTTCGAGGTGACCGAATCCGCATCGGCCGACTCGACCTGCCATCCGCCCCCCAGCGCCTTGTAAAGGGCGATCAGATTTGACGATACCAGCCGATCCGACTGCACCAGCGCATCCTGCGATTGGAAGAGATCGCGCTGGGCTTGCAGAACCGAAAGGAAATCAGTCCGGCCGGCCGTCCAGAGTTCACTGGCGAGATCCGTGGCGCGCTGGTTGGCCTGGGCGGCCTGGGCGAGCGTATTGCGGCGGGCGAGCTCGCGCGTGTAGGCGACCAGGGCATCCTCCACATCGCGAAAACCGGCCAGAACCGCCTGCTGATAGACGAGCAGGGCCTGCTCCTGACGGGCATCGGTGACGTCGATGTTGGCGCGGATTCGTCCGGCATCGAAAAGCGGCCAGGAGATCGATGGGCCGATCGAGTAGACGCGGCTGGCATAGTTGAAGAGCGAGCCGAAATCGGTGGATTGCAGGCCGAGCGAGCCGGTGAGGATGAAGCGCGGGTAGAGGTCGGCCGTCGCCACGCCGACGCGCGCGGTGGCAGCGGCGAGTTGGCGCTCGGCCCGGCGGATATCGGGGCGGCGGCGCAGGAGCTCGGCTGGGACGCCGATCGGCACCGAAGGCGGCGGCAGGGGAATGGCGGCATCGGTGAGCAGTTCCTTCGCCAGCGCCTGCGGCTGTTGTCCGAGCAAGACCGCCAGCCGATGGGCGGCCTGCCGCGCCTGGGCATCGAATGTGGGAAGCTGCGAGGCGGTGGTGGAAACCTGGGCCTGGGCGCGGGCGACATCGAGATCGGTCGCCAGACCGCGCTCAAGGCGCGTGCGCGTGACATCGAGCGTTTGTTGCTGGGCGACCAGATTTTCGCGGGCGATCCGGCCCTGCTGCTGGAAACCGCGCAGCTCGACATAGTTCCGCGCGACCTCGGCCAGAAGGGAGACCAGCGTATCGCGGCGGTCTTCCACCGCGGCGGCAATATCGGCGTCGGCCGCTTCGACCGAGCGGCGGACACGGCCGAAGACATCGATCTCCCACGAGGCATCAAAGCCGGCCTGGTAGAGATCGATCTCCGCGCTTTGAACCGGAGTACCGCCGCCACTTCCGGCGGCACCTCCGCCGCCGCCGAAACCCGCCAGGCTGCTGCGGGAGTGCCTGTAGGAGCCGTCGACATTGACATTGGGATATTCATCGGCCGCAGTGACCCGCCGCTGGGCGCGGGCCTCGCGAATGCGCGCCTGGGCGCGGCGCAGATCGAGGTTGGAGCGCACACCGCGGACGATCAAATCATCCAGCGTTCGATCGTGGAAGCTCATCCACCAGGCGATCGGCGCGGGCGCGGCCGACAGCACTGAGGCCGGCCGGCTGGTCGGCCCGGTGGTGGAAGTGGTTGGCGCGGGCACGTTGAGGAATTCAAACCACGCATCCGGCGGCGTCTCCTCCGGCGGCGCGTAGTTCGGGCCGACCGTGCAGGCGGAAAGCAGCAGCGCCAGGGGAAGAGCGAAGAAAAGGCATTTCATGGTTGGTTCTTTGGATCAATGATTGTCGCCGTTGCCGCCGCCATTGCCACCGCTGAAGCCGGCCGCGACCTGGGCCACCGGAACGACATCGCGCTCCGCCGGCGCATCTTCGCCGCGCGCCGCCGGCCACTTGCTGAGAATCTTCTCCTGCAGCAGTTCCATGAGCAGGTAGATCACGGGTGTGACGTAAAGCGTGATGAGCTGGGCGACGATCAATCCGCCGACGATGACCAGTCCCAGCGGACGCCGCCCACCGCCATCTTCACCGTAGCCCAGCGCGATGGGGAGAGCGCCCATGATGGCGGCCAGGGTCGTCATGATGATCGGCCGGAAGCGATCGATCGAGGCTTCGTGGATCGCATCGGCCGCGCTCATTCCCTGATTCACTCGATGGACGGCGAAATCGACGATCATGATGCCGTTTTTCTTGACGATGCCCATGAGCATAAACAGGCCGATAAAGGCGTAGAGCGAGGCGACCTCGTTGAAGATCCAAAGCGTCGCCAGCCCGCCGACCAGGGCTGTGGGCAGCGTGGAGAGGACGGTGATTGGATGGATGAATGATTCGTAAAGGATGCCGAGAATCACATACATGACAAAGACCGCCATGCCCATGAGGATGATGAGGGTGCTGACTGTTTCCTTGAAGGTCAGCGCCTCGCCCTGGAACTGCCCGCGCAGGCTGAGCGGCACGACTTCTTTGGCGGCGGCCTCGATCTGGTCGGTCGCCTGTCCGATCGTGTAGCCGGGCTTGAGATTGAAAAAGAGCGTCGCGGAGGTGAACTGGTTGGTGTGATTGACGGACTGCGGGCCGGTAATCGGGGACCAGGTGGCGACGGCTTTCAGCGGAATGAGATTCTGGCCGTCGTCGGAGCGGACGTAGAGTTTGTCGAGGTCTTCAGCGTGACGCCGGGCCGAGTCTTTGACCTCGACGATCACCTGATACTGGTCATCGGGCTTCTTGATGAGGTAGGCGAAGTTCTGGGAGTAGGCATTGCGCAGGAGGGCCTCAATGCGCGTGGCCGAGACATTATAAAGCGATGCCTGCGGGCGGAGGATGTCGATCTTGAGATTGGGGGTATGGGTGTAGAGGTCGGATGAAACGGAGGAAAACCCATCCCACTGCATGAGCTTCATGAACATGGCCTGGGAGGTGGAGAAGACCTGATCAGGATCGAGGCCCGAAATGTTGTAGGCGAAATCGCCCTGTTGCCGTGCCTGCGCGCCGGTGGAGATTTCCAAAACGGGCTGGGGCTGGAGGAAGGCCATGGCCCCGGGGATTCGGCCCGAGACCGCGCCCATCAGTTGCCCGGCCACCGCATCGATCGGCGGGCGCTGATCGGTGGGCTTGAGGAAGGCGATCATCAGCCCGTAGTTGGAGGGAATGAAGTTGGAAGCGCCGGTCATCGTGAACGTGGTCTGGACGGCCTCATTCTTCTGGAGAATGTCGTCGCCGACCGACTGATACTGGCGCATCTGCTCGGGCGATGCGCCTTCCTGGGCGATCATCATTCCGAAGATGAAACCCGAATCACCTTTGGGGAGAAATGCCTTGGGGAGAATATTGAAAAAGTGGTAGGTCCCGAAAAGGCAGGCGAGGAAGATGACGGCTGAAACCCACTTATGCTTGATGAAAAACCAGAGCGAATTCCCGTAAATCTTGAGCACCTTCTCTTCGAAATAACCGAAGGTGCGTTCGAGGAGGGTCTTTCGCGAGCCAGCGCCGCGCCGGGCGATCAGCCGCGCGGTCATCAGGGGCGTGAGCGAGAGCGAAACCAGGCCCGACGCGATGATGGCGACGATGATGACGATCGCGAACTCGCGGAAAATCCGCCCGACCAGCCCGCTCATGAACGCCAGCGGGAGAAACACCGCCGCCAGCGAAAGCGTCATCGAGATGATCGTAAAGCTGATCTCCTTGGCCCCGTTGATCGAAGCGGCGATGGGCCCTTCATCGTACCTCTGCATGCGGCGGACCACGTTCTCGAGAAACACGATCGCATCATCGACCAGAAAGCCGATCGAGAGCGTCAGGGCCATCAGAGACAGGTTGTCCAGCGAGTAGCCGAGGATCCCCATCACGACAAACGTGATGAGTAGAGACAGGGGCAAAGCGACGATGGGGATGAGTGTATCGGTGGCCCGGCCGAGGAAGAGGTAGATGACGATCACAACCAGGATGAAGGCGATGTAGAGGGTCGCGGTGACATCCCTGACGGAGTTGACGATGGACTGGGAGCGGTCGTGGATGGGGATGAGACTGACCGAAGGGGGAAGCTGCACGTCGATTTTGGGTGCCAGCGCCCTGATGGCCTTGGAAACCTCCACGGCATTTGCGCCCGCCTGCCGAAACACGGCCAGAACGACGGTGGCCTTGGGAATGGTTCGCCCGCGCGTCCAGAAGCGCATATCCACGCGCTCATCCTGAACGCCGTCGGTGGCGGCGGCGACATCGCGGAGATAGATCGGCGCGCCCTCTTTCTGGCCGATGATCAGCCCATTGTACTGGTCGGCCGATTCGAGTTGGCCCTGGGGCTGGAGGAGCAGCGTGCGGTTGGGGCCATCGATCTGTCCAGCGCCCTGATATGTGGTGCCGGCGCGGATCGAGGCGTTGAGATCGTCGACGGTCATGTTGCGCGCCGCCAGGGCGGAGGGATCGGCCTTGATGCGAATGGCCGACTTGCTGCCGAAAACCTGCACGCGGCTGACGCCGTTGATAATCGAGATCTGCTGCCCGACTGTGGTGGAAGCGATATCGTAAAGCCGCCCGGCCGTCACCGTGTCGGAGGTGAGGGCGATATACATGATCGCCTGATCATTGGGATTGGTCTTGGAGAAAGTCGGCGGCGAGGGGAGGTCGACCGGAAGGCTGCCGGTCGCCTGGGTGATGGCGGTCTGGACATCGGTCGCCGCGGCATCGATCGACTTCTCCAGCGAGAACTGCAATGTCAGCGAGACGTTTCCCTGGGTCGATTTGCTGGTGATCAGTTCCAGGCCGGGAATCTGCATGAACTGGCGTTCGAGCGGTGTGGCGATGTTGTTGGCCACGGTCTGCGGGCTGGCACCGGGATAGGCGCAGTTCACCTGGATGACCGGGTAATCCACGCTGGGCAGATCGTTGACCGGGAGCTTCCGGTATGCCAGCACGCCGAAGAGAATCGCCGATGCCGTCAGCAGCAGCGTCATCACCGGGCGGCGGATAAATGGGAGTGAAGGATTCATACGAACAATCCAGTCAGGACGGCGGCGGCGCGATGCCGACACATTCTCAAATTCTCATTTTCCAGACGACCGACCCGCAGCGGGCTGGCTCGCGGGCTGCGTGGCGGAAGGTGCAGTGGTCGAAGGAGCGGTCGTCGTGGTCGAAGGAGCGGTCGTCGGCGGTGGTAGCACATTCACCTTCGCGCCCGGCGCAACGGCCATTTGTCCGGTTACAATCACGTTCTCCTCCGCCTCGACGCCCTTCTCGATCACGACCAGCCCTCCCTGGCGCTGGCCCTGCACCACCGGACGAAGCTCCGCCGTGCTGTCGGGCTTGACGACATACACAAAGGGCCCCTGTTGCGCGATCTGCACCGCCGGCGCAGGCACGAGCACCGCCTTGGGCCGCGTCTCCAGAATCAAGCGCACGTTGACGAACTGCTGCGGCCAGAAATGCCGATCCATTTCAGGATTGGGAACCTCCGCGCGGAGTTTGATCGTGCCCGTTCCCGGCTGCACGGCCGTCTCGATGAAAGTCAATTTTCCCGCCCGACGATTGTTCGGCTCATTAGGGAGCCAGATTTCAACTTTCAGCGCCTTGTCGCCGGTTTTTTCCGCCGCCTTCTCGGCCATGCGCCTGCGAATCTCGGGGAGATTTCCCTCGGGCGTCGTGAACTCGGCGTAAATCGGATCGAGGCGCTGGATCGTCACCAGCGTGTCCTGGTTGGCCTTGACGATGTTCCCCTTGTCGACGCGCCGCTGCCCCGCCCGGCCATTGATCGTCGACTTGATTGAGGTGTATCCGATATTCAGCGTCGCCGTATCGACATTCGCCTGCGCCGCGTTCACCACCGCCTGCGCCACCGCGACGGCATTCTTGCGCTGCTCGAATTCCTGCTCCGAAACCGCCTTTTTCTCGACCAGTCCCTGCACGCGTTTGAATTCCTGATCCGCCAGAACCTTCTCGGTTTTCCGCTGCGCCAGCACCGCATCGGCCTGCGCCAAATCCATCTTGAACCAGCGCGGATCGATCGTGAAGAGCGGCTTTCCGATCGTCACATCCATTCCATCATCGAAATCGATCGAATCGATCCGCCCCGTCACCTGCGGCTGGACATTGACGATTTCGACCGCCGCGGTCCGCCCGATTTCTTCCAGATAGATCGGCACGTCGCGGGCAATGGCGGCCTCTGCGGTCACCGAAGCCGGCGGCCGAACGAACGCCGGCGCATCCACCTTGCGCTCGCATGCGCTAAGTGCGAAAATCGAGCCGAGGCAGGCGACCGCGACACCGCCGCGCCTCATCAGCGCCGCCGGATTCCCATGCCCGAACAACGATCGAAATGGAATCGCCGAATCACTCATTGAATCCGCCTTGCCGTTGGAGTGCCTCCGCCGCTACGCGATGCACGCTCCGAATCTGACAGTATCCCCTTGAAAAAAATATCCATCAGGCTGGCCGCCTGTTCTTCGAAGGGCTTGCGCCGGCCGACCATGTGATTGGTAAACATCGTCCCGTAAAGCAGATCGCCGATCGTATCGGTCACGCGCTCCACCGGCATTTTGCGAACCCGCCCAGCCTCGATCAACCCGCCGATGAGGTCGTGCCACTGCGCGCAGCTCGTCTCGCCATGCTCGAAATAGATCGGCTTCTTGCGCCCCTTGAACTCGGCCCGCTCCTGGATGAAGAGTTCAACCAACTCGGGATGTTCCTGGAAGAACTTGAGGTAGGCGGTGGTGGCGGCCATCATGCGATCCAGCGGATCGCCCACCGCTTCCACAGCCGATTCGATGGCCCGATCGAGTTGCCGCACCCCACGCGCCACTGCCGCGAGAAACAGCCGCTCCTTTGACTCGAAATATCGGTAAACCGTCCCTTTGCTGATGGATAATGCGTCAGCGATGACCTGCACATCCGTGTCGGGAAATCCATGCCGCGCGAAGACGACCGCGGCTTCATCCAGAATCTCCTCGCAGCGCCGCGCCCGCAGCGCTTCATCCCTCGGCCGACCACGCGGACGGCGCTTGGATCTCCTGGCAATTGATTTAACTGACCCGTTCGTCATTGAAATCAACAATACGGCCGCGCCTCCCGAAAGGTCAAGCATACTCAACGGATAATCACAAATTCGCGAGGCGTTCAACCACCGCAACCGATCTCACGACTCACAAACCTATTTCACAACAACCTCAGGCGGCGAGGCATAATCATTCCAAAGCCGATCCAGCAGCGCCTTGTCCGCCTCCCCATCCGTCACCACCATCCGATATCGCGACACATACGGCTTCCCCGGCTCAATCGAAAAATCCCCCGCCACCTGCGGCGCGAAACAAAAATACGGCTCTGCCGGATGCACGCGCAACGGCTGGGGCGAGCGGAAATTCGCTGGATGATCCAGAATCGCCAGCCCGACGGCCGCCCCATCCACCTTCCCGCCCATGTGGCACCATCGCGCGGTGGTCGCGTTGGCCGATTCGCGATCCTTGCCTTCGGAGGTGAGCGCGGAGTACGCATCCTTCGCCTTGGCATTCCAATCGCGGTGCCCGCGGAAGGCGATCCCGCCATAGTGATACTTGGGCAGTTTCAGCGGCGCGTCGCCGGCGCAGGTCTGTGTGCTCACCAGATCAAAAACAAAATACGGCTTGTCTCCCGATCCAATTCCCCACGCAGTCACGTTCCACGTTTCGTTCAGCGCCACCCTGGGATCGGGTTTGGCCAGCAGATCCAGATACCGATGCCGCGCCGACAAACCCGCCGCCACCGGCCCCGCAAAAGTCGAAGTCAGTTCCACAAACTCCGTCGTTCCCTTTTTGTCCCCCATGTTCCAGAAATCGGGCTTTCGGCCTTCGAATTCCGTGTGCGTCCACGAAAACCAGAGGCCGTGATGATGCTTGTGCATGGGCGGATAATCATCGCAAACGAGCCTCCCCGAGGGCGTCAGAATCGGAAAGAGATACCCCCCGCGCTGGTACGCCGGATCGTAACCCTCCGGCAGGGGGGTCTTGTCGCCGTTGTAGCGAAACATCTGTTTCGCACCCACATTGAACGCGACACTTGTACCGTCTTGCTTGATCGAAAGATCCGTCGGCAAGGGCGGGCGAGTCGCCCACGGAATTGACTCGAGCGCGAATGCGAGCGACGCCCCCGCCTTCATCGGCGGAACCACAAACACCGCGCTCCCATCGGGCAACAACTGAACCGGGATCGTTCGCTTCCCATCCACCAGTCCGTAATTCCCCTTCGCATCCATGCCCGCCGGCAGCGAAAAACTCGCCACCGTATCCGTTCGCTCGAATTTCCCGGCCGACACCGTCACACTCGGCCCTCCCTGCGCCGCCACTGCCAACAACGCCACCAAACCAGCCGCCATCAATCGCATCGTCGTTTTCATGATCTCTCAGCCTTGTAAGGAAACGTGCTGCTCATCGGCATCGCCGCCAGCTCATACAGAAAATCCCCCAGGCGTGTCGTCAACAAATCCACCAGCCGCTTGCCCTTCTCCGCCGTCGCCGCGCTGGGATCGCCCGCGCCGGTATCATCCGTCAGCAGATGCCACGGCCGGGTGATGCTCACCCATCCCTTGTTGATCGCCTCGAACGCCGTCTTGTGCATCGTCCCCGGCCCGGCCTGCTCCATCTTCATGAACTGCGGAAACAAATACAGTCCCAGGGAGGTCTCCACTTCATCCGCATGTTCCCCCGGCGATTTGAAAATTCCCGCATAGGCATCGGCCGCCATGCGAAACCAGTCGCACACGCAGATGAACACCCCCGTGCGATGATGAATTTCGCGGCACAACGGCTTGAGTTCGTTCCCCCCATGCCCGTTCAGCAACATCAGCTTCTTCACACCCTGCCGCTCGAATGCATCCGCCAGATCGGTGATCAGCGCCAGCAGCGTCGTCGGCCTCACGGAACACGCCAGCCCTCCCGGCACCTTCAGATGATTCGTATTCACCCCAAACGGCATCGCCGGAAGCAGCAGCACTTTCCCGCCCTTGTTGTAGGCATGTTCCACCGCCCGCCGGCCGATCGCTTCGACCTGGAAATTATCCGTGCCGTACGGCATGTGGAAATTGTGCGGCTCGGTCGCCCCGAACGGCAGCACCGCCACCTCCCACTTCTGCTGGCGGATGAAATGATGATTGGTTTCAGCCAAAACGAAATCGGACATGATTGGATGCTCCTTGTGATGCAGCCGATTATACAGGTAGTAGGCGGTAGGCAGTAGGCAGGGGAAGTGGGTGCCTACAGAGCTTGCCTACTGCCTATTCCTCTGCCTACCGCCTACTGCATACTGCCTACTCCTCGTCAATCATACGCCTCCGCCGCTTCCCCGCGCGGGCGGGTTTTCCAGCGGCGATGAACCCACCAGTATTGGCCCGGATCCTTCCGAACCATGTCTTCGATCGCTTTGGTGAAGCGCTGAGTGATGTACCGCAGCGGATCATCCTGCGCCTTCCAGTCGGCCGGGTAAATCACAGCCTGCGCCCCGACGATGAACTTGAACTGGTCATCCACCCGGCGGGCGAAGCCGATGATGACCGGCACTTCATACTGCATCGCCAGCAGGCCGATCGATTTGTACGTACTCGCCTTTCGGCCAAAAAAATCGACGAAAATCCCCTTCGATCCCGCGTTCTGATCCGCCACGAACCCCACCGCGCCACCCGCCTCGATCACATCCACCACATCGCTGGTCGCCCCTTTTTTCGCGATGATCTTCTGCCCCTGCCTCTCGCGCACGCCGAAAACAAAATCGCTCAGATACGGATTATCCAGCGGCCGCGCCACGCTTGAGGTCGGGAATCCCAGCGTCGCCAGCAGGTATCCCAGGATCTCGAAATTTCCGTAATGCGCCGTCAGCATGATCAGCCCTCCATCGCGCTTGACCATCAGCGACAGGGGGGTCTCGAAATTCTCAAGCTCGATGTAGCTCGCCCAGGTGTCAATTCGGATCAGGCGGGGCGTGAAAAACATCTCCACGAAGAACATGAACAGTTCCTGCATGCTCCGCCGCGCCACGACCTCGCGCTCTTTCTCGGACATCTCCGGGAACGACCGCCGCAGATTCGCCATCGCCCGCTCGCGATGTTTGCGATCCAGGCGATAGAGCACATTGCCCAGCCCCTTGGCCAGCCGCAGCATGAAATTCACAGGCCAGCACTGCATGCACATCGAAACGATGCGCACCGCCAGATACTGCAGCCAGTCGATAAGTGCATTCCGCTCCTTCGCCATCGTTTGCGGATTGTAGGGACGGCGATGCCGGACGCCAGATCATCAATCCCTTGGCGAATTCCCGGCCCATCTCTCCGCCAAAACGGGATAAACCCCACATCCGATGCCTTTCCAGCCCATTGCGTCCGATAACTTGGCAGATTTGGCATTCAGGTGTTGAGCGATGGGGTAGGTCCTGCTTACAGTTACGGGTTATGAGCGACCATGCCCCGCGTCGGCTGAGGCTTCGAGATGTTCGAAACGTGTTTCGGATCATCGGTGAGGTGCGCGAACTCGGCGCAGATCCCAAGAAGTGGCGGCCGCATATGGTGCGGCGCTTGTGCCAGGTGTTCGGCGCGGAACTGGTAATTTCATCCGAAGTGCATGCCCGCACGGCCGGCGGCGACAAGCTGCGCGTGATCGATCTCGGCTGGGGCTGCGATGCCGAGGGCGATGTCTGGGAAATCCATTCCGAGCGCGAGGATGAGAACCTGGAGAGCTGGCGTCTGGCGGCCGGGCAGATTCCCAAGGAGCCCCCGGAAGGCGCCGAAGTTCCCGTCCGGCCGATTAAGACTGTTTATGGCGGGAGATCCTTCGTTCTGTCACAGTTTCCCCTGCCACATATCAATGCCGTCGATCAACTGGGCTTGCACCGCGCCTTCGGAGCGGACCCCTTCACCGCGACCGAGCACAAGCTAATCCGCATTTTCCATTCCGAACTCGGCCGGTTCTGGAGGCGCGATGCCCTGCAGAAAGCCGTTGATCCAAGCAGCGATCTTCCGCCCCGCCTGTCGCAGACGCTCGATGAACTTCTCGGCGGCCTGTCCGAGAAGGAAATCGCCGCCAAGCTCGATCTCTCCCGCCACACGATCCACAACTACGTCAAAGCCCTCCACCAGCGCTTCGAAGTCTCCAGCCGCGGCGAACTGCTTGCCAAGGTCGGCGCAACCCGAAAGCCCGACTTCACGCCGAAGTTGAGCATCATGCTGCCGAAGGAGAAGAAGACGGCGAAGGAATGAGATGGCGAGAGACCTGCGCAGGTCTCGCAATCCTCTACCCTCAACCCTCAATCCCTTCTCTCTTCTTGGAATCATCCTGCCCATTCAACTGCCGATCCCCTGGCTGGCGATGGCCTACGCTGTCGTCCACCGCGTCCGCCCGATCCGTCGGCGTCGCATCACCCACCGGGCTGTCGAGTTCCCCCATGCCCGATTCATGTTCTGGTTGCGCACGTTCATAAGTCCGCGCCGGGTCCGGGGCCAGAGCATCGGATGTGGGACGATTCTGACTGTTCGACTTCTTCGGTAGCGGCGAATTGGCGGGGGGCATAATATCATCTCCTGCTGCGGTGGCGGAAATCGGGCGGACAACTCCGCTGCGCATAACATCCACCGAATCCATAGCTTACGTTTCAACATCAAGAACCCGCAGCGCCGAAAATCCCCGTCCCGCCCGCTGAATTTCATATTTCCCCACAACACCCCTTGACGACAACGCCAGCCCGGATATTATTCGCGACCCCGTTGAACGATGTGGCTGAAACACCAGCCAATCACCAACGGAAGAAAGGTAACTCGCGTTTGACACAAAAGACGACGTTATCCATTCCCTCCCGGTAGTCCCGGTTCCCTGATTACAACCCAGGTCGCCGGCCATCGGTGACTGCAAAAGGCCCTTGCCGAACTCGAATGAGTCCGTCGCATTTTTTCGACGACTGACTCACCCGCGTTCCGCGGGGGCTCGGAGAAATCCGATCCGCTCTTTGACAAGTGAATAGAGGTTCAACCAAAAGGTTTTCTTTTAGGTTTTGATGCCCCGGCGAATCTGGGCGCTTGCTGTGATGGCTGGCGTCTTGTAGGAGGCCGGGGTTCCGAGGGTCTGCCGGCGTTTGATTTCT
>JBBRTW010000004.1:0-45240 GCA_038244055.1 Tepidisphaerales bacterium | reverse complement strand
TCGTGGCCGCCGCCTGCGCCGAATATCCTTCGATCCGCCCGCTGATGTGGAAGGGATTTTTTTCCACCCACCCACTGACATTGTCGATGTCGATTCCCTCATCCGTGAAAATGAACCGGCCGGCCACTTTTTCCAGTTCGAGCGGCGAGGGATTGAAGAGCGTTTCGATCTGCCCGATCGCCCCCAGCGAATCCATCCCCGCCGCCTTCATGAACGCCACCGACCGCCGCATCGCCGCCAGCCGCCCGCCCTCCTCGCGGCTGAGCCATTCCTCGGGGGCCATCGAAAGCGTCACGTTTTTCAAATCCGTTTCGATCCGGAACTTGCTCTTGACCTCCCCGCTTCCCGGCTTGATGTAAAACGCCGGGATATCCAGGCTCCCCGCCAGCCCATGCTCCATCCACCAGGTGCGCACCTGCTCCGGCAGCATCACCTCGATGTCCTTGCCGAATTTGAAATGCTTCAGGCTGGCGACCAGCTCGCGCGTGTCCATGTCGAACTTGCCTTCGACGGCCGGGCCGATCGCCTCGACCTCGCCCCGGCTCTGCACGCGGAAACTCAGCGCATCCGGGTTATCCGGGTCGGGCCGCAGCGCCCCCTCGATCTCCATCAGCCCCTTCTCGTGCAGCAGCTTCCCGCCGCGGATTCGGCTGTAGTTGATCTGCACGTTGCGGAGCAGAATCTCCGGGAATTTCATCCGCGGTCCGGGCGGCGTCTTGCTCGGCGGCTTTTCCTCCCGGCTGACCCGCTGCCAGTTCCAGCGCCCATGATCCAGGTCCTCGCACAGGAATACCTGCGGGTCCATCGCGATGATCTGCGTTGCCTCCAGCCGCCCGGAGAGGATCGATTGCGGGTTGTACTTGACCAGGAAAGTCTCGGCGTAGAAGAGCCGCGAATCGGGCAGGTCCTTCGGGTCGCTGGCATGAATGGTGATGCCATCGAGGCGCAGCCCTTCGAAGATCGAAAGCGTCGCGCTGCGCACCTCCACCCGCCCGCCGGTCAGCTTCGACAGATAATCTTCCGCCATCCCCTTCACGCGCTTGGAGTCGGTCAGATACCAGTAGGTGAAGATCACCCCCACCAGCAGGAAAAGTACGCAGAGCATCCCCCACCGCCGGATCGGGCTGATCCGCGGTCCAAAGGTCGAGCCCGGCCGATAAGGCCGGTCGAAGAGCTGGTCAAGGGTTGCGCCCTGGCGAGCCATAGGTTTAGATAGTCTCAGACTTTCTACCGCCGCGGAATATCCAAAAAAGCATCATCGCACCGCATGCGGCCATTAATGCCATCGGCGCTTCACAGGGAACCCGATAACGCAGGCTCCCCACCGACAGGGCGTGAATTCCAGTAAAATATATCGCCGGTAACGCGCAGTATACCTTTAACGTTTTACCACCCGCACCTTTCCATAACCCAAGAAAAATCAGGATGTCAAACGGGAGAGAATAGATCAGCCCGGTAAGCACATAGAGCCGGCTCCCATATTCACTAGACTGCGGAAACGGACTCCATGTTCGCGCGATCTTGATCCCCGCCAGCACGAAACTCCGCCCGGGATTGCTCACCATCCAGCTCCGCGCATGCGTGCCCAGCCATTCATCGCGCTGGATTTCGGTCTTGGGCTTCAGCACCGGCATCAGGCGATCGAGGAACCCCCTCTGATCCGATGCTCCCGTCGCCGCGTTGTGAAATCCATCGTAAAGCGTGACCCCGTTGTTGGTTGTGGTCCAAACCCATGTCTTGAGCTGGGGATGGTGCGCATTCCGCCAAGCCCATGGAAAGAGCGCTGCAATGACCAGCGCGCCGGCCACCAGTGGATACAAAAGCATCGCCAGACGACCCCGGCCGATCGCGGCGACCAGCGCCAGGATAGGGATTAATCCCAGCACCGATGGCCGGACTTGAACGGCCGCCGCGAGGATAACCAGACCCGCCCAAGGCGAGATTTTGGAACGCGGGAAACCCATCAGCAGCGCCATCCCCCACGCCAGCATGGCCGTGAAAAGCGTCTCCGAAAGGATCAGCCCGGTGAAGTAAATCAGGAATGGATTGACCGCGACAAAACCGGCCGCGATCAGCGCCGCCGAGTTCGAGCCCAGCCGCCGCGCCAGCAGATAAATGGCCAGCACAGTTGAAGTATCGAGAACCGCCTGGGCGATGCGAATCGCCGTCACATTGCCGCCCATGGCCGCGACCATCAGCGGATATCCCGGCGTGCGATAGGCGTAAACGTACTGATCGAAGCGGTCATCCTTGAAACGGAATTCGCCCGTGGTCAAAAAATTTCGGCCGAGTTGGAGATATTCAAATTGGTCGCCGAGGCGCTTGTCGGGCTCGGCGGATTGGGAGAAGGCCCAGGCCAGGCGGAGGGCGAGGGAGAGGAGGAGGATGACGATGTGAATGGTACGAGATGTGGTCACAGACGCCTGCGGTTGGGAAGGTTCATGCCACAAGTTCATTTTGATGGTGGAAGGCGTCGGCGACTGATTCGCTGCTGAGCATTCATGTTGAGAAGCCGCGCTGTTGCACGGCCGATCGCTGTCAATCCAATGACGATGCCTTCATCCAGTTCGAAATGTTCATTCCACGCATCGCGGCGTGGATTAAAAATCACGACCAGATTGCCACTAACGGGATCGATGGCCGTCAGATTCGGTCCTTTATACAAATTGCAACGGTCGCAAGCCAATGCGAGGTTGGAATCGTCATCCCCGCCCCCATGCTGTCTCGCGATAACATGTTCAATGTGAAAGGAGGGAAACGCCGCCCTAGGCTCGTGGATTTTGCAATATTCGCATTGAAAGTCGGCGCGGCTCCGAACGAGCGCGCGAGTCAAAACATCAATCACGAGGCTTGCCGCGCGAGTTCGTCGCGCGCCTTGGCTTGTAGGATGGCGAGCATGTCCACCGCTTCAACATAATCCACGTATTCAGCGCGTTCCTCGTCAGTCAGCAATCCCTCGTTGGCCTGTGCCCTGAGGTATTCGACTCGCTCGACAACCGAGCTATCAGTTCGGGCGTTCACAATGATTCGCGCCATTTCCGGGGTCATTTCCCGAAGGATCGGCTCGAACAGTTTCGCGATGTATGAGGGGTGTCCGGCTACCATGTTTTTCAGTATAGCATCGGGATTTGCCCGCTGCATCTCAAATTAGCCTCAGCATCGGGCGATGACGGACCAGGCCTTTGATTGCAGAATTCCAATCAAGTCCATGGCTTCGATGTACCTGTCGTATTCGATGCCCTCTTCTTCCGTGAGGAGCCCCTCGTTGGCCCTTTCAGCGAGATACTGGGAGCGCTCGCGCACTGACGGATCGACATCCAAATCCACGAGAATTTTCGCCAGTTCCGGCGTTAGCGATCTTGCCAGCGGGTCGAGGAGCTTATCCAGTTGGATGGGCTGCGTTAGCTGCATGATTTGATTATACCATAGCCGGCCAAAGAGAAGCAGCGGCATCTTCCCTTTTCGGCCGCGATTCCTAAGCTTGCGGTTTGATGGCATTCGGTCTCCACAAACTCGAATCCACGCTCTCCGCCCTCGAGCGGGCTCTTTTGTCGTTGCGGCCCCGCACGGCCGGCGGTGTGATGACCAACGTCGACCGCTGGCGTTCCGATGCGGAGGCGGTGCGGTTTCATCTGCGCGATGAGGTGCGCGATCGGCCGATGCTGGTGACGATCATCGGCGGCACGGGGACCGGTAAATCGACACTCGTCAATCGCCTCCTCGGGGCGCAGCTCACGGCCACCAGTTTCCGCCGGACCTATACCAGCGGCGCGGTGGCCATCGCGGGGGAGATCAAGAATCTTCCCCCCGGCTGGCTGGCCATCGAGCATCGGCCGGTCGAGGAACTTCCGGCGCGCGGGCAGGCCGATGCGCTGTGCGTGATTCGCGAGGAGTTGGAACTCACCAAGCGCGTCACGCTCATCGATACCCCCGATCTCGATGGGGATCAGCCGCTGCATCATGCCCAGGCCGACCGCGCTTTTCGCTGGGCCCATGGGGTGATCTTTCTGGTCACGCCCGAGAAATATCAGATGACCGAGCTCCTGCCCTACTACCGTCTGTCACGGCGGTATGCGATCCCGACTCTGTTCGTGATGAACAAGGCCGAGGAGCAGGGGGTGGTGGATGATTTTCAGAAACAGCTTGCCGGCCGGGAGTGGGAGGGGGCGAGGCTTTTCGCGCTGCCGCGCGATGATGCGCCGTATGAGCCGCCGGCCGAGGCGAATCTGGACGCCCTGCGCGAGGCGGTGATCGCCCTGCGCCCGGCCGAGAAAGAGGCCTGGCGCGATGGGCTGCGGCAGCGGGCGATCGATCTGCTCGGCCGGCTTGGCGATCAGATTCTCGCGCCGATTCGCCTGGATCGCCAGCAGATCGATCGCCTGGTGGCCTCGGTGCGGACCCTGGAGACGCCGGAGATTGGCCTGGATGTCAACCCGCTCACGCAGCAGTTGCAGAAGCGTTTGCAGCAGCGCTCGGTGCTCTACCTGATGGGCCCGCAGCGGATTCTCGAGCGCGTCCGGCAGGTGCCGGGGATGGTGCTGCGGATGCCGCGGACCATCTGGGATGTCGTGATGCGCGGGCAGGGGATCAAGCTCAAGGATCCGGCCCGCACCGGGCCTCAGCTCAATGGCGAGGAGTTGCCCGATTTCAAGGCGGCGGTGACCGATCAGTTCACGGTCGTGCAGTCGCGGATCGAGGATGTCCTGCGCTCCAGCGCGGCCGGGCAGCGCTGGATCACGGCCGGCGAAAGCTCGTACCGCCAGGCGCGCCTGGACCCGGCCACGGCGGGCCGGATCGCCGAGGATGAGCTGACGGCTCTTGAGAAATGGCTCTCCGAGCGATGGAACGCCACGCCCCGCGACACGATGCTGCTCATGAAGCTCGTCAAGCACCTGCCCGGCGGCGAACGACTCACGAAATGGACCGAGGCCGCGCCTTACCTGCTGGCGGTGATCGTGGCGACCCATCACGTCTTCTTCGGCCCGGTCGATCTGGCCGTGATCGGCGGATTCTCGATCGCGACCTGGCTGAGCGAGAAACTGTCGAACGAGGTCACCCAGAAGGCCCGGGCCACGAATCGAAAAATCGCCGAGCGGTTCAGCGAACTCACGCACACGCAGATCGACCAGGTCTGCGGGTGGTTGGATAGCCGTGCCCCTTCGGAGAAGGAGATTCGCGAGGTGGAGGATTTGATGGAGAGATTGCATGGCGTTTTAGAGGAGGAGAAATCTTGAGGCACGGGCTGCTGAAAACATTTTCCCCGTGTGTCATGCTGAGCGCAGCGAAGCATCTTTCATCGAACGGTGAGGCCGCGTCGCCACTTTCGAACGGGCAAATGCGGCGTGTCATGCTCAGCGCAGCGAAGCATCTGGCTTCGATCGGCGAGGACCCATCGCCAACGTCGAACCGGCCTACACGTTGAGGCAAGATTCTTCGGAGTACCTCAGAATGACGTTGTTTTTTAGCCGTTAATTTATGTCGCAGAAACTCGAACAACTCGTTCACGATGTCATCGACCTGACCGGCGCGGATCGGCCGCTGCTTTTTGAGGATGATGCGCCGGTGCTGGGCGGGGAGGCGCTGCGGTCGGGTGACGAGATGCGCCTCGAAATCGGCGACGTGGTCGACGCGCCCAAACCCCCGGCCGAGGGGGTTTATCTGATTGGGCTGATCGGTGGGAAGGAAGTCGGCAAGTCGGCGCTGGTGAACGCGCTGGCGGGGCGGACGATTACCGAATCGACCTCCTTTGGCGAAGGCACGCAGATCGTCACCGCCTACGCGCATGTGCAGCAGTCGGGCTATCTGCGCGAACTGCTCACGCGCGAGGTGCCGGGGAAATTCCGCATCGTCACCCACGATTCGCCGCGGCTGGCGCGGCAGGTGCTCCTGGATCTGCCGGATATCGACAGCCACTGGCAGGAGCATGTCGAGGTCACCCGGCGGATGCTGCGGCACATGCTTTTTCCGCTGTGGATTCAGAGTGTCGAGAAATACGCTGATATGCAGCCGCAGCAGCTTCTGCTGAAAGTCGCCTCGGGAAACGCGGCCCAGAATTTTGTCTTTTGTTTGAACAAAGTCGATCAGCTCATGAAGGCCGCGCCGGATGCGGCCAGGGAAGTGCGCGATGATTACGGGAAGCGGCTCGGCCGGGCACTGAATCTGGGCGGGCCGGCGCGGGTGTTCATGGTCAGCGCCATCCAGCCGGATCGTTTCGATCTGCCGGCCTTGCGGGAATTGCTGGGTACGCAGAAGTCGGTGGAGGAGGTTGAGTTGGGCCGTCTGGCGGCCGCCCGGCAGCAGGAGGCAACGATCTTCGGATGGATTCAGAGGCAGAATCTGCCGGAGCGCTCGCGGCGGCTGGAGCGGCTGGGCGAAGAGGCGGAGGATACGGTTCACGATCGCCTGGCGATTCCGCTGCTGGAACGGGCGGTGCCGGCGATATTGGATGATCCAGCCCACCGGCTTTCGATCCTCGATGAATGCTTGAAACAGCGCTGCGCGCGCTGGCCATTCGTGAACATCGTGCAGGCGCTGGCCGGGCCGATCGCGTCGGTTTTTCGAAGACGACTGTCGGCCGAGCAGCAGAGGACTTTGGAAGGGCCTGATGTACTGGTGGAAACGTACCTGCGCCCCGAAGGCCGGGATTTGTCGGCCTCGATCCAGACGACTTTCGCGTATCTCCAGCAATCGCAGCCGCTCATCAGCCATCTGTACAAGGATCGAAAGCTCTGGGAGGCCCGCCCGGCCGACCTGGCCACCGGTGAATTGCAGCGGGCGCTGGCCGATACAGTCACCCGGCAGCGGGCGATGATCGTGCGGCGGGCCTGCGGCCGGTCGGGCCTCATCGGTCATTTCCTCCGCGGGTTTCTAACCATCGGCGCGCTCCTGTGGTTTCCGCTGATTCAGCCGATGGTCGAAGCGATGCTTCAGGATAATTTTATCGGGAACATCCGGCACATCCTCCTCATCGTGGCCCGGGCCTTCAGTGTCGCCTCGCTTCTGCAGACGGTTTCGTTTTTGATCCTCTGGTACTTCATCATCTGGCTGATCGTGCGCTGGAATACGCAAAGGCGGATCGAGCGGCAACTGGCGCGGTGGAAATCGACCGACTCGACGGACCCCGAGCTGAACCTGGCGGTTCGGACCATGGAGTGGGTTGAAACCCTGACCCAGCCGATCCGCTTAGCCCGGGAAAAGATCGACCGGCTGATCGAACGTTCGGAGGAACTGCGCGGGGATATGGAGAAGGCGGCGTAGGGGGGGATTCTGAATGATGAATGATGAATGATGAATTCTGAATGATGAATGGGGCATGGTGGTGGATTGCGCTCGGAATGTGATGTGGGACGGGGATCGGCAGGAACTGGGGAATTTGGCCCATAACACCTGCGAATTTGCCGCAGTGACTTACGTTGTAGGGCGATCGTGACGACAAATCCTTGGAGGAAGCCTGGAGGGCCGGCAGGGTTCGGGGCCGAGCTTTCCACCAATGCGGGGGCGCGGCGTCTCGCATCCGGTTGGTGTTGTAGATTGGAGCATGAAGATGCATCGTCAGGGCAGTTATTCCGAGGCCGCGATACCCCGCCGATCAGGCGGGTGGGTCGAGGTTCTGGAAGCGAGGCAGTTATTCACCGCGCCGTTGTGCGGGATTACGCCGCAGACGCCCTCCGCGCCGACGCCTGCGCCGGTAGTGCAGCAGCCGGCCGGTGGGTCGAAGCATCGGGCGCGGCATGGCCGGCCGGCCGCGGCGACGCCGACCACGCCATTTCTCAATACCTTTGTGGGGGCGTACATGGGGCCATTTGGTTCACTCACCAACGGGGATGGCGGGGCGTTCACGCTGGTGCTTTCCAGCGGGTCGGATGGAAAATACGCCGGGTCCTTCACTTATTCCGGCGGGGGCAAGAGCCTGAGCATGCCGGCGCTGATCACGGTGGGGCCGGATGGGCAGTTCACCACGGGGTACATTTCCGCGAAACTGGTGGTGAAGGTGAAAGGGACGATCGATGTGCGGACGGGGCGGATCAGCGGGGACTTCCAGACCTGGGATCGAAACGGCACTTATCGGGCTGCTTTTTCACTCGACAAAGTGCATGCCTGAGCGGCTGGAAATAGGAAAAACGGCGTTGGCGGGGTCGCCAGGGCACTTTTAATCACACTAAAAGGATGCGATTTAGGTTTGAATCGGACAGTTTACTCTTAATTTACTTCGCCACCTGCCGTATGGTGTTTATAGAGGCTGCTCGAAGACCTGAGTCGGTTTGAAGCTGACTCCGAACGGCCGATGAAAAAATAACCAATCGAACCGGAGGCTTTTATGCCCGCAATCGTCGATGCTGAAAAGTGCAATGCCTGCAAGTCCTGTGAAGAAGTCTGCCCGACCCAGTCCATCAAGGTGGACACGACGGTGGCCGTTGTGATCGAAGAAGAGTGTATCGACTGCAACGCCTGCCAGGATGCCTGCACGAGCCAGGCGATCTCGATGAGCTGACTGTGGGAGGTGGAGCGCGACCTGACGTTCGCCCTCACCCCCGCCCTCCCCCGCGCACAGGAGAGGGAGTAGGTCTGTCCGTGAGTTTGACTGTTCGTGGAACCGACGCAAAGCGATCCGCCCGTTTGAAGACAATCAGCGAGACCACCCACGCTCGCTGAATGTCTTTGAGCGGGCGGGTTGCGTTGTTGGGATGACCAACGGATGGGGCGGGTGCGGAATCGGCCGGGAGCGGGTCAGAAGGATCGAGTTGCTTTCAACGGGCCAGAGTCTCCGGCGACGGCGCGACGGCACCAATCGGGAGCCGCGGCGAGTTTTGGGATCGCCCCGAGCGCCATGATCACTGCGATGAGGAAGGGAATGGTGATTAAGGCTGCGCCCAAAGCACGGAGAAACAGCACTTGTGCATCTGCCTGGTTCGGGCCACCGATGAATAACAAATAGATGGCGGTGAGGAGCAGTGCCAAGACTTGCACAATCGCCGAAACGGAGGTGGGGATGAGCGCCACGATGAGTGGCCAGCGTTTACAGCGAAGTATGGCTCGAGCGCCGACGAAATAAAATGTGGCGATGGCCGCATCGATTAGCAATCCAAGCAGGCAGAATGCCAGATGGCGGGCGGCATCATCGGGATCGTCCATTGCCGCTTTCGCGGCAAGCACGATGAGGATCGCGGCGTGTAAGATGGCGAGGGCTGCAAATGCTTTGAACCAGATGGAGGCCGCCCGGATGCGCCGCCAGCAGCGACGTGCATCCACCAATTCCGGCTGCCCCGGAGGCTCCAGGAATGTTGCGCTGGACCGTGGCTCGAATGGCGCGGAGTAGTTCCCCGGCGGCGCTGATCCATCTTCAGGAAGCCCCAAAATTATTGAAGCCGGCGACCAGGATCCCAATTCCCGGCTCCAGACCTTGTGGGTGCCGCGAATCGAGCCCGACTGCGCGATGACCGCCAGGGTATACCAGTCAAACGGTCCCTGCTGCGTTTCCTGAGAGTCCCGGTAGTACCACTCGGCCATTGCGATCCATCCCCGATCAAATTGCCCGCGGAAATGTTGAATCCAGGAAAAGTCGAGCGCGGTTTCGCTCCCGATCACGGTAATCTATTTCAATCCACCGATACACCGCAATTCAACGGATCGCTTTGAACATCGTCTGCATCGTCTGACATCACCTGGCCGTGGTTTGGTGTGTTGCGCCTTTTCCCGAGCGGCACGGCCACGCGATAACCCGGCTGGAATTCGAAGGCAGTCGGGCGCGTGGCCGTGGCACCCAACACCGGCCGGCGCGCTTTGTGAGAGATTGGGTCAACTATTCCCGATTTGCAGACTTTATGGACGTGCTGTACTGTGTGCCATCGTGCCGGGCAGATGGTCGGGCATGATGTGCGTCTCGCAATGCCGGGACGAAGCCCGAGTTTGGGGTTCTGGAAGACAGCCCTGGTGTGAGCCTGCCCCTTCCTCCCGCAAGTCGTTATCACCGGCGAGTTTAAGACGGTTCGCGGCCATGATCGCTGCGACGCCGCGTGCAGCAGCAGGAGTCGGTAACCGTGATTTTCGATCGCCTATTAGGTTTGTTCAGCATCGACATGGGTATCGATCTGGGCACATGTAACACGCTCGTTTGCGTCAAAGGGGAGGGAATCGTCCTCAATGAGCCCAGCGTCGTCGCGGTCAAGCGGGGCACCAATCGCGTTCTGCAAAATGGAAATGCGGTCGGGCTGGTGGCCAAGGAGATGCTCGGCAAGACGCCGGGCTCGATCCAGGCGATTCGGCCGCTGAAGGATGGGGTGATCAGCGATTTCGAGATCACCGAGGCGATGCTGAAATATTTTATTCGGCGCGTGCATGGGCGGAAGCATTTCATCGGCCCGCGCGTGGTCATCGCGATTCCATCGGGGATTACGGCCGTGGAAAAGCGCGCGGTGCTGGACTCGGCCGAGCGGGCGGGGGCGCGGCGGGTCTATCTGGTGGAAGAGCCGATGGCGGCGGCGATCGGGGCGGGGTTGCCGGTGACCGAGCCGACGGCGAGCATGATCGTGGATATCGGCGGCGGCACGACGGAAGTGGCGATTATTTCGCTGGCGGATATTTCGGTCTGCCGCAGCGAGCGCGTGGCGGGGGATGATTTCGACGAAGCGATCATCGCGCACATGCGCAAGACCTACAACATGGCGATCGGCGAGCAGATGGCCGAGCGGATCAAGATCGAGATCGGGTCGGCCGCGCCGTTCGGGGATGAAGAGCCCTCGATGGATGTGCGCGGGCGGGACATGATCAGCGGGTTGCCGCGCAAGACGGTGGTGACCTCGGAAGAAATTCGCGGAGCGCTTCAGGAGCCGGTGACGGCGATCGTGCAGGCGGTGACACAGACTCTGGAGCAGGCCGCGCCCGAACTGGCGGCCGACCTGGTGGAGAATGGCATCACCATGGCAGGGGGGTCGAGCCTGCTTCGCGGGCTGACGACGGTGATTTCGAACGCGACGGGTTTGGAAGTGCGCCTGGCGGAGGACCCGCTGACCTGCGTGGCGCGGGGCACGGCGGTTTATCTGGAGAACCTGGAGTTGTGGAAGGATACGATGGAGAGCGATGGGGATGATATGTAACGGTCGTCCCTTGCGCGTGGGAAGGGAGACAATGAGACAATGGGACAATGAGACAATGAGACAATGAGACAATGGGACAATGGGACAATGGGAAAGGCGGGGTGCGTGGTGTTGGGGCGGTTGTGCTTGATATCTTAATTTCTCATTGTCTCATGGTCTGATTGTCTCATTGTCTTTATTCCTGACTTAGCAACCGATGTCACAAGTCCGCTTCAATCACGTTTTCCTGATGCTGATGGCGCTGGGGATTGCCTGCGCGTTTTTTATTCCGCCGACCATTACCGATCGGGCCAAGGGGAAGGCGGATTTGCTGCTTTATCCGATCGTTCAGCCGACGCGGGCGATCGCGGGGTGGTTCAGCAGTAAGTACGGATCGAAGCCATTGCCGGCCGGGGAGACGCGGGTGCGGCCGGATTCGGAGCTGCTGGCGGAGAATCAGGATTTGCGGCAGCAGGTGGCGTTTCTGGTCAAGCAATTGGAGGATCTCAAACTGGTGGAAGATGAGCGGCGGCGGCTGGGGCCGCTGCTGAATTATTTCAAGCCGGTGACGGTGGGGGGCGGGGATGCGACGCCGGGGCGGGAATCGCTGAGCATTATGCCGGCCTCGGGGATCAATACGCTGGCGGGGACGCCGGTGATGTGTCCGGATGGGGTGGCGGGGCGGCTGGTGGAGAGCGGGCGGGTTCGGCTGGTGACGGACCCGGGATTCACGACGACCTGCGAGTTCGGGCGGTATGGGGAGAACAAATGGATTCCGCTGGAGGGATTGAAAGCGTCGGTGAAAGGGGCGGGCGGCGGGACGATGAAGGTGGAGCATCTGACGTTCAAGGAAGTGGATGGAATCGTGAAGCCGGGGGACTGGGTGGTGATTGCGGACAATACCTGGCCGGCGATCATGCAGAATCGGCCGGTGGGTCAGGTGGAATCAGTGGGGCATCTGGCGGCGAAGCCGCTTTTTGCGGAGATTATCATTAAGCCGAGGACGGATTTGCGGAGGTTGAGAGAGGTGTTGATTATGCGGAAATGAAGAGGCTTACGTGCGATGTTCGCGGGTCATTCTGAGGGAGCTTAAGGCGACCGAAGAATCTGACTGCAACGGGTTGGTTCGTTGGGGTTGGTGAGAGGGCCATGAAGTATTGGCTAGATCCTTCGGGTCGCATAGCTCCCCTCAGGATGACTGTAACGATTTCGAACTAACAACTAACAACTCGCAACTCGCAACTCGCAACTAACAACCCATGAGATGGATCTCCTACTTCATCCTCGCTTACATCGCCCTGGGGGTCCAGCAGGCGCTGGGGGGGTATGTGGAGATTAAGGGGGCCGCGCCGAATTTTGTTTTGCTGGTGGTGATTTTTATCGGGGTGAACGCGCCGCGGGAGGCGGGGTTGCTGGGGGCGTTCATGCTGGGGTTGATGCAGGATTTGCTGACGATCCACCCGCTGGGGACGTGGGCGGTGGCGTATGGGGTGGTGGCGATGTTCGTGATCAGCTCGCAGGAATATGTGTATCGGGAGCATCCGCTGACCCATTTTTCGCTGGGGTTGACGGGGGGCATTATCTGCGGGGTGATTTTGGCGATTCACGGGTGGGTGTATCCGATGCTGCACGCGGGGGCGGGAGGGGGCGAGGGGACGGTGGGAAAATTCGCCAGCGCGATTTATACGGCCATTCTTGCGCCCCTGGTTCTGGGGGTTTTGCAGAAAATGAGGCGCTCGTTTTCATTTCGCCGGCGGCTATAAAGGGAGTTGATGTTCGAACGCCGCCTCAAAGTTCTGCTGGGCTTCATTTTCTTCACCACGTTCATCCTGGTGCTGCGCGCGGGGTGGCTGCAGATCGTGCAGGGGAGCGAATACGCCAGGCGGGCGATCGATGCGGGGAGGCATACGACGCCGATCGAGACCAGCCGCGGAACCCTTGTGGATTTTCGCGATCGCGTGATCGCGATCGATGCGCCGTGCATCGATGCATGCGTGGATTACCGGGCATTGAATCCGGATTCGAAAGAGGCGCAGGACTGGCTGCGGTTACAGGCCAAGGCGCGGCTGGTGGCGCGGGGGGCGCTCAAGGGGGTCAAGGATGAGCGGCAGCAGATTATCGAGGTAGAGTATCTGGAGGTGCGCAAGGATCTCAAAGCGATGTGGGCGCGGCTGGCGGAGGTGTCGAATCACTCGGCCGAGGAGATCGAGGAAGTCCGCCTGGCGATCATTCGCAGGGTCGAAATGCGGCGGCGGTATGTGTGGTACAAAAAGTTCGAGGAGGCGAAGGAGCGGGCGGCCAACAAAGCGCCCGCGCCATCGTGGTACAAGTGGCTGATCGATGACACGCAGTCGGTTCCGGAGCTGGACAGTTTCAAGGTGACGGTTTCGGAGCAGACGGAAACGCATGTGATTCTCAAGGCGATCGATAACGATGCGTATACGGCGCTGGACAAACTGCGGGAGCGCTGGCCGTGGCTGGAGTTGAAGAAGAGCACGCATCGGTTTTATCCATTCAACGATATCGCCTGCCACGTAATCGGGAACCTCGCGCCGGTGATGAAGGAGGATCTGGAGAAGAACGCGAACGTGCTGGCGATGGCGGGGGATGATTCGCGGAAATATTTTTACAACGACTCGATCGGCCGGAGCGGTTTGGAGCGGCTTTGCGAGCCGGAACTGCGCGGGTCGCGCGGATCGATGGTCCGCCAGGTCGGGCGCGAGGGGGTGGTCGAGACGATCGCGCCGACGCCGGGGAAGGATGTGCGCATCACGATCGACATGGACTTGCAGATGCGGATTCAGGAGGCGTTTCTGCGGTATAAAGAGCAGGATGATCCGCAGCGGCCGGGCGCGGATTTAAGGGTGAAGGAGATTCCGGTGCATGAGATGCACGGGGCGGCGGTGGTGATCGATGTGCCGACGGGTGAGGTGCGGGCGATGGTGTCGTATCCGACGTTCGACCTGAATCAGTTCGATGCGCTTTATGCCCAGTTGGCGAAGGATGGGCTGAATCAGCCGCTGCTGAATCGGGCGACGCAATCCGCGCTGGAGCCGGGATCGACGGTCAAGCCGATGGTGGGGCTGGCGGCGATTACCTCCGGTGTGGCGCATGTGGATGACACGGTGGAATGCACGGGGTATCTGGTGATCGACGGGCGGGTGATCAAGACGGGTGGGAAGTGCTGGGTGGCCTCGAAATTCGGGCATCTGATACCGAGCGTGGCGCATCATCCGATTCCGAGCCGCGCGCCGCATCCAACCGGTTTTCTGACGTTCACCGATGCGCTGGAGCGGTCCTGCAATGTGTTTTTCGAGACGATGGCCCACCGGCTGGGTTTCGAGCGGCTGGGGCAGTGGTTTCGCAAGTTCGGGCTGGGGGAGTTCACGGAGATCGGCATCCCGGAGGTGCGCGGGCGGGTGCCGGGGGATGTGACGGTGCCCAATCCGCTGTCGGCGACGTGGTTCAGCGGGATCGGGCAGTCGCAGGTGCTGGCGACGCCGATTCAGATGGCCAACGTGGCGGCGACGATCGCCCGGCGGGGGATCTTCGTGCGGCCGCACCTGCGCGTGTCGGAGACGGCGGAGGTCGAGCGGCGCGATCTGCAACTGGATCCGCGGGCGGTCCAGGCGGCGATCGAGGGGATGATCCGGGTGGTCAACAGCCCGGCCGGGACTGGGACGATTCTTCATCGCGACGACATGCTGGTGGCGGCCAAGACGGGCACGGCGCAGGCGGCGATGTTTAATGTGATTGTGCGCGATGCCGAAGGAAAGCCCGAACGAGATGAGAGCGGACGGATCAAGCGGACATTTTTCAAGCCCTCGACCGCCGATCAGCCCAACCCGGCCATGCCCTGGTATCGCGGGAGCGGCAACTCGGGCAGCGACCTGGGGCACGCCTGGTTCATCGGGTTTGCGCCGGCGCGGGATCCGAAGATCGCCTTCGCGGTGATGGTGGAATATGGCGGTTCGGGCGGGCGCGACGCCGGGCCGGTGGCGCAGGCGATCCTTGAAGCTTGCATCGAACACGGCTACCTTCCCAGTTCGGCGAGCGGTCGATGAGGTTTACGATCATTAGCGCGAGCCGCATTTCATGACGTCTGAACCGAATTTTCACGCCGAATCACCAGAGCAGACGGGCCACGTCCCGCCCGCGCCGGAGTTCGCGCCGACGCCGCGGGCCCTGACGCGACGGATTAAATCGCGCGCCTGGGGTGAAAAACACGTTCGCGGATGGGTGACGCTGTTTCTGGTGATGGTGGTCATCATGGCGGGCATGGCGATCAGCGAGGGGATGAAATGGTCGACGGAGCGCACGTTGATTACGCAGGGCATCAAGCTCCAGGGGAAGATGGTCACGGCGGACAAAGAGCTCAAGACGATTCCGAATCACTTCGTGCATCCCGGGGACATGGTGGGGATGACCTACGAGATCGATGGTCACAAGTATCGCGAACTGGGGCCGTTGCTGGGTTTCGACAAGATGGTTCAATACGCCACGCCGATCGAAATTCGCGTGGACCCGAAGAATCCAGCGGTGTGGACCTCGCGGACCGAGCCGCTGCCGCTCTGGCATGCGCTGCTGGGGTCGTTGATGCTGGTGCCGATCGCGGTGGTGCTTTTCATGGGCGCGCTGATCAATCGATGGCAGGTTTTGCGAACCTATCGCGATGGCCAACTGGTGGCGGCGGAGGTGATGGGTGTAAAACAGTCCGCGATGAGCCCGGGGTCGCGGGTGATCCGGTGCGTCGTCAACGACGCAGCGGAATCGGGGCGGGTGTTATCGACGCTGCTGCCGACCCGGCTGGCGCAGGTTTCGCCGGGCGATGTGATCTGGATCCTGGCCCGGCCGGGGCGATCGCATAAAGGCGTTCCGGCGGCCTTGTTCGATTAAATCCCATCGACGAAACTCTGGGCGGAGATAATTCACTGGAAGCACCAAGTCCACGAGCGCGAGAATCGCTCCGCCACTGCTGACCGCCGACTGCCTACTACCCCACGCACGGATGCGAAAATTCTGGCAACAGCTCGCCATCGCCACCAACTGGCCGGTCCTCGTGGCCGTGGTCGTGCTTTCGGCGGTGGGGATTGTTTCGATCTGGGGATTCTCGCCGGTTGAGGGGCGGAAGCAGCTTATTTTTCTGTGCGTGGCGTTTGTGGCGATGTTCGCGTTTCAGGCGGTGAATTATCAGTTCATCGGGCGATTCGCTTGGATTTTTTACATCGGCAGCATCCTGCTGGTGATTTATACGGTGCTGGGGTCGGTGATGCGGGTGCCGGGGGTTTCGGAAATCAACGGGGCGTACAACTGGATCAATTTCGGCCCGTTCAGCCTGCAGCCTTCGGAGCTGGTCAAGCTGGGGTTTTGCATGGTGATGTCGCGGTATTTGCGCTACCGCTCCAACTATCGCACGTTCAAAGGCCTGCTCGAGCCGTTCGCGTTGTGCATGGTTCCGGTGGCGTGCATCCTCAAGCAGCCGGATCTGGGGACGGCGCTGATCTTCATCCCCGCGCTGTTTGTGATGTTGTTCGTCGCGGGGGCGAAGATCGGGCATCTGCTGGCGATCGTCGCGCTGGGATTGGCGTTTGCGCCGCTGATGTGGTTCAGCGGGAATTGCAAGGTCGAGGGCTGCACGATCTGCCCGCGCCTGCCGGTGCTCAGCCGATTGCCGCAGTTCGTCAAGCACTACCAGCGCCTGCGCGTGTACGCGATGTTTTCGGATGATCCGCAGATGCTGCAGGGGCCGGGATTTCAGCAGGAGCATTCGGTGCAGGCCTTCGGCTCGGGCGGATTTTCGGGCAAGGGCATGGGCAATATCCCCGTTGGCCGGCTGGTCCCCGAGGCCCACAACGACATGATTTTCGCCCTGGTGGGCGAGCAGTTTGGATTCTGGGGCGTGCTGGTCGTGCTGGGGGCTTATGTCGCGTTGTTCACGGCCGGGATCGAGATCGCGGCGACGACGCGCGAGCCGTTTGGTAAGATTTTCGCGGTGGGCGTAGTGACGATGATGGCGGGCCAGACATTTCTGAACATCATGGTCGCGTTAAAGCTCTTCCCTGTCACGGGGGTTACGCTTCCGTTTGTCAGCGCGGGGGGGAGCTCGCTGGTTTCGAGCTTTATGGCGGCCGGGCTGTTGCTGAATATCGGGCAGAATCGGCCGATTGTGATGGCGCGCGATTCGTTTGAGTTCGATTGAATGCGCGTTTGGCGGGGTACTCGGCGGAGTGCTTGACCGCGGGCCGCGCTCTCACCAGAATCCGCCCATGACTCCGACCGCGCGCCGATTCGCCGCTACGATATTCCTGCTCATCGCCGCGGCGGTGTTTCTTTTTCGAACAGTTCTCAAGCCCGGCGAGCGTCTCTGGGATTTTGCGATTTACTCCACCGCCGCCCGGGCGTACATCCAAGGGCACAATCCGTATGACCAGGCATACCTGCGCACGCTCTGGGATCAGGAGGCAGTGGCGGCATCGGGGTCAACGCAATCCATCGATTGGCTTTACTCGATCGTCCCGCCGCCGACGCTGCTCCTGTTGGCCGGCCCCGCGATGCTTCCGCGCGCGATTGGATTCCCCCTGTGGATAGGCTTGTCGCTGGCGATCCTCCTGCTGGCGATTGTCGCGCTGGCGGATTTGATTCTTCGGCCTTCGACCGAGGCGCGCTTGAAGGAAGGGGGCGCGTTGAAGCCGCGCCCGTTCGCGCATCTGATCGCGCCGCCGGGGTTGGTGTTGCTGGCGGGATTCCTGCTCCTGGGTCCCGCGCAGAGCGTGGTGCATTCGGGCCAGCCCGCCGGTCCGGCGATTGGAATGATCATTCTGGCCCTGTGGGCGCGGATGCGGGAGAGGCCCGTGCTGGCCGGCGTGTTGCTGGGGATTGCAACCTGCCTCAAGAGCCAGCTCGGGCTGCCTTTTGTGGTCTTGTTCATCCTTCGGCCGCCGCGCAAAAGCGGATGGATCGCGGTGGCGGGGATCGTGCTGATCGCGGCCGCCAGCCTGATTCCGCTGCGCGGGATTTCATGGGCCGATGACTGGGCGCGAAATGTCAGCGAGTCGGCCAGCAACGGCCACCCCAACGATTACTCGACCGCGAATCCCAGTCGAGATCATCTGCTGAATCTTCAGATGCCGGCGTTTGCTTTTGTCCAGCATCGAATGGCCGCAGATGTGATCGCGCTGACCATCGCCGGCGCACTGGGGTTGGTATGGTTGATCGCGGTTATTCGGAGATGCGGCCGGGGCACTGATGGTGCCGGCGATTGCGCCGATAAGACCCTTGGCGACGCCGCGCCGAGATTGCTGCTCCCGGCCGCGGCCCTCGCGGCGATCGCGTTGCTTCCCGTCTACCATCGCTACTACGATGCGACACTGCTTGCGATTCCGCTTGCGTGGGCCATCGCCTCATTGAAAACCCGGCAGCGGAAGTTCGCGATTGCCACGCTGTTTTTGCTCGCGCCGTTCGTCCTTCCCGTCGGTTGGCAGATGAACCTTGCCAAAAAACTGTCGCTTTCGCCCGCGCTGACCCAGTCTACATTTTGGTTGGCGGGTATTTCAGCGCTGCAGGCGTGGTTGACGCTGTCGATTGCCCTGACACTGCTGCTGGCGATGGGCCGCGGCACAGATGCCAGATTCCAAGTCCCCACAACCCCAGCAGGCCCCACATGACATGGCTGGCCAGAGGCTCGCCAACGATATGCCGTGCGAAGCCCGTATAAGGCATCCACATTAAACCCAATGATAGCGTGGCCACCACGAGCACCGTCCGCGAGCGCCCGGCCTCCCATGCCAGCCATCCGCAGAGCGGGAAGAGATAGATCGCGTAGTGGTCCCAGCACATGGGCGAGAACAAGAGCATCCACCCGACCAGCGCCAGCATGGCCGCGCAGGCGATGGAGGCGGACTGGCGGATTTCGCGCCGCCGCCGCCAGAGCAGGGCGAGGATGCCTCCGATCAGCGCGAGCCGGACCGTGGTAAATGCCGCCAGCCAGATGCCGCCCAGGCCGGGCACGCGCAACACGCGCCAGAGAAATGCCTCCACCGACTGATTCGAATGATATTCGTGGGAGCGCCCGAGCGTGGGGGCGATGCGCTGGGCGAACACCGCGAAGGGACCGGGCCCTTCGATCGCGAGCGTGGTCACGATTGCCGCCGCGGTGAATCCGGCCGCCCATGCGAGCGCACGCCACCTCCCGCGCAGGAGATAGACGGGCAGCAGCGCCACCGATGCATATTTGGTCAGTACCCCCGCGCACAAGGCCAGGCCGGTTTTCGCAGTGCCGTTCCTGAGCGCTCCCAGCACACCCATTCCCAGCAGCACCGCCACGACGGGTGTCATGATCCCGTTTCGCACTGCTCGGTAGGCCAGCGGCGAAAAGCACATCAGCAGCACGATTGCCCCTGAAATGCGCGACTCGCGCCCCGCCACGATCGCATGCACGCGCGCCCCGCAAACGGCCGCCCCCCAAACGCAGATCGCGAGGAATACCGACCAAACAACATACGCCGTGTCGAAATCCAGCCACGCCAGCGGCCAGCACCACAGGGCATTGGGCGGCGACTGGATAAAGCGCGCCCCATCAACCCGACCGCGGCCAGCGACCACCCGCCGATACCCATCGGTCACTGTCGAATCCGCGACCGCGCCGGGGTTGTGCGGGCTGTCGGGCGTCGGCAAGGGATACAGGTCATCCCACGCCCCCGCCCGCGCGATCAGGCCCGCGTTGTAATATTGGGCGAAATCATCCACGAAGTTGGGCGTCAGAGAGCGCCACCACACCAGCGCCACAAACCCAATCAGCGACGTCAGGGAGCAAATGCGATTGAACCGCAGCACGGAGGACGCTGGAGCGGATGCCGCCATTGAGGCCGCGTTCCTTAGGGCGCCGTTTGCTTGCGAAAAATCTGGCATCGATCGTCGTGAATCCACCGTCTGCGCCTCGCCTGTTGTATTTCACGTCCCAAACCCGGCCGTCATTTCTTTTCCGAGACCTCCGGCGCGGCGCGCTCGGTTCGGGCAATCTCGTGGTATTCCGCATCCTCGTTTACCGCCCAGGGATCGCGGTCCAGGTCCTGCGTCACGTTCCGCGCCGCGATCAAGGCAGTGGCCATCGAATGATCCTGGTTGTTGTATCGATGTTGGCCATTGCGCCCGATGCAGTGCAGGTTCACGAAGCCGCCAAGCCATTGCCGAATCGTGTCCAGCCGGGCTTTATAGCCCGTATCGTAAACGGGATAGGCCTTGGGCATGCGAATAACATACCCCTTGATGAGGTTTCCGCTCGCCAGGCCGATCTGGCTGAGCTCCCGATACGCCAGTTGCACCAGCTCATCATCGCTCGATGACCAAAGCGCATCGCCCTGGTTGACGAAATACTCCATGCCCAGGCACGTCGTCGCCGGGTCGGGAACGAGGTCGGGGCTCCAGTTTTTGAAGTTCTGGATTCGCCCGACGTGGACCTGGCTCGAGTGGATGTAGATCCAGTTGTCGGGGAACATCTCGGCCGAATCGATAACCAGGGCAACGACCAGAAAATCGCGGTAGGCCAGCTTGTTGGCCGCATCGAGCACCGCGGCCGGCGCGGCGGGCTGCATTCCGCCCAGAAGTTCCCGCAGCGGCATGGATGAAAAGACTTCGGATGCGGGTAATCGCTCGACTTGCCGCTCTGGGCCGCGCACCATCACTTCGGTCACCCGGTCGCCGACGGATATCACGCCTTCGACGCGCGTATTCAATCGCAATTCCCAGCGGCGCTGCACAAGGGTCTTGGCGCAGTTTTCCCACAATTGACCGGGGCCATGCCGCGGGTATTTGAATTCATCGATCAGGGTGGTGATCACCGCGCCATTTTTTGGCCGGCCCAGCAGCGCCGAGCGGATCGCGCTGCCCAGGCTGAGCCCCTTGATGCGCTGGGCCGCCCAATCGGCCCCGATTTCCGTGCAGGGGATGCCCCACACTTTTTCCGTGTACGATTCGAAGAACATCCGAAAAAGCCTGCGGCCGAACTGGTTGGAGACCCACTGTGCGTAATTGGTGGGATGGGGGATCGGGCGCAGTTTCGCCCAGGCGTAGCTCGCCATGCAGGCCGCCGCCCGCACGATGCCCATGTTTCGCAGGGCGTTCCACGGCTTGAGCGGATAGTCGTAGAACTTTGCTTCGTAGAAAATGCGCGAAAGCCGCTTTCGCACCAGCATCGGCTCGCCCAGCATCTCCTCCCAGAGGCGCTCGATTTCCTTGACCTTCGTGAAGAATCGGTGGCCGCCGATATCGAAGCGGTAGCCGTCGCGCTCCACCGTCCGCGCGATTCCCCCGACGATCGAATCGCTCTCGACGATGATTCCGCGCCGACCCGTCCGCGACAATTCAAATGCCGCGGTCAAGCCCGCCGGGCCCGCTCCGATCACGACGATGTCACCCGCTGAACTCTTCACTATGAAACCGTGATACCGTCGCCGGCGATGCAACTCAATGCGCGCCAAGACCCTCTCCCATGAGAGTATCGGCCGGCGGGGGCGCGGCCCTGACCTCTATTGGCTCACGGTTGCGAATGCGACCGGCCAGGACTCAACTGACCTTGATCCAGTTGATATTGGCGGCGACCGGGCCGTTGCCGGTGGATTCAATCACGATCGAGATGATGTGCTTGCCCGCGGACATTCCGATGCCGGATTTGCTGACATCGCTCCAGCGGATGAAGCTTCCGGTGTTGGTGAAGGTCATGGAGCCCGAGACATTGTGGCCATCGACGGCGATATGGAACTTGCCGCCCGTGTACTGCGTGGCCTCGCGGACATCGATGTTAAAGATGCCGGCCTTGGTCACGTTGACCGTGTAATTCATCCACTCGCCGGCCTTGGTCGCGCCGACCATGTAACCGCCGGCGACATCGTTGGTCAGATCGATATCGACGCCCGTGTTGGTGCGGTACTTGCCGCCGGTGTTGATCGTGTCGGTATCGTAATAGGCCGTGCCGCGCGGGCCGATGTCGAAATTCTCGGCCTGGATCCGATTGGCAACGCCAGGGGTGAGATTGACCGTCGCGAAGGGGCTGGTGGTTGTTGCGGGCGCCGCGGCGGGTGTGGCGACGGGGGTGGCGACGACGGCCTTGGTGAACTTCATCAGGTTGAAATTCGCAATTCCGCCGCTGCCGCCGATGGCGTCAAACACCAGTTTCAGGGTGTGTTTCCCGGCCGTCAGGTTGATGCCGGATTTGAGCACGCTGGTGTACTCATTCCAGTCGCCGCTGTTCCCGGCCGACATCGCGCCGGTGACGTTCACACCATCGACTTCGAGGTGGAACTTGCCGCCATCGCCCTTGGAAGCGACGCGGAACTCCGCCGTGTAGGTCCCGGCCGAGGTGACATTGACGGTGTACTTGAGCCACTCGGTGGCGCGATTGCCGCCGACGGCCCGGGTCGATCCCAAGTCGGTGGTGGCGACGATATCCACACCCGTGCCCGTGCGATAATTCACACCGCCCCAGTTTTTCGGATCGAGTTCGCGGTAGGCGACACCGGGCGCGCCGGCGTCAAAATCCTCGGTTTGAAGGACCGTGCCATCGGCGAGTGGTGGAAGGGTTGTGGGCGCGACGACGACAGGGGGGGGAGTCGGAGTGGGGGTTGGCGTCGGCGTCGGATCCGGTGCGGGCGCGGGGAGGTTTGGAACTGGCTTGCCGGCCATCTGGTAGGCCAGGAGCACAGCCGCATACAGGTTCAGTCGTGGAAAGGTCAGCCTGGTGACCGAGTCATAGGTCTTGGTGCCGCTTTGAGTCAGGATTGACTTGATCTGGGCGTTGGTGAACGCGGGATCGATCTGCCGCAAGATGGCCGTTGCGCCGGCGATCTGGGGGGCGGCCCAGCTCGTTCCCACGGCGGCATCGGTATAGATCGGGCCGCCGTAATAGTAGGGCAGGGTGATTTTTTCGGCCGGGGCCAGGAAGGCCAGCGCGGCGCCGCGCGTTGTCGAGCCGGCGATTCCCCCCCATGAATTGGTGGATCCGACGGCGACTTCGCCGCCCCCATAAACGGGGACCACCGCCCCGGTGCCGCTATTGCCCGATGGGATCGAAATCAACACGTTCATGGCCCCGAGCGTTTTCATGCTGGTCTGCATCGAAAGGAACGTGGCCCGAGTGCCGCCCCCCCAATCTGTCATGTTCACGGCCGTGATGTTGTATTTTGCTTTGTTCGCAACGACCCATTTTAACGCGGCGTCCGCTCCATATGAGTTGACTTCGCGGAGCGCGATGATCTTCACGCCGGGTGCGATTCCCTGATAGTGGTAGCCCTTAAAGTCGTAGGCATTGGCGGCGATCATGGTCGCCACGCCAGTGCCGTGCGGATTGGAGTCCGGCCACGGGTTGGAATCGTTCGACGCAAAATCCCAACCCCCGGCGTATTTGCCCGCTAGGGCTGGATGCGTGTAGGCGACGCCGGAATCGATGACGACAACGGTTTCACCAGCGCCAGTCAGGCCGGGGAACCGCTGGGCGACCAAGTCCTGGCCGATCAGCTTCGCCTGGGCTCCCCAAGGCATGGCGGTGAGCATCTCGCGTCGTTCTAACTGCTCGAATTTGATGGGTTTACGAATCGTCATTGACCTTCCTGAAGAGCGGCCCGGGGGGCGCAAAAGTCCCCAAGGGACAAAACATAAAAATGGAAACAGCAGGGGGGTTCCGGGCTCTAGGCCGAAGGAAGGATGGCCTGTGGAGATACGAATCTGCCCGTTGACGATGTCCGGTGAGGACAATAGGGCTGGGTGCCGCTCAGACACCCGGGGGCAAGCGACGATTGACGGTCGTCGTTTGACCCGTTAGCTGCCACCGACTCGGGGAGAAACGGTGGCGAAGCTGATTCGTAACCGGAACTGCAAAGATCGTTTCGGCGAGATGCCGAATCGACTGAAGACTAAATACGGTTATAGGACGCGAAGGTCAACCCCAAAAGACGGAGATTGTGAAAAATTCTACAGACAGGCGTATTCAAGCTCGGCTACTCCATTCCCCCGGAAGTGGATTACCCATATTATCAGGCAATCTCCTCGCCTGGGCACGACGACGGCGGATAATGCGCGTACCTGATCATTTACTATAATTTTCTAAACTTTCCCCTTGTTGAGTTAGGGAGGATCAGGTAGCTTATGAAGTGCCACGAGATAGTGGAGTCTATTTCTAAGGCAGACTGCAGAACATGTCGTCAGTGTCGCGTGGGAAAAAAGGGCACAGTACGACTAGCCAGCGAGGAGTGCGGAGATGTATCGAGGAGAGATGACGAGGGCGTCCATGTGGTCCCGTAAGATTTCGCGAGGCTTGCGCATCGTGGCATTAGCGGCCGCGAGTTGTATGGTCTCGCTATCGGCGAAGGCCGATAATCTATTCGATTGGAATTCTGACCCGCTTACCGGGCCGCCACTATCAATCCCATCATTCACCCCCGCTCCATTTCTAAATAATGGCAATGCGGCTGCCGTGAGTTCGTATCTCGCAGGCCAGCCTAATAAGGCCTTGAAGGTACGCAATGAGGTGGTGCCGACTGTGGGCACCGTTAACACGGTTTATGGCCCGAACAACGTCAAATTCAGTTTTCTGGATTATGAGGGTGGCACTGCAATTGGGCGTACGACGAGTTTGGTGAGTGCCATCAAGCTTAGCGCAGGCACGGGGCCGTCGATTTTGAACAATACTTCGTACGTCGGCAACTTCGATCTTTATCCTGTCACCAATGACCCGACCCGTCCCACTACGGTCATTGATACCGGCGGACATCACCAAACCACGTTCACCAGCGCCGATTATTCAGCGGCGGGCGTGAACATGGCGAACGAAGAGTTGTATCCCGGCTCGCCCGATCTGCGAAACCCGATTGCCGGAAATTCTTCCGCGCCCAATGTTCGGTCGGCGTTTTTCACCCTTCCGATCACCCGAGCGTCCTTGGTGACCGCGGCACTGCCGGCTGGGCACGCCCATATTCCCTATGTTGCCCGCTTCAACAACTGGGGTAATCCGTTTTTGGTTAACGGCACGGCTCCCAACGGTCAGCCGGCATTTATCTTCGATGCGGCCCATGGCACTTCGGGGCAACTTCTTTCGCGTGGTGACTTCTCTGCCTTGATCGCCCACTATCGCCTCAGAGGCGCAGACGGCGTTCATGCCCTTGATCCCGGTGTTGTCGGCTATACCGCCGCTCAGATGGAATCGGACATTGCCCAAGGCTGGCATATTCCCCAAATGGACAGCGTGTTTGCCGCAGCGGACCATGCTGTCGCTACGATCGATACGGGCGTGACCATTGTCGGTTCTGGCCGACAGACGCTGGAGACTTCGGGTGTGGCTTGGTCGGGCGTTTACTCGCTTACCCAGGGCAAACTTGAGATCCTGCTCAGCAACATGAGCGATAGCACGCACACCGTGCAGATTCCATTCCGCATCGGCAACAAAAGCATCGCCGATACCTTCCAGATCGATGGGGGCGAACACAAGCTCCTTGACTTCACCGCGGTTGGCGGTCAGTGGCAGCTTCAGAATGTCGGTGGCACTGTGATGTTTGCGGATTCCAATCGCGATGGCGTTGGCGTCCCCGAACCCACCACCCTCATCGGTGGCATCTCGGTCGCCGGGCTGTTTGCCTTCGCCCGCCGTCGCCGGGCCTGATCCAAGTCTGATTCAAGAATTGAACCTGAGCGGCAGCCGAATTTCGGCTGCCGCTTTTTTAATGACACCTCGGTCGATTGACACCATTCCTCCCCACCCCTACATTCCGCCCATGGGATCTCGACCGTGGCGCTGCGCTTTTTCCGGGTTGGTTGTGACTTCTTCCATTCTTGCGCTCGGGTGCCAGCCGGCGAGCCGGTCCGAGGATCGCACGACCACCGATACATCGATGTTCGGGCCGAGCGATCTCCGCATTCATCCCTTCACATCCGTGAAAGACTGGAGCGGCGAGGGCAAGCCCGATGGCATCGAGGCCCTGATCGAGTTGCAGGATCGCTTCCGGGATCCAACCAAGGCCACCGGCACCGCCACGTTTGAGCTCTACGCCTATCAGCGCAATCATCCCGACCCGCGCGGCGTTCGCCTGGCGCTATGGCGCGGTACGCTGCTGACGCTCGAAGAGCAGAAGATGCACTGGAACCGCATCAGCCGCACCTACAGCTTCCAACTGGCCTTTCCGCAGATACGCCTGGATAAAAGCTACGTCCTCCAGGTGACGTTCGAGCACGCGGGGCAGCGGCTGACGAATCAGGTTGTGCTCGAAATGCAGGAGATCAAAGGTGCAGTCCCCACCTCCCAGCCCGCCGTCACCCAACCCACGACCACTCAGCCCGTCGTCCGGCCGGTCACCCAGCCCGGCGTGCGCACCCCCGCGCCCTGACCTGCTGAAGCTCGAACCGATCCCGACGCTGCTGGCCCGGTTATCGCGCGAACTGCCGGAATTCGCCGCGCCTGCCCACCCGGGCGGACCTCGCCAGCCGATTCGTATTTCCCGCGCGCCGGGCCGGCTGGATGTGATGGGGGGCATCGCCGATTACACCGGGGCGATGGTGTGCGAGGGGACGCTCGATCGCGCGGCCGGGGTGGCGCTGGCCCAGAGGCCGGACCGCGATATCCAGGTCTTCTCGTTCAATCTCTTCGACGAGCATAAACCCTTCACGCTTCGCATTTCTCTCGATGCGCTGGCGGCCGCCAGTGCGGAGTCACTGCGGCGCGATTTCAATGCCGATCCCAATCGGCGCTGGGCGGCGTATCTGATCGGCTGCTTCTTCGTTCTCCACGAGGCGAAGCTGATCGACCTGGCGGACCCGAATATGCGGGGATTGGATCTGGCGCTTCACACTTCGATACCGATCGGGGCGGGGGTGTCCTCGTCGGCCGCGATCGAAGTGGCCACGATGATGAACCTGCGCGACCACTTCAACCTGGGCGATCGGCTCGACCCGATGCGGCTGGCGGCGCTGTGCCAGCGCGTGGAGAATGCGATCGTCGGCGCGCCTTGTGGGATCATGGATCAGGTGACGAGCTGCGCCGGGCGGGCGGGGAGCCTGCTCAAGCTCTTCTGCCAGCCGCACGAACTGCGGGGGACGCTGGCGCTGCCCGAAGGCATCCGCGCGATCGGCATCAACACCGGCGTGCGGCACAGCGTCGGCGGCGGGCGGTATGGGCGGACGCGCACGGCCGCGTTCATGGGGCATCGGATGATCCTGGAGAAGATGCGGCAGTTCGGGCACGCGGCCGGGAAGGATCTGGTGGGCGATCCGACCGACGGCTATCTGGCGAATCTTCCGCTGGATGATTACAAGCACTATTTTCGGTCGTTTCTTCCGGAGTCGATGAAGGGAGATGAGTTCATCGCCACCTATGGCGCGACGATGGATACGGCGACGAAGGTGGACCTGGGCGAGAGCTACCCGGTGCAGTCGGCGACGGATCACCACGTCCACGAGGCGGACCGGGTGCAGAATTTCATCGCGTTTATCGAGAAGGCCGGCGCGATGGCTCCGCACACGGCCGAGCGGTCGGTGATCCTGGATATGGCGGGGCACCTGATGTACGGCTCGCACGTATCGTACACGCGCGATGCCCTGCTGGGGGCGGAGGAGTGCGATGTGCTGGTGGAACTCGTGCGCAAGAACGAGCGGGCCGGGTTCTATGGAGCTAAAATCACCGGCGGCGGGCAGGGGGGAACGGTGGCGATCCTGGCGAACATTGGCGAGAAGACGGATGATGGAATCGCCGACCTGATGAGCGAATATGAGAAGCGCACGGGGAGGAAGGCCGAGGCGCTGACAGGGACGAGCGAGGGGGCGTGGGAGGTGGGGACGGTGGTGATCTGAGAATCTTATTTTAGCCGCTCCGCTTGCGGAGCGCGTCGAGGGATATCGCTATTTTGAAGCGTCCACAGCCTTCATCACCGCCTCCCGCCAGTTTTGCAGGAACTTCATTCGAATCCGCTCGCGCCCCAAGTCCACGTTCGATCCTTCCAGAATCCCTTGCAGCACAAATGAGTCGCCGTTGCGGAGGTTGACTTCGCGGGGAGGGCCGCTGTCGTTCGTCTCGATGAAGAGCGACCCACCCAAAAGAGCCAGCCCGTCGGGATTCAAAAATCGTGCAAGCGCGATCTGGCCGACATGTTTCCTGGACGCGGCTCCCGCGGTTTGGACCTCGACCCTTCCATCCTGGCTGATCGTCACCTCCGTCGTGTTGGCGGGGACCGTGATACGCGGAAGAAGTGCATACCCATCACCTTGGCCCAGGACGATGTCGCCGACCTTGTTGATGAAGAAATTCCCGTTTCGAGTGTAGGCGAAACCGCCGCCTTCCAACGTGCGGACTTTGAAGAACCCTTCGCCCTGGATCGCCAGATCCATCGGCCGGCCCGTATTTTCGAGCGAGCCCTGAGTGAAGTCCATCCGAAACGCCACAGCGCCGGCCGGGTTACTGACGACGCGGCTGCATTTATATGCGGTCGTGCCGGCGTTGGCGATGTTGATCTGGCAGATCGCCATCGCCCGGTCGATCGCCGCCAAAGCATCGGCCAGCTTTGATGTCTTCGCATCGGCGGCCGCCAGTGCGCCGGCCGCGCGCTGGTCGGGATTGGGCGCGGCCATCGCCTCCTGCACCATTGCGGCCAGTTTCGCCTGATCGACGCCGGCGTTGCTCACCGCGCTGTCCATGCCCGCGATCGCGAACAGATCGCGCAATTCGTCGCGCGTCACATATTGGTTCGACTGGCATCCCCAGTCGAACAGGCAGATCGCGACCAGCAGCAGGAACTTTCGCATGACCAGGACTCCTTCCATGGAGTTTTGAGCTTCCGTGCGGCTCACAGCATAAATGGGCGGGAATTAATTGCGAATGATGGTTTTCGTGCAGGCGCGAAAAGAGGCGGGCCGGCGCGCGTTATGCCGCCGCTCCGCGGCTCGAAATGCAGATGCCACACCGCGTCTTGTGTGGGCGCTTATTCCCATGGCTCACGCCATGGGCTACTTTTTGTCGCCGCTCCGCGGCTGGGAGTGTGGCAGTGGGCGCACTTCAGCTTTCGCTCGCGCTTGCTTCCCGTCGCGATTACTTCCTCTCAAATATCGCCCCATACCTTTCCGCCTGTAACCGCCTTCGAAACTCCGCCGCCTGTCCGGCATCGCGCTCCAGATCCCATTCTTTGCCCCATTCGAACCAGCAGATGGCCTTCACGCGCGGGGTGGCTTCGATTGCATCGAACAGTTCCTTGGTCCATGCTTCGGCGCTGGCGAATTTCTTGTTCCACTGGGTCTGCTCCGCGCCGGTGCCGCCTTCGGGGATCATGATCGGTTTGCCGGTGCCGCCGTACATGTCGAGGAATTCCTTCATCACCGGTTTGGGGTTTCGCGCGCTGTAGAGATCGATCGCCAGCCAGTCGACATAGGCATCTCCCGGGTAATAGTCGGGCCAATCCTTGCCGCCCGCGCGGTCGCCGTTGACGCACCAGACCCAGGCGACGTTGGTCACGCCTGCCTTGCGGAAGCGATCCACCACATGCTTCCAGTAGGCGATGTAGTCGGCCGCGGTGTTGCGCTTGGGATCCTTCTTCCAGCCTTCGGAGTAGGGATACCAATCCCCATCCATCTCATGACTGAGACGGATGAACACGGGGCTTTTGAATTCGGTGATCCCCGTGATCCAGTCATCCAGATACCAGTCGAATTTCCCGGCCACCACATCCTGCAGGCGCGGCGACCGCGCTTCGTTGCCGAAATCCATCCAAGTCCAGGCGATGACGGGCACGAGCCCGTGCTTGCGATCGAGCTCTGCGAAACCGCGCGCTTCTCCTGCGCATTTGCCGCCGTCGGGTGTGTCGTTCATCCAGTGCCAGGTGCGCCATTTGCCGTTCTCCTTGCAATGCGCGAACCAGGAATGGAGAACGAGCGGGGGTCTTTCGCCGACCACTTTGCGATACCTGGCCAGATTGGCCTCGAATTCCGGGGCAATCCAGTAGCCGGGGAGGCAGACGCCGTGATAGGTGGAACCATCGGCGGGTTCGAATTTGGCGAGAGGCGTTTTTTTAGCGGGCGGGAGGGCGCTGGCGAGGGGGTCGGCGTTGAGTTGCGAGAGGAGAGCGGAGATGAGGATGGTGGCGGCAAGCAGGGTGTTGCGGATCGGATGAGACATTCCCCGATCATATGATTTACGAAAGGGTGACGCTATACGCGGCGACACGTGGGGACAGAGTGATGGGTGAACATGCAATCATCGTGGCGGCGTGGATGGCGCAAATCGTGAATCTCAGTTGCCCTTGTGGATGGCGGGGAACGCGGGTGCGCGAATTGGGCTGGTTCTGATGTCGACGCCATCCGGGACGGCGCTCTGTCGCTGCGCTCCGGCGCTCTGTCCCGGCTTGTTCAGAGGACCGGAAGAATGGTTGGAATTATTTTGCCTTTGGGTAGCTTTCGAGCACGAAATCCAGAACCGAACTACAGGTCGTCGTGCGATCGACGCCGTTGAAGAAGTGATCCGCATCCAGCCAAACCCGCTTGGCATATTCCGGCGCGGCTTTGTGCAGGGATTCGGCCATGAATTGAGGAACGAGCTGGTCGTGCTTGACGTTCATCAGCAGCAGGGGCCGGGGGGCGATGTACTTGACGTTGTAATAGGGGTCGAAGGCTTCGGTGCGCTTGCGGAGATCTTCGGGGACCGCGCCGGGGATGACGCCGGCGAAGTTGCCGCCGCCGACCAGCGATGCGACGACGGCGATGCGCGGATCGTGGGCGGCGTAGGTGACGCCGGTGATCGCGCCCCAGGAGATGCCGACGTAGGCCAGGCGGCCGGCATCGACATCCGTGCGCGAGCAGAGATAGTCGGTCGCCCGCGAGTAATCGCCGAGGTACTGGAGGAAGTTCGCATCGAGAAAATTGATCTTGGGGTCCTTCCCCTTGCGCTCGCCCTTGTTGGGAGAATCGATGGTGATGACGACGATGCCGCGGGCGACGGCCATCTGGCCGATGGCGACGATGTAGTTGGTGTTCTTGTTTCCACCCGTGCCGTATTGGAGAAGGGCGGCGGGGTAGGGAGGCTTGAAGTCGGATTTGGCGGGGATGTAGACGTTGGCCGGGACGCGCGAGCCGGGACGGACGCCGTTGAACTCGACGCGTAAGAGCCGGTAGTCGGCGGTCGTGGTGAGCAGCTCCTCTTTGGAATCCAGCGGCTGATCGTGGGCGGTGGGATAGGGGCAGGTGGTGGGATGAGTGGCCGGTGTGGCGGCGCGGGCGCGCGGCTCGATGACAATGCAAGCGAGAAATGCGATCGACAGAAGCAAGACGCGATTCATCATTCAATCACCTCGTTGGTGCGATTGTAGCCGCAACCGCGCTGTCGGGGCGAGCGATTTCGCGGCTATTTTGGCGGCTGGCCGGGTGGCCGCTGCCCCGCATCCGCGCGAGGCGGGCCGGTGGAGATGAGGATGAAGCCGCCCTGGCCTGTGGCCGCGATGCCGGGATCAGCGCCGCCGCCGCGAGTGGTGGGGTCGGGGGTCCATTTGATGCCATCGGGTGAGGTGGCGGACCAGACTCCGCCGCGCCCGGTGCCATAGAAGCGGATCTTGCCATCGGCCAGAGGCAGGGCGCATCCGAGCCAGTTGCGGTGGCTATCGGTGTCACCGGGGATGGAGATGTCCTCGATACGCTTGAAGTTCAGCCCATCATCGCTGATGGCGTGGTAGGCGCTGCCGGGGGCCTGATTCGGTTGGTTGGCGGTCGGCTGAACCGGAGAGAAGAGGTGCCAGGTTTTTCCGTTCCGCGCGGCCGCGCAGTCGATGACCATCTGATTGTCCACACCCAGGCGCATGCCTGCTTCGAACTCGAAATTAAGCCCATCGGCGGAGATTGCTGAATAGATTGCCGGCATGCGCCGGCCGGGGTGGTGCGAGGTGTAGAAGAGCCGCACGCGCCCATCGTCGAGGAGGACGAGGGTGGGGTCGAAGGGGTGGTGGTAGCCCTCGGGGAGGTTTTTCAGTTGGATGGGAGCGGGTTTGCTCCAACTCTTGCCGGCATCATCGGAAGTGCAGATGGCCACATGGTCGAATGCGTCGGGTGCATCGGCCGGGAACCATTGAAATGCGACGACCAGGCGGCCTTTGGCATCCTGAATCACATTGGGAACGCCAGCGCGCTCGACGAAGACCGATCCTTTTGCGAAGACCAGGCCATCTTCGGAGCGGGCAATCAGCAGATCATTGTCCCACGGTCCGCGCGCCGGCTGCGCATTGGCAGCAGGCCCGAAGCGCCGGGGAAGGTCCGGGCGCGATGGAATGCCTGGCTGCGCAATGACCGGCGCAACCCACAATAGAATCAGACCCGCCACGCCGCAGATGATCCACCGCATGTTGATGTGTGGTGGAAACCCGCCGCGGGGTTTAGTGTCCACGAATCAACGCCGCCTCGGCGGATTCTTCTTCCATCCCGGCCAGGCGTCCACCGGCCGAATCACCGCGGGCGTTGCCATTGGACGATGCGCCCATGGCTGCCACGCGGGTGTTGTGCTCGATGTCGATGAACAGCTTGATCATCTCCGCAACGGCGAGGATGGAGACCACCGTGAGGAAGGTGCCGATCATGGTCCACGCGGCCCAGCCGATGCGCTCGCCCATGGAATTGGGCGATGCGAAAAGGAACCAGCCGGCATAGTAGACGCCGGCGCAAATCGCGCCCACCGCGCCGACCATATAGAGAATCGCCAGCGCCCGCAGAACCGGATATCGACCGCCAGACTTGAGAGACTTGCTCATGACGCCTCCTGAAAGAGGGTTGGAGATGTGATTAACCGAAGTCATCATCGGCTCTTGCATTCGTTTTTGCAATGGAAAAACAGGCGAATTGGGAGGTTTGTGCAGGATGGAGTGCTGCATTTATCCGGGGCCTGGCGCGGGCGTTTGGCGGACTTGACGGGTGTGGATTTCAGGGTGCCGGAAAGGTCGCGTTAAATCGACAATTTCCATTGCAAGTGGCGCAGTGCAATCAATGCCCCTCGATCGGCTCGCCGAGGAATTTCTTGAGTTCCTTGAGCTTCTCCTCGAGCATGTCGCGGGTGGGGGCTTCCACGTTCAGGCGCAGCATCGGCTCGGTGTTCGATTTGCGGACGTTGAACCACCATTCGCCCAGGTCGATGGTGCAGCCATCCAGATAATCGATCTGCCCCTTCTTGTACGCATCGGCCAGTTCGCGAATCTTGGCGTCCTTGTCCTCGATCTGGAAGTTGAGTTCGCCCGACTGGGCGTAGCGCTGCAGCGGGCGAATGAGCGTCGATACTTCTCCCACCTGATTCGAAAGCACCGTGAGCAATCGGGCCATGGCGATCGCGCCGGAATCGGCGAAGAAGTTATCGCGAAAATAGAAGTGGCCGGAAAGCTCGCCCCCGAAAACGGCCCTGGTATCGGCCAGGGTTTTCTTGATGAAGGCGTGACCGACGCGCTCGCGCTTGGGCACGCCGCCGGCGGCTTTGATTTCCTCGGCCACCGAGTGCGATGAGCGCAGGTCATAGACGATCGTCGCGCCGGCATTTCCCGGCTGGGCCAGGAAATCCTTGGCCAGAAGGGCGGTCACCATGTCGCAGCCGATGGTCTTCCCCGCCTCATCGACGAAGAAGCAGCGGTCGGCATCGCCATCGAAGCAGACGCCGAGATCGGGCTTGGTTTCCCGGATCTTTGCCTTGAGCATGTCGAGGTTCGAATCCACCAGCGGGTTGGGCTCGTGGACGAACGATCCGGTGATTTCGAAGAGCAGGGGGATGATCTCCAGATTATCGATTCCGCCGAAAACGGCCGGGACCATTTTTCCCGCCATGCCGTTTGAGGCATCAATGGCCACGCGCAGCTTCCGCCCCAGTTTGAGGAACGACAGCACATGGGCGCGATACGCTTTCCACAGGTCCATCTCGATGTAGTCGGCCGATACACCGGTGTTCCCGACGCGGAGGGTAGTGGAGATCCGGCGGATGTCATCCAGGCCGGTGGCCGAGCCGATGGGCTTTGCCTTGGGGCCGGAGATTTTGAATCCGTTGTAATTGGCGGGATTGTGGGATGCGGTCACCATCACGCCGCCGACGCAATCGAGGTGATTGATCGCGAAATAGATGAACGAGGTATCGACCATGCCCAGGTCGATCACCGACATGCCGGTGGAGCGCAACCCATCGCAGAGGGCTTTGGCGAGATCGGGCGAGTGCGGGCGCATATCCCGGCCGACGGCGACGGTATTTTCCATGCGAACCCGCTGCTCGGCCGGGATATTCTGGCGGGAACGTTGCAGGAATTGGCCAGTGGCGTGGCCGACCTTCCACGCGGCCTCTTCGTTGAGCGGATTGGGATAGGTGGCCCGTACATCGTAGGCTTTGAAGATTTTCTCGATCATGGGGGTGTCATTTGTCATGGGAGGTTGCTCAGTTGTCAATCGGTTCAAACTGGCTGAGCGTATGGAAGAATTCAGCAAGGATAGGTGGGATCAGTCGTGGAAAGACTCAATTCTGTCGCGGTAAACGCAAATCAGCTTGTGAGCCGGAAGCTGAGCCTCGATCAATGGCCACATTTTGGCCAGAAGTTCGTGATATTCTCTGCGACGAAGGTTGCCGAATCGCAAATGGACAATCCAGGGCGGCGGCGAAGAAAGCATGATTCGATCGGAAAAATCCGCATCCTTTGTGACGACCACGAGCGAATTGGCGCGGGCGTGATTCCAAATCGTTGTGTCGGAGGGACGGGCGCCGAGCGTGGACCAAGGAATGACCGCCCGCGACGGCGCAAACGTCAGTTTGTGCGGCACGTTCTCGTCGAATAAGAACCCGTTCAAGCGACCGCCTGCACCGTAAAATGATGCTTCATGATCTGGACTGAGAACGCCAGACATGCCAGCACGTCCTCGCGCGCCAGCGAGGGATATTCCTCCAGCACATCCTCCACGGTGTCCCCCGCCGATAGGAATTCAAGGACCGTCTGAGCGGCGATGCGCGTCCCCTCAATGGTAGGCAATCCATTGCATACATCTGGATCGATGATGATTCTGCGCATAGCCCGAAGCTAACGAATCTCCCTGTAGAATCAAGCCCAACGCGATGCTCTGGAAGCCACTTTGAACGATCTAAGCCGCAGCCGGGATGCACCCATTTCCCAACGCTGGTAAAACCTCTCCATGCGCATCGGCCTGCTTCTGTTCAACGGCATTGGGCTGGGCCTGTCGGCGGCAGCGCCGATTGGGCCGGTGAATGTCGAGATCGCCCGGCGGACATTGCGGTATCGCCGCGCGGCCGGGTTCGCGGTGGGGTGCGGCGCGGTGACGGTCGATGTCGCTTATGCCGTGGTGACCAGCCTCGCTTCGGTGCGGATTCTCGAATATGCCCGGCTGCGCTCGATCATCGCCCTGGTGGGGGGATTGTTTCTGGGCTATCTCGCATTCCTCTGTATTCGAGCGGGTTTGAAGGAAACATCCGCCGCGGCCGCGGCGACTGTGGGTGAACCCGCTTGCAGCGCGGCCCCGCCGGAGCCTGCTCATGTCCCCGCAGCGCGGCTGTCCGTCCATTATGCTCTCGGGCTGCTGATGACGGCATTGAACCCGATGACCCTGATCTTCTGGTTCGTGGGGGTGCCCGGCGCGGTGGCGGAGTTGACACCCAGCCCGGCAGCCGATTTGCCCCTGGTGTGCGCCGGCGTTTTCGCGGGCGCGTTTTCATGGGTCTGTTTTTTCACATGGCTGATCGGCCACCTCGGCAAATTCGGACGTCAGAGGTGGCTTAAGTGGATCGATCTATCGGGAGGCATCATGTTGCTGGCGTTTGCGATACAAGCTATTTGGCGCGTCGCGGCATCGGCCCTATGATTTGCCCCCATCTTGAATGGACATCGCAGGGAAAGAGGAATTTGAGTATGAGTTTTATTGCTGATTCGTCCGCCGGGCCGGCCCGCCGCGCCTGGCCCGTTGCCATCGCCGCTTCCGTGATCGCCGGCTTCGCCCTTCTGATGGGCGGATGCGGCATGGAGGAAGAAAAACCGTTCGACCCGGCCGCCATCCAGAAGCTCTATCGCTCGCGGATTCCCGAGAACATGAATCGGCCGCTCAAGCCGCTGCCGACGGAACTCGATAAGACCTACCTCTCCAAGCGCGAAGGCAAAGACCCCGCCAGCAAGCCTTCGGTCCTGCCCACCACACAGGAATCGATCGGCCCGGCCGTTCGCATGGGATTGCGCGATCTGATCCAATTGGCCGCGATTAACTCGCTCGATGTGAAAATCGCCGGGTATCAGCCCGCCATCGATGAGAATCGTGTGATCGAGGCATGGGCCAAGTTCGACCCGACCCTGTTCGCGGGAATCACCGCTTCCAGCCAATGGGTGCTCCAGCCTTCGCCGCAGATGCCGACGGTCACCTCCGGCTCCAATCTGCGCTTCGACACTCTCCAGATTCAGGGCGGCATCAAGCAGACGCTCCTCAGTGGCGCTCAGGTTCAGTTGGGATACACCTACACCAAGACCTACCGTATCCCCTCGGCCGGCGTGTTCAATCCCAGCTACGAATCGGACCTGGTCCTCCAGATCACCCAACCTCTGTTGCAGAACTTTGGAACGGCCGTCAACCGCGCTCGGATCGATGTGGCGCGGAATACGCAGAAGGTCAGCCTGCTCGATTTCCGCCTGGCGCTTGAGAAAAATCTCTCTGAAATTGAAGAGGCCTACTGGCAACTGGTACAGGGCGACCGCGATCTGTCCATCCAGGAGCGGCTCTACGCCGACACGGTAAAAACTTCCGAGATGCTCCAGGGCCGCGCCGGCCAGGACGTGACGCGGGTTCAGCTTGGCCAGGCCAATGCGGCGCTTCGCGCCCGCGAGGCGTCGCTGATCCAGGCGCGCACGCGCGTGCGCACGCTCTCCAATGCCATCAAACGCCGGGTGAACGATCCGGCCCTTCCGCTGACCAGCGGCGTCACCATCCTCCCCTCTGATTCTCCCTTCGCCACGCCCATCCAGTTCGATCTGATCGAGCAGCTCGAAACCGCGCTCCAGAACCGCGCCGAGCTGGCCCAGCAGCGCATCCGCATCGACTCGGCCAAGATCATCAAAGGGGCGGCCAAGAACAACCTCATGCCCAGCCTGAATCTCGTGCTCTCCATGGGCACGCAAGGCGCTGATGGCCGGTGGCAGGGCGCGATGGAGCGCTCCGCGGACGTGAGCTTTCCGCAGTATTCAGTCGGTTTGCAGCTTGAAATCCCCCTGGGCAACCGCGAAGCCCGGGCCATCTGGCGGCGCACCCAGCTCCAGGAACTCCAGGCGATCGATCAGTACCGCGTGCTGATCGAGCAGGTGACGCAGGATGTCAAAGACGCCCACGACAGCCTTGTCGATGGATGGGAGCGCATCCGCCTCAATCGCCAATCCGTTCTGGCCGCCCGCGAGGCGCTGGAAGCGCTGCAGCAGGAGCGCCAGGTCGGCCAGGCTCCGTTCACGCCCGATTTCATCAACCGCCTGCTGCAGCAGCAGGAAGTCCTCGCCAACGCCGAGCGCGAAGAGACCCGCGCCACCGCCGACTACAACGTTGCGATCTCCCAATTGGAGCGAGCCAAGGGGACGATCCTCAAGTACGACAATGTCATGATGGCGGAGGATCCGCTGACCGTGCCGGGGCCGATTCTTTACGGCCAGCGGAAGGCGAAATAAGGCGGAGCATTAACCACGAAGTACACGAAGGGCACGAAGAATAAAGAATCATCAGTTCTGAATTTCTTCGTGCCCTTCGTGTCCTTCGTGGTTCATTTGAATTTTTTGACGCTACGCAGTCGCGCCCGTGTTGCCGCATTGCGGGCAGAATTTTCCGGTGCGCGCGTTCCCGCATTTCTTGCATCGGCCGCCATCCATGCCGCAGAGAGCCAAGGCTTTTTCGGTGGCATCGCCGAGGATCCGTCCCGCTTCGAGTCGGGCTTCCTCGACGAGTCGCCGGGCTTTGGCGCGGGAGGATTTGCGCACGAAGAGGGCGATCGTGACCAGCCACGCGACGAGAATCGCCACCACGGTCATGACGATGCCGGCGACGGTGGTTTGACGGATGCCGTAGGAATGTTCGGGCATGCCGTAGGAATGTTCGGGCACCTGGTTGAGGATGGCCGCGATTCCCAGGCCCAGTTCGAGAATCATCACGCTGAACATGATCAGTAGCCGCACCGCCATGGAACGCTCCTGCCCGAATGGGTATGTGAGGGTCTCCTGAATCGACAGTCACCGAGACCGCCGCGGCCGGGTTATCGGACGAATCGTACCAAGTTCCGGGGGCTAAACGCCAATCTTGACGGGTTTGGCGAGAATCATTGGGCACTTTCCATCGCCGCACTATAATCAGAGTGTGCTAACTCTTCTGGTGTTACAAGGTCCTGACAAAGGCCGCCGCTTCGAGCTGCCCGATGCGATGGCATTGGTCGGCCGGGAATCGCGGCAGTTGCCCATGACGGACAACACGGTCAGCCGCCGGCATTGCGAACTTCATCCCGAGGAGGATGGCTCGTGGATTCTCAAGGATCTCGGCTCGGCCAACGGGACCTGGATCAACGGGCAGCGCATCATCCGCGTCTCGCCGCTCAAGCTGGGCGATCAGATTCGCGTCGGCCGGACGATCCTGGTTTTCGGCGCGCAGCCGGGCGTGACGCGCGGGCGGACGGGCGATGTGCGCCTGTCGGGAGCCGATGCGGTGGATTCCTCGATCATGCACACGATCCCTTCGAGCGAGGACTCGATGGTGCTGGCCGTCCCCGAGCCGGCGGCCGCGGCGATGGCCAACCTCAAGCTGCTCTACCAGCTCAATGCCTCGCTGGGCTCGAGCTTCGATGCGGATCAGGTGCTGGAAGTGGTGATGGATCTCGTCTTCGAGCACTTCCGCGCCGATCGCGGGATCATCATGAAGCTCGATGAGCGTCGCAACGAGGTCGTGCCCAAGGTCGTGCGGACGCGCGATGAAACTCGCGCCAGCAGCACCGGCGAGGTTCAGAAAGTCCGGCCCAACGAAAAAATCCACGCCTCGCGCACGATCATCAATTACGTCATCGAAAAAGGGGAGGGCGTGCTCTCCTCCAACGCCATGACCGATGCCAGGTTTTCCAAGGGCAAGAGCGTGCATAACCTTGGCATCCGCTCGGCCCTCTGCGTGCCGATCAAGAGCCGGCGGATCGATGGGAAAGATGGGGATGAGGTCGCGGGCGTGATCTATATCGATTCTTCTGTTCGCAACTACACTTACTCGCCCGACCAATTGCGGCTGCTGACGGCGATCGGCTTGCAGGCCGGCTTGGCGATCCAGAACGTCAAGCTGCACCAGCAGGGTTTGCAGGCCGAGCGCCTGGCGGCCATCGGCGAGACGACGGCGGCGCTGTCGCACTCGATCAAAAATATCCTCCAGGCGCTTCGGGGAGGCGCGGATGTGGTGGAGATGGGGATCAAGAACAACAACGTCTCGCAGCTCGGCAAAGGCTGGCGGGTGGTCGATCGCAACCTCCAGAAGATCTACAACCTGACGATGAATTTGCTGGCCTACAGCAAGGAGCGCGAGCCGCAGTTGGAGATGGTCAACCCGCGCAAATTGCTGGAGGAATGCGTCGAATTGGTCGCGCCGGGCGCGAATGAGAAGGGGGTCATGGTGGTGGCGGATGTGGAGCAGAATCTGCCCCCCGCGCCCCTGGACCCCGCCGGGATGCATACGGTGGTCATGAACCTCCTCTCGAACGCGCTCGATGCGATCACTCCCGGCGAGCCGGGGCTGATCCGCGTCGTCTGCCGCTACGATGCCGAAGGCCGGCAGACGATCATCGAAGTGATCGACAACGGCAGCGGCATCCCCGATCCGATGATGGGGCATATGTTCGAGCTGTTTCACTCCACCAAGGGCAACCGCGGCACGGGCCTGGGCCTGGCGGTGGCCAAGAAGATCGTCGAAGAGCACGAAGGCTCCATTTCCGTCCAGTCCAAACCCGGCGAAGGCACCACTTTCACCATCCGGCTGCCGGTGGAGCATTTGAATCTGGCCGACCCCAGCCACACCCACGGCCCGCCGCGATAAGCACCGGAGAATGCGAAATGCCCATCACACTTCCTCCCCTCTCCCGCCGAACCTTTCTCGGGGCGACGCTCGCCAGCGCCCTTTCCGCCCGTGGCATCGCCGCCTTGGCCGCCGCCGAAGCGGATATTAAGCCCGACCCACACCGCTTCGCACTGCTCTCCGATGTTCACATCCACGCCGACCGGAAGAACGAGTACAGCCACACCATCATGTGGGATACGCTCGCCCAGGCCGTCGGCGAGATCATCGCGCTCAAGCCCCGCCCCGCGGCCGTTCTGATCAATGGCGACTGCGCCCACTTCTATGGCAAGCCCGAAGACTACGCAACTTTCATCGATGCGGTTGCGCCATTGCGGCAGGCCGGGATGCCCGTGCATATCGGGATGGGCAATCACGATGACCGCGGCAATTTCCTCAAGGCCCTCAAGCCGTCCGAGGCGCGGGTGAACGATAAAGAGGTGGCCGACAAGCTCGTCAGCCTCATACCGGCCGAGCGGGCGAACTTCTTCATCCTCGACACGCTCGATGTCACTGCCCGCCTCCAGGGCACGCTCGGCCAGCCCCAGCTCAAATGGCTGTCCAGCGCCCTCGATGCCCGCGCGGACAAACCCGCGATCGTCTTCATCCACCACAACCCCGATGCCCGCCCGGCCGACAAACGCAGCGGCCTGGATGACACGTCCGACCTTTTCAACATCCTCGCCCCGCGCAAGCAGGTCAAAGCCCTGATCTTCGGCCACACCCACGTCTGGAATTACTCCAAGCGCGATGGCATCCACCTCATCAACCTCCCACCCACGGCCTGGCTTTTTCAACCCGCATTGCCGCGCGGCTGGGTCGATCTGAACCTGGAGGAGAAGGGGGCGACGTTTGAATTGCGCTCGCTGGATAAAGGGCACTATCTGCATGGGGAGAAGGTGAAAGTGGAGTGGCGGTGAGGAGGCGGGCGATGTCAAATGTCAAAAGGCCCTGCTCAAATCCACGCGTCAGGGTCAGGAGCCGGCCACCATGAATGCCCCATACGCTGATCATCATCCCCCGGCTCCTGACCCTTTCGGCCAATCAGCGGATGATTTCAGCAGAGGAATGTCAAAAGGCAAATGTCAAAGGTGAGAAGAGAAGATTGAAGCAAGAGACGAGAAGGAGCGGTATAATCGGGATGGCAGGCAAAACGATGGATGAGGAAATGGGCGATAGCGAGATGCGGCAGACTCCTCCGCAGGAATCGGGCGGGCGCTCGACCCTCTCGTATGAAAGCGCGGCAAACGCCTCGCGGCCTTCGGGAAAGGCGTTTGCCCTGGCCCTTATCTTCGGCGCGTTTTGTTTTGCGGCGACGATGTCCGTGCCTTACCTCCACTATCACTCGGGCGTCATGGCGGCTGCGGTCATTCTCGCGATTCTGGCGACGAGTTGCGCGTTCGTCGCTCGATCCGATTCGCCCGCCGGCTCCCGGCAGCGTCGCTGGGAAAACGGATTGCTTTGGGTGGTCATGGGGGCAATCTGGCTGTCATTGGCAGTCATGTTTCTTTCGTATTACCGCGAATTGTCTGAATATGGCAGCATGAAATGCCCAAGAAACCTCCGTCAGATCGGTCAGGCCATCCTGCTCTACGCGATGGACAACAAGGGCGTCTCTCCGCCGACATTGGATGTCTTGATCGCGGCCGATGGCATGTCTCCCGAGGTCTTTGTGTGTCCCTCCTCCAATAACGTCAAAGCCTCCGGCGCTACGACACAACAAGTCATTCAGAATTTCAGGGCCAATCCGAAGCAATGCTCCTACATCTACGTCGGCGCTGGCCTGACCCAGAAAACCGCGACCGCCGAGCATTTGATGGTCTATGAGCCGCTGGCCAATCACGGCACGGGGATCGATATTCTCTACGGCGATGGACATACGGATTGGCTCGACAAGCGTGAAGCACAATATGTGATCTCCGAGCTCCAATCCGGCCATAATCCGCCGCGGCCCCAGCCGGATAAGGCGGGCAAGCCATGAATGACCTCCCGCCTATCCTTGACTCTGCCCCAGCGCCGCAAGAAGCGAATGGCAGCAGTCCTCCCGTGCTCCTCTCGTACGAAGCCCCCACTGGCTCATCCTGGACATCCGCGCGGTGCAGCACTGTTTCGTTCGTCGCCACCGGGCTGTTCTCGGCGGACCTCTTATTCCTGATTGTCACCGACCGCGGGTCGACCGGCGCACTTATTCTGCTCGCGGGAAGTTCCATTGTCTCGCTTATTGCCGGCTTGGCCGCTCGCGAATACGCCGAAATAAGCAGTTCGTTGCGCCGCCGCGCCAATCGCGCCCTGGGTTTCCTGCTCGGTGGCTTGATTGTGCTGACCCTGTCGATTTCCGGTGTCTTCGACCGCGGTCATGGCCGCGAGTCGGCCAATCGCGTCAAGTGCGGAAGCAACATGCGCCAGATCGGCCAGGCCATTCTCCTCTATGCGAATGAGAATAAAGGCGTCTATCCGCCAACGCTCGATCTCCTGATCTCCGAAGAGGAGTTGGAGTCGCGCGTTCTCACTTGTCCAACCAGCGACGACGACCCGGCCCCCGGCGCTACCACCCAGCAGGTGCGCCAGAACTTCCGCTCCAATCCAAAATATTGTTCCTACATCTACCTCGGCGCTGGCTTCACCCAGACGTCCGCCAGCGCCAGTCACGTCGTCGTCCATGAGCGGATGCAGAATCACAAGAATGCCGGGATGAATGTGCTCTACGGCGATGGGAGCGTGACTTGGCTGAACCTGCCGGAGTCGCAGTATCTGCTGGCCGAGTTGCAATCCGGCCACAACCCCCCGCGCCCGCAGCCGGCCAAACCAGGCAAGCCATGAGCCCGGACCCGCCCCCCATCAATCCCGCGCCAGCGCCTCACCAGCGACGCCGCGCGAACGTCGCGCTGGCTTGCTGGCTGGCCGGGCTCGCCGCGCTTCTGGCGCTGGGAGTGTTGGTGGTCGTGCATCCCGATAAAGACCGCGAAACCGCTCCCCGGGTCGTGTGCGGAAGCAATCTCCGCCAGATTGGCCAGGCCATTCAACTGCAGCCAGCTACGTCAGGCAATCCATGAGCAATACTATTCCGCTGTCTCCAACCGCATTCGAACCGCTTCGGAAAACAGTTGCGACCGGCTGATGCCGCTCTTCTTTGCATACGCATCCGCCCTGCGCAGTAATTGGGGTTCCACCGTGACCAGCGTCGGGACGGCGTTCGTGCCCGCCGGCTTTTTGGGCCGTCCGCGTTTCGCTGCCTCCCACCGGCGCTTCATTTCAGGCGTTAGCGGCCGTAATTTCTCCGGTGTAATGCTCCGCGCCAACCGCTCCAAAGCGTCGAAATCGTCTTCATCCGTCTTCTTCTTTTTTGTTGCCATGATTATCTCCTTCGTTTGCGCAACTGACTCTTCATCCGCGCCGTCAAATCCATCGCATGAATTACGCGAACGACTTCAGCCACCTCGCCCGCCTCAATGTCCATCCAGTCTTCCACGGCCAGGCTTTCATATGAGATTTCGTCGGGCGTCTTGAGCACATAGATCACCTGAAGATGCCTGCCCGTTTCAGTTGTTCCCCATACAACGAACTTGCCGTCTTCGATGGCTTTGGGAAACGGATTCTCCGCCTCCACCACGACAATCTCAGCCTCCTCGGGACTCACATCGTGCCTTGCGATATGGTCGCGATTCGAGTCGTCCCAGGAAAAGATCATGAATTATACTATATACAGAAAACACGCCCAAACAATTCGCCTTTTCCTCATTTTCCAAACTTCGGCGACTTGGCGTCTTGGCGTTCAGGTACTCTGCCCGCCGCATCACACCGGCTTCCGGCATATAAACAAATAATTAAACCCGCGAAGAAAAAAGTTCCCTTCATCGGCCGCCTTGCGGTAGTTGCCCATCTCCAGTGTTTTGTTGTGCCGGGTCACGGCCACGATATCCACCGGCTCGAATCCCTGTTTCATCAGCCGCCCGAACAGCTCGAAGCCCAGCGGGTGAAACGCGCCTTTGCCGTGAACGTATGAATCGCAGACGTACAGCCCCAAGCATTTGCCGGGGCGGAGAATCCGCCAGATTTCCGCGAAGACCTGCTCCATCGCCTTGTAGTATTCGCCGCCGACCCCCTCGGCCGCGTCGAGCTTGCCGATGTCGCGCGGGTCGGGGCCGTAATCCAGGTGGGTGGAGTAGGGGGGATCGATAAAAACGAAATCCACTTTCCCCGTCAGCTCCGGCGGCAGCTTGCGGGCATCGACCCGGAAAATGTCCTTGCGGGTGGGGTGAACATCGTATCCCAGCGCTTTGCGTTTCAGATCCCGGGCCACATCCAGTGTCGTGCCGCTGCCGCAGAAGGAGTCGACCACCAGGTCCTTCTCCTTAGTGTAGCGCTGCAGCAGATTCCAGATGATGTAAGAAGGCGTCGCCCCTTTGTACCCCGCCACACCCTGCTGGCCCTCGCCGTAATCCTGCGATGGATAATCCCAGAGCGTGGTGACCTGCGGGCGGAGGGGAGGGCGTTTGAACTTCATGTGTCAGGGCAATGTCAAATGGAAAATGGCAAATGTCAAATGTCAAATGGGATGGCAGCGGATGGGAGAAGCGGCGTCGGCGAGGGTGGTGCAGCCTCGCCTACATTTTCCCCAGCACGCCTACCCGCACGATCAGCACTCCCAGCGCCCCGATAAACCCGCAAGCGGCCAGGATTTTGCCCAGGACCGCGAACCAGATTTGATCGTAGATGTTGCCCCAGAAGTAGTGGCAGTGCAGGAAGATCGCCAGCGAAATGGCGGCGATGCCGAAGGCGATGGCGCTTACGCCGTGGAGGATCAGCGTGACTCGGCCGCTGTAGTCGGCCTGCTGGGTGATGATCGCGTGAATGCCGAAACCGGCGACGGTCAGCGGAACGGCGATGCCGAGAAACCACTTGTAGAACGGGCCCTGGCGCGGCTGATCTTCCCAGTCATCATCGTAGGCGGTCGGGTTATGGGGGAGGCGCTGGTCCATGATGGATGCTTTCATCGATTCGCAGGGTCACCAGCCGGAACGCTGGCGGGGTGCGTCGCGGGTTGAGTGGCGGTTAATGCCTGGGCTTTCCTGGCGGCCTCCATGGCGGCGGCAGCCCGGTCGAGCGCTTG
>JBBRTW010000003.1:0-50828 GCA_038244055.1 Tepidisphaerales bacterium | reverse complement strand
TGGGCGTGTTGTATCGGCCGATATCGGCGGTGAAGAGGAGTGAGCGAATCGCGCCGCCTTCATTCCATTCGAGGATGATGTAGGCCGAGCCGAGAATGTGCCCGGCGTCGAAGAAGGTGAAGGCGATTCCATCGCCGATATCGGTGCGCTGTCCATAGGGGACTGTATTGAAGAGGCGCAATGTGCGCGGGAGATCGCCCGGCGTATAGAGGGCGCGGACCGGCTCCTCATTGGGATCGCGCTGGCGGCGATTGAGGTACTCGGCGTTTTCCTCCTGAATGGCGGCCGAGTCGGAGAGAACGATATTGGCCACCGCGGCCGTCGCGGGCGTGCAGTGGATTTTGCCATTGAATCCCGCTCGGACCAGCACGGGCAGCTTGCCGCAATGATCCAGATGCCCGTGCGAAAGGATGACTGTATCGATGTCGCGCGGATCGCGCGGCAGCCACTGGTTCAGCCGGTTCGCCAGCTCGCGCGAGCCCTGGTACATGCCGCAATCGAGCAGAATCCGGCGGCCGTTGATTTCGACGAGGTGGGATGATCCGGTGACGGTGCGGTTGGCTCCGCAGAATTGAATGCGCATGGGTGGAAGGGTAGCGGCAGAGGCGGCCGTGCGAAAGCGCGGGCGGCGGGCGATCGCATCGCTATTTGACGGTGGTGACGGTCGGCGGCTTGACGACGGTCGAAGTCAATCCCCCGGCGTTGTCGCTCCACTGCTGGCCGTCCATGATCCCCAGGTAGAAGCGCGTCGCGCCGGCGGGGACGATGAAATCCTGCACTGTCACCCCATCGTCGCGCACGCCATTTCCAATGAAAAACGGCTGGCGAAGCTGCGGCGAGAGCGAACTGAAATCGCGGCTCGCGGCGGTGGAGAAGTCGAGATCGGCGGGAGCGGCGCCCGCCTGATCGGGCTGCGAATCATCCAGGAAAACGCCCACGACCGCGCAGAGCGGCGCATTCAGATTCGATTTTCCATGTTCCCGCCCGGAATAATTATTGATGATCCAACTCGGGTTTCCATCGGCATCAAACGGCTGCGTTCCCGGGTAATAGCTGGCGCTGCCGCTGAAGTTAAAATTCAACTTGCTGCCGGGAACGATGGAAATCCCGGTTATCTGGGCCGGAGAATTGGCCGGCGCGGAGTCGTAGCCGTTGGCATAGGTTCCGCTGGGCATGCCGGCCAGCCAGGGGTTGCCGCTGCTGGGGGCGTAGAGGGTCGTATTGGTGCCTGCGGCAAAGGTGGCCACCGACACGGCGGTGACATCCGCGCTGGTCCTGCCGAGAATGGCCGCGAAGGTCGTATTGATCGGATTTCCCCGCGCCTGGGTCCGCCGCGCCGTAACGCGGATCGCGCTGGGCGAAGCGCCGCCGGTGGTGAATACTTTCGTCGTGGAATTCCACGTTCCCAGTTCCACATCGGATGATTGCAGGCTGACCGTCGTGCCATCGACGGTGTTATCCGATGCGGCCGCCTGCGCCTTGGCGAGATAGGTGCCATCCGCTACGCCATTGGCCGCGTACCGCGCTGCGGTATCGGCGGCCCGCATCAATTCCGTCTTGGCGAGTTGTACCCGCGCGTAATCCACGCCGAACGAGCACATGCCGACCAGCATGGACATGATGACGATGCAATAGATCAGAGATACGCCCCGTCGCCGAATTGTGTAAGCCCGTCCCATATCCACTTGATCGACTTACGATGCGGTCGTCTTAACCCGAAATCGCCTGCGAACCAGTACAATCGCGATAGCCAGCGCCAATGCCGCGGCGAGGGGCACACCCCAGCCAGCCCGGCCATTATCGGCCGCTGGCGGCAGGACAGCCGCCAGATCGGCGGCCGGGGGCGGATCGACGACATCAAATTGCGCCATGGCCGCATTGAGATCGCCCGGATCGCCGCTGAGAATCCAGGCGGCCCAGAGCGTCGGGTGGGAGGCCGTCGCGGAGGGGTCGCCGGCCCGGCTTGAATCGCCGCCGACAACCACGGCGCGGGAGCGGCCATCGGATGCGCTTTGCGAATGGAGCACTTCGCGCTGCGCCTGCCGCAGCGCGAGGATCGGCGGCCGGCCCCGCGCGATGAGCTTGTCGTAGAAGGAAATCATCAACTCGCGCGTGCGCTGATCGTCCACCTTCCACAGGCTGGCAACGACGGTCCGCGCCCCGGCCATTTGGAACGAGCGCTGCAACCCCAGCAATCCTTCGCCGGCGGATGAAGTGCCCAGGCCGGTCTCGCAGGCCGAGAGAACGACCGTCTGCACGCCGCTCAAATCTCCCTGCTCCACCTCGGCGGCTGTAAGCAGACCCTGGTTGGGCTCCGGAAGATCGCCTTCGCCCATACGCGATGGGAGGTTCGCGCCCGACAGGCCGATACCCGAGAGAAGGCCAGGGTCGACAATCAGGGGCGCATTGGCGAGCGCGCCGGCCATCGCATCGCTCGAATTGGCCGGGCGGGTGGCGGGCAGCGCGGGCTGGGGATTGAAGAACCCGTGCGTGGCCAGGTGGACGAAGCGCCGCCCGCGCACCGCATCCCAGAGCGCGGATTTGGTCGCGGCAGCGCCGCTGAGCGTTCGCACCGACTCAGGGCCGAAGGCGTGGGTGAACTCGGCCGATACCACGCGGATTTCCTCGGCCGCGCCGGGCAGGGGGCCAAAGCCGCCGGCCTGGGTCGTTGCGATCGGCATTACCGCTCGCTGCGTGGTGGGCGGGGTCGAAGCGATCGCGTGATTGAAATCGATCCCACCGACCAGGAGCGCTCCCTTGCCCGGCCGAGCGGCCTTGGGGTCCATGAGCGAAGGCAGAAGCGCCGGCACCGGCACGGTCGCGAACGCATAGCGGTCGATCAGTCGCCCGAGCGGCGCGTTTGATCCGGCCGGCCCGCGCCCCGGCGCGGGCTCATCGGGAAGCGCCGCGAAGGGGAGCATGTTCAGCGCGCCATCGGGAGAAATCAGAATGACCTTGATGTTCTGTAATCGCGGCTCGATCGGGGCCCAGAGCATCTTTCGCAGGCGCAGCCCGGCCTCGGCATCGAACAACTGATTCTTCCGCCAGTCGGCGATGGCCGCATCGATGACATTGGCATCGATCTTATCGTCGAACTCGACGGGCATGAGCTGATTGCGGGTTGAGATCATCGCGAGGTAGCGCGGGCGCTCATCCCAGTCGTCCTTGCCCGGCGCGGGCGGACGGGTATCAAAAAAACGGATGAAATCGATCAGGGCAACGCCCTCGGGCAGGGCGCTGCGAAGCTGATCCGGGCCGGCCAAGTGCAGCGCGCTCTTTTGATCCAGTGCCGTGGAAAGCTCGGATTGGAGCAGGCCAACCGATGTATTGAGCCGGGTGAGGCGGGCATCGAGCGATGGATCCGGGCCGTGTTGGGCGCGGGTCTGGGTCAGTGACTGGAGGAGCGAGACTTCCCCGCGCAGGCGCGTCAGCAGATCGGCCGAGCGGGTGTCAGCCGGATCGCGGGCCGCGCGCACCAATCTCTGCCGCGTGAACACCGCCCCTTTGATGGACAGAATCTGTCCATACGCATCCTGGTCGATCATCCCGGCCGCGCGGTGCAGCGACAAAAACACATCGAGGTGCGCGCGGACATCGCGTGCCATTTGAAGCTGCTGGAGTTCCGAATGCGCCGCCAGCGTCAGGTCCAGGTGCCGCCGCGCCAGGGCAAGGGACTGATCGACCGCCTCGCAGGCCCGATCGGGATGCCCCGCCATCATCCGGGTAATGGCGATCTTCAGCCAGATTCCCGCCACCTCCGGCGCGGTTTCGCCGAGAAGGGCGCGCGCCTCCTTCACCCACTGGTCGGCCGTGCGTTCGGCTTCATCGAAGCGCTTGTCGCGCAGCAGGTCCTGAATGTCGATCGTAAACAACTGGAGATGGGCGGCCGGGCCGGCACCCTGCTTGGAGAGAATTTTCCGGGCGGTCTCGCGAAAATAAAATCTCCGCTCGAGATCGCGCTTGGCCGGGTCGGAGCGGCGGAGAAGCACGCGCGAATGTACGAGCAACGCCTCGGCGTAGCGTGGATGATCCTGCCCGAACAGCTTGAGAATGATCGCGGTCGCCTCGTCGGCTTGCTGGTCGGCCCGGTCCAACGCCGCGAGGTCCAGTTCATCGCCGTTGGCCGCCAGGTTCGCCAATTGAATCAGGCAGAGCGCCCGCATGTCGGTCGGATCGGTCTTCATCAGCGCCTCGAGCTTGATGACCTCCACCAGATCTCGATCCAGCCAGCGCCGCGCCTGCTGGTGGTCGTTGATGTCTTCCTCGAGGTTGGCCAGGGCGTTGAGCGTGAAGATGCGGGTTCGCAGCAGGTCGATGCGCTCGCCGATGGAATACGGCTCGGCGATCGCATCGAGCCGCGCGATATTGTCGTTGAGCAATTTCCGCGCCGTGGGCAGATCGCCCGTCTTGCGGCACAGTTCGGCCAGGTTTGTCGTGTGCAGGCAGAACAGCGCGTGCCGCGTCCCAACGGTGCGTTTGAGTGTCTCCAGGGCCTCGATCATCCCGCGCCGCGCCGCATCGAAATGCAGAAGCTCGCTCTCGGCCAGCGCCAGGTTGGCGTGAATATTGGCCTGATCGGGATTGGGCAGGCCCTCATAGGCCTTGATGATGATCTGCTCGGCCTCCTTGAAATATCCAATGGCCTTTTCGACATCTCCCGCATCGCCGTGAGACCGGTATGCCTCCGCCACATTATTGACCCACAGGGCCCATTCGTAACTTTCGGTTCCGAAAAATTCGCGGAACGTCGTCTCGGTCTGGCGAAAGCGGATGCCCCTGAAACTGGCTATGAAGTCATATTCCACAAGCGGCGTTGACAGGCCAGGCAGGTTCGTGACCTTGTTCGTCGGAATCGCCAGCGCCTGCCGCTGCCGGCCTTCGAAAAGCATGGAACGAAATTCGGCGTGGAAGGCGATCGCATCATCGACCCGCCTGCTGAGACCCGGATCGCCCATCAGCATGGCCCGGCGGAGAAGCAACTGACCGTTATGCCGGGTCTGCCATTCCGCCCAGCGAAAATCGAGCGCGGGCACTGCTTCGCCAGGCTGGGGAACGGTGGCCGGAGGCGCGGCCCACGCGGCAACGGTCACCAAACCAGGCGCGGCGATCAGACCCACAATGACGGCTATTCCCGTTCTATTTACAGCATGGGCGAGGTGCATGATGGTCGCGCAGCAGAGTCGGTAGGGCGCGTAGGCGACCATCCGCATCATGCTACCGATGCTTGCGGAGGGGAACAAGCGTTTTCTTTCAAGTGCCGCACCTGATCGTGAATCGGCGCGCAACGCTCTCGCATTGGCCCGCCGCTCCGCCTCGCTAATACGCCCAGAATTTCCGCGACAATCGCCGCCGCGACCTCGGCCGGCTCTTCCGCGCCGATATCCAGCCCGACCGGCCCGTAAAGGCGCGCGAGTTCCGAATCCGCAGGCGCGAATCCTTCCTGATCGAACAGGTCCACCAGTAGCCGATCTCTCCGCCGGGCCGGCCCGAGCAGGCCGACGTAGAACGCTTCGGATCGCAGCGCCGCGGGCAGAAAACCAAGGTCATCGGGATAATGATGGGTCATCAGCACGATGGCCGTCCGCGCATCCATCCGCACATGCTTTGCCAAATCAGCAGGGGGGCAAACGACCACTCCATCCGCCAGCGGAAATCGCTCGCGCGTTGCGTGGCCGGCGCGGCGGTCCGCCACCGCCACGCGCCACCCCACCGCCCTGGCCGCCGCAACCAGCGGAAGCGCATCCCATCCCGCCCCGCAAATCACCAGCGCCACCGGCGGTTCGATGATTTCCAGCAGCGCCTCCGCGCGACCATTCGCCAGTTTGTACGATGCAATCTGCGTTTCTCCCAACTCGGCAGTCGCGCGGGCATGTTCAACAAGCCGCGGGATGCGCTCGGCAAGTGAAGAGGGATCCGACTCGATCGCGCCATCCTCGTCCATCAGCAAACGTGCACCCACCGCGACCCCGGTTGCCTCTTCGCCGCCAAAAACAGTCGCGACCAATCCCCGCCTTCGCCTCTCGAAGCATTGCCGCACAAACCCGACCAGCGGATTGGCCCGCGCGATTCGTTCAACGAGGATTTCAATCACCCCATTGCATCCCAGCCAGAGTCCCCAGAGGCCATCATCATCGGCCGATGAATCATAGCGCAGCACCGCCGCCTGTCCGCCTTCGGTCAACTGCCATGCCTTGCGGGCAACATCTCCCTCAAGGCATCCGCCGCTCACCGACCCGATTCGCCCGCCACCTCCGGGCGAAATCAGCATCTGCGCCCCCGGCCGCCGGTAGGCCGACCCTTTCACGCTGACCACCGTCGCCAGCGCAGCCTCTTCGCCCGCGAGCCACAGCCGCTCGATGCCATCGAGAATCGCTTCCAACTCATTCATTGTCCGCCTCCCACCGCGCGGGCGTAGTCATCCGGCGTATCGATATCCATCGCCGCCTCCGCGCAGTCTACCAGCAGTGCATCATCGGGATGGCCGAGGATCACGCCCTTGCATCCTTGATCCGGCTTGAGTGCCATCAACAAGGGGAAACTTCCGCGCGCGAAAAATGCCGGCACACCCGCCGTCCCCGAGTAACGCGATGCCACGATCGCCTTGCCGCTCTGTAGGTGCTGCTCGACCAGCCCGCGCAAAATGCCGGCCGTGACCATCGGCTGATCCGCCAGCGCTAAGATTGCTCCAACGATGTCGCGCGCCTGCAAATGGTCTAACCCCGCCTGAATCGAAGTCCCCATCCCCTCCGCCCAGTGCGGATTGATCGCGATCTCAACCGCCAGCCCTTCAACCGCCGCGCGCATCTCCATCTCATGGGCCCCGAGGACGACGACCACCGGCCCGCATTCCGCCGCGAGGGCAGTCTCCACGGCATGCCGAAGAAGCGGCCTGCCTCGAAAATCCAGCAGTTGCTTGGGCGAGCCCATTCGCGTGGAGTTGCCGGCCGCCAGGAGTATGATCGCTGATTGATTCATGATTGCGGTTGAAGCACGTCACCGTCGCTTTGGATGTTTTATTGTACCGATCTTCTGTCGACGTCTACCTTCGCTCCGCATCCGTCACAAACGCCATCAAATCCGCCAGGTCCTTCGCCGACAGCGCGGACTCGAATCCCTGCGGCATCAGCGAATGGCCCGTGGAGACCAGCGATTTCAGCGAGGCCCGCGCCACCTGCACCGTCGTATCATCGAGCTGCCGGATCGAGATCGACCCGGCCGACTCCGCCGCGATCAGCCCCGTGATCTGATGCCCATCGGCCAGAGTCGCGATGTAAGACATGAACTGCGGCGCAACCGTGCGATCGGGATCGAGGATCGCCGTGAGCAGGCTTTCCCTGGTCCAGTCGCGGACCGTCAGCAGGTTCGGGCCGAGATCGTGCCCGAGCGGTTTGCCATCGGCGCTGAGCGTGGCCGCGCCGACTTTGTGGCAGGTGGCGCATTGCTCGGCGTAAAGAGTCTGGCCGCGCTTCGCATCGCCGGGCATGGTCAGGGATGGCGCGTATTCATCGATGACTTTCTGCCGGTCCGCGCCGGCGGCGGCGGATGCGAGATTGGTTTTGGCCGCTTCGCGGATGGCGGGGGATTTGTGGTTGAGCAGGCGCTGCTTGCGGGAGAAATCCAGGTCCCGCGCGGCCGGGTGCTTGGCGAAATCGGCGAGCCAAGTCTCGCGCGTGAAGAGCGCATCGGCGATGGCTGTGCGGAGGGGCGGGCCGTGCCCGGCCCAGCCGGCCAGCAGAAACGCCGGCACCGATGGATCGCCCGTGCGCCCGGCCGCCTTCACCGCGGCGACCTGGACCTCGGCCGGTGTTTGCGGGGAGAGCAGTGCCCCGATGATCTTCAGATCGGCCGCCTTTCGCTCCGGCAGGCGTCCCAGAAGCTCCGTGGCCGCCTGCCGATCATCGGGGGTCGCCTTCTCATCGCCGGCGGCGCGTGCGGCGTGATCGAACAGAGGCGCAAGCGTCTGCATTTCCTTTCCCTTTCCTATCGCGCCGTTCGATCCCAGAAAATCCACAATCGAGAGATGCCGACCCGCCATCGCATCCATCCAGCGCCCGGCCGCGCGAATCTGCGCGGGGGTAAATCCCTCGGGGCTTGGCGTCGTGATTGGCGCAAGTAACTCCGCCGAAGCCTGCCGGTTCCGCCCGGCCGCCGCGACGATCAGCAGATTCTGATAGAGCGTCGAATCCGGCGCAACTCGTGCCGCGACCGCCGCCTTCACCAAGGCCTCGAAATGCGGCGTCAACAATCGCCGGCCATCCAGCCCATTGGTGGAAATATCGGGAAACACATGCTGGCTGATCGTCCCCAGCGCCGCCGCCGTTTCATACGCGTCATCCGCATGTTTGACCGCGGCTGCCGCCACGGCATCCGCGGCCGCCCTGGCATGGTCATCCACGCACAACCCAAGCGCGTAGATCGCCCGAACGCGCACGCTTGCGTTTTCGTCGGCCGCCAGTTTCGCCAGCGCCTCCACCACGGCCGCCGATTCCGGCCGATCATTCACCCAGCCCTCGGCCAGGCGCGCTCCCTGCATCCGCACACCCGCATCCGCATCCTTCATCGCCGCCAGAATAAGTTCGGCGTCGAGGCTCTCCACCTTGTGCGGCCCGGTATGATCGATCATGCCGGTTAGCCCATCCATCGCGCAGAGCGCGTGCAGGCGCGCCAGGGGATTTTTTGACTCCAGCGCCATCCGCCGCAGCAGGCGCATGGCCTTTTCATCCGGGCTCCAGATCAACAGCCGCTGGGCCAGATCGCGCGTGAAACCCGATGGCGATTCCAGCGCCTTGACCAGTTCTTCGATTGAAGCCTTATCCAGCCGCGCCAGCGCGCGCGGCGGCCGGGCTTTCGGATAGACCCGATAGATCCGCCCCCGGTCATCGCCATCGCGATAGAACGGCGCGAGCTCCTTCTTCCCCACCTCGTTGAGCCAATCCGGATGCTCGATCATATACCGATACATATCCACCACCCAAAGCGCCCCATCCGGCCCGCATCGCGTCATCACCGGCCGAAACCACGGATCCTCCCCCGCCACCCAGTCCGCCCCCTTCTCCCCATCCACGCGCGTTGCGCTGAATGTTGAACCATTTTCCACCAGCGCCTGATGCTGCACCAGATTATGCACCGGCTCGCAGATAAAGGCATGCACGGAAGAGTTGCGAGTTGCATCGGAAGCGTTGCGAGTTGCGAGTTGCGAGTTGCGAGCATCGTCTCGCTTCTCGATTCTCGCTTCTCGCTTCTGTCCTGAACCCTGAACCCCGAACCCTGAACCCTCGACCTCATCCCTCCAAACCGATATCCCGCACGCACTCGTGAAATGCCCGTGATGATCCAGTCCGATATACCGCCGCGCGAACGCGCTTTTGGGAAACACCGGCGGCAGGGGCAGCGGCAGCAACTGCGCCCGCGCATCGGGGATGCTGATATTCGGATTCTTCTGCAAATACCGCTCCTCCAGCGCGAAATAGAAGAGCGGATGGCTGTTGTCCGTGCCGAACCATCGCCCCCGGTCATCCTGCTCGCGCCCGAACTGACACCACCCCGAAACCAGCTCCATCTCCCCGGTATCCGGGCGAATCCGCAGATCGTGCCCTTTGATGTCCAGTGTCTTGCCGGTCCTCGCGCTCTTCACGATGCCCGCGCTCCACCCGTTGGCGATATACACCCAGTTGTCCAATCCCCAGCGCAGCCCGTTGCATCGAAGCTGTGGGTTTCCGGCCTTGAATCCGCTGTACAGGACCTCCTTCTTATCCGCCTTCCCATCCCCATCCGTATCCTCCGCATAAAACACCTCCGGCGCGGCCGTCACGATGACTCCCTTTTTCCACGCGAGAATTCCGTTGGGCATCTGAATGTGATCCATGAAGAGCGTGGCCTTGTCGTACTTCCCATCGCCATCAGTGTCTTCCAGATATTTGATCCGCCCGCCTGGCGCGCCTTTGCCATCCATCCCATAGGGATAATCCGCCATCTCCACCACCCAGAGCTTTCCATCCGCGCCCCAGTCAATCGCCACCGGGTCCACCACCAGCGGCTCGGCCGCGACGAGCTCCACCACCATCTCCGGCGCGACATGAATCTTCGCCATCGACTCGGCCGGCGAGAGCGGCTCAGATGCTCGCTTGCGCAATCCCGCGCCCTGGCCAGCCGGAGTGGAGTCAACCGCCGCTGTCGATACCGCCGTGGCCGTCCCCGTTGCAGTTGCCGACCTTGCGCTCCCGCCTGTCGTCCCGCCCGCCTTCGCTCCCGCCTCTTTCGGCGCAGGCAGGGCGGCCGCCTTGAAATGTCCCGCCACCTCATCCGTCAGCAGCGCCCGCCGATAGAAGCTGATCTCATCCAGCTTCCCCTCCAGGTTCGCAAAGTTGTCGCAGCGGCCGCCGAAGAAAAAATCCTCCGTGTCGCTGGTCACTTCGGCATCGGCATCGATCTCCAGATTCCCATTGACCCATGCCCGCACGCGCTTGCCATCCCGCGCCATCGCGATGTGATACCACTCGCGCGGCGTCATGATTGTCTTGCCGGCCAGCAGTTGTTTACGGCCACTTCCATTGTAGAAAATTAGCTTTCCCGCATTCGCTCCACCCTCAATATTCCCGCCGATTCCGAGATGATCCCCATCGCCATCCTGGTCTCCCTTCTTACCGCGCGAGAATAGATACGCCGCCACTGGTCGCGCCTCGGCCGCCATTCCGTTCCAGGCAAAGAACTCAACGGAATATGGCAGCTTCAGTTCCATCGGCGCGATCGCCAGCCTTCCCCCCGCAAAATGCGCCGCCCGGCTCGGCCTGGCCGCATCGCCCGTGATGGCATCGCCCGTGATGGCATCGCCCGCCGCGCCGCCGACCGCCCCCGGAAGATAAAACACCACACCAGCTTCATAAATCCCCGTCAGCCCATTCCCCGTGATATCGGCGCAGAACGGCCCGCTCATTTCCGCCATCCGCCAGTAGGCCGCGGGCTTGGAGGCCATCACCGCCTTCGCGTAATCTCCCATTCCCTCCACCGGCGTCTTGCGCCGCGCTCCCGAAACCGCCTCCATCAATTTCAGAACCCCCTCCACAATCTTCGGCTCGGCTTGCTCTTCCAGCCCCGCCGTCCGCGCCGGCCAGGTCGTATACCCGCCCAGTTTGTGCTGCTCCGGCGGCGGAATGTACCCCTCGGCCCCGTTGGCCAGTTCGATGTTGACGGTCATCGGCAGGGGGCTCATGGCCTTGAGTTTCAATCCCGTCAGCGCGAAGACTTCGTTGGGAATGGCCGCAATTGCCAGATCGCCGATCCGAATCGCCTGCAATTTCAGCTCGCGCTCCGGCTCATCGTGCAGCATGATCGCCTCCCGCGCATACACATCCGGCTGCAATTTCGGCTTGATCGGCACGGCTCCTCCAGCCTTCTCCGCGGCCGCGTTAAACGCCGCCACCTTCTCCTTCGCCCAGGCCAGCCGCTTCTCATCCGGCACCCGCCGCCGCAGTTTCAGCGTTGTCTCCTTCATCGCAATGGGCACATCGCTCGAATATTGAATCGCCGCCGACTGAATCCCCCCAGCCGCCTCTCCCGGCCTTAAGTTTTTAGTCTTTTCGTTTTTCCCCACCGCCTCCGCCACCTCATCCGCGATCGCCTGCGAATAGACCTCGATATCCCGCTTCTCCTTCGGCGCGGGCTTGGAATAATCCGCCAGCCAGATATCCCCGCTAGTCCCCTGCGACATCGCCGCCACGAAATCCTTATCCCCCGGCGCGAGCTTCTCCGACACCTTCGCGCAGAACTTCCCATAATAGTCGGCCGACACCGGCGACGCCCCGAAATAATGCATCGAATAATTCGCGATCAAACCCATCGGCCGGCCATCCGCGTACTGAATCGCAATCACGCTCAGCCCCGGATCGATCGGCCCGGTCGGCCCCACCGCATCGGGGCTGAGATACCCCGGATGCATATTCGCCCGCACAGTCAGTTCGCCAAAGGGATCCTTCCGCATTCGGTCCGGCCGGAAAATCCACCGCCGCACGGCCGTATGCTCCGGGTCATTGATGACCGTCCAGCCGATCCTGGCGGGCGCGAGTCGCTTGTTCGCCTCATCGATCGCCCGCGCCAAAAGCCCCGGCAGAATCTTCACGTAGTTGGCATCCGCATCCGACCCAAGGCAGGCCATCGATGAAGGCACCGAATGCGAATGTGTCGCCGAGATGAGCATTCTATCGGTTGCGATCCCCGTCAACTTCCTCGCTCGCTCCTTGGCATCATCCAGCAGCTCGCGCGGAATCATGCACGAATCTACGATAACAATCGCGATCTTCTCCTTCCCATCCTCCAGCACAAATGCCCGCGCGTGGGGTGGATCGATGATTTTTTCCGCGTGGCCCTCCGCGAACCCGCCATTGATGATCACCGGAAACGTCGTCGGCGAAACATCCTGCACATACGCCCCCACGCGCAGCGGGCCCGCGCCGCACGGAAGATGAACCACGAAGGACACCAAAAGCACGAAGAGGAAATTCAGAATCCAGTTGCGAATGCCACGGTGCTGCATGGACACCTCGAGTTGGAGGCCCGCGTATCAGAAGAAGTGACCCACCCACTATACCCCCAATCTCGCGCTACGATGAATGAATACCTGTTTCGAGGGTCATTCTGTGGGTCATTCTGAGGGTCATTCTGTGGGTCATCCTGTGGGTCATTCTGAGGGAGCTTCAGGCGACCGAAGAATCTTGCGTCTACCTATTGGTTCACTCACCTTGCGAATGGCCCACGACGCACAGGCCAGATCCTTCGGTCGCCCAAGGCTCTCTCAGGATGACAATCACGCGTGTATTGCAAAGCAGCCCGACTATCCAACATCACCGCACACCCTTTTCAAATACTCCACGCTCTCCCGCGCAATAAACTCCGCACCCGGCTTGAAGTTGAATACCTCCACGCTCAGATACCCGCCATACCCCGTCTCCCGCAGCGCCTCGATGATCGGCTCGAACTTCACATCCCCCATTCCTGGCCCCAGCAGGTTCGGATCATTGGCGTGGAAATGCACCGTGTGCGCCTTGGATTCCCGAATCACCTGCGCGATCGGCCTGGCTTCCGATGACATCGCCTTCACATCCAGATGCAGGCGGAAATTCGGGTGATTGATCCGCTCGATCAGCTCGATTCCATCGGCCGCCGAGTTCAAAAAATCCGTCTCGGCCGGCCCCAGTGGCTCGATCGCCAGTGTCACACCATTTTTCTCCGCCAATGGCAGACAGGCTGAAAAAACCTCGGCCGCGTACCCCATGGCCTGATCGCGCGAGACGCCCGCCATCAGATTGCGCTGCTTAGGCGATCCGATCACCATGATCTTCCCGCCCAGATCCGCGCAGAGCTGCGTGAGCTGCACGAAATAGTCGGCCGTATCCTTCCGCACCCCCCCATCCGGATGTGTCACATAAAGCGGCCGCTCCGACACCACATTCGCCAGCAGCCAGTGAATCCCCAAAATGTCCACGCCTGCGGTTTCAGCCGTGCGCCGAAGCTCGCGCCGCTGCTCGGCGGAGATTTTGGAAGCATGCGACGCCAGCGTGAATGGTGCAATCTCAAGACCCTGATATCCAATCGATCTGACGAAATCGCAGACCTTGGCGAAGGGCCAGTTTTCGAAGAGCTCGTTGCAGATGGCGTATTTCATGGTGGGTTATTGCAGGTGGGCGCCGGGCTCGGGATGGCAGGTCATCATAGAGTGGGACGAAGACAATGAGATTGCGCCAAGCAAGCCCGCATGCGGAGGATCATATGTGCAACTGGCCCATAACTGAAACCACACTGATCCCCGGGCTGGCAACCGCCCGCGGCCACCAGACAATGAGATGGCGCGATTGGAAGAGGGCGCGTGGGCCAAAAGCGAGACGACCCCGCGATTGGCGCGGGGTCGTCGGATTTATGATGTTGGGAATTGATCGCTCGATTGAGTCGGCCGCGATTAGTGGAGCAGGCGCTTGGCGGTGGTGGCCGTGCTGGCTTTGGGTGCGGTGAGTTTGGTGGAAGTGGTGGCGGGAGATTTTGTAGTGGCCGTCAGCAAGGTTTTGGCGGTGACCTTGTGGGTGATGGTGGGGGTGGGGGACTTCTTGGCGACGCTCACATGAGAGCGATGGACAGCGTTGGTCTTGTGGGTGAGGTTGGTGCGATGGATCGTGTGGATGCGGCTGGGGGTGGCTGTGGCGATCTTCTTTTTGGTGGTGGCCGTGGTCTTGGCGGGCGTTTTGGTGGAGGCGGTCAGGGGTTTGGCGGTCGTTGTTTTCGCCGTCGTTGTTGCCTTGGTCGGCGTGGTCTTGGTGGTGGTGACCGGCTTGTGCTGGATCATTTTGGCCAGATGCGGCGCGGCCAGCGCGGGAATCGCAACCGCCGACAGAACGCCAACCCCGACCCAGGCGAAAAACTTTCTGCTGAACATGGAATGCTCCAATGAAGAGGGCCCGGTTCACGCGTGCTGCGGATATCGCCGTTCCAACGGCGAATCACGCCGCGCGCACGCGGCCGACCGGTCCTCTTATCGGACGGGGTCGTTCAAAAGGATGAGAGAAACCTTCATGCCGGCTCGATCCCATACCCCTTGCGATAAGTCTTCCGCACCAGCGCCTCCGCTTCCGGCGCATTCGGGCATTTCATGTTGGCCGAATCCCACTCCACGCGCTTCTGCAATCGCGCCGCAAGATTGCCGACCAGCAGCGCCTCGGTAAACGGCGCGGAATAGCTGAAGCCGGCCTTGGCATCCTCGGGCTTGGAATCTTTGCACGCCTGAATCCACTCCCCGCGATGGCCCAGCGGGCTGCGCGGGATGGTCTTCTCGGGTTTGGCGAAGTCCTTGCGGCGCGTGCCGGGGAAGAGCGCGGGCGGGCCGGACCAGCCGCCGCAGACCATCGTGCCTTTGTCGCCGATGAACATGATTCCGTTGTCGGCCAGCTTGTATTCATCTTTCACATCGGCGGGCGTCTCGGGCATTTTCCCGCCGTCGTACCAGATCATGTTGACGGCCGGCCGCTTGCCTTTGGCGGCGAATTCGTAGGTGATGATCTGCCATTCTGGGTACGATTCCTTCTTGAGCGGGCTGGTCTTGGCCTCGGCCGCGATGGGCGCTCCCAGATCGAGTGCGTAGAAGGCCGGGTCCATGTTGTGAACCGCCATGTCCCCGAGCGCGCCGGTTCCGAAATCAAACCACCCGCGCCAGGCGCGGGGATGATAGACCGGATGATAAGGCCGCTCCGGCGCGGCCCCGATGAACATATCCCAATCCAGCCCCTCGGGAACCGGCGGGGTCTCGGCCGGGCGATCCTTGTTCTGCTGCCAGAATTTGCCCGGCCGGTCGGACCAGCAGTGAATCTCCTTGACGATGCCGATCGCGCCGGCATCGATCCACTCCTTGGTCTGACGCAATCCCTCACCGGCGTGGCCGTTGTTGCCCATCTGCGTGACCACGCCCATCTCGCGCGCGACCTTATCCATCACGCGCGTCTCTTCGATCGTATGCGCCATCGGCTTCTCGACATAGGCGTGTTTGCTCGCGCGCATGTAATGCAGGGCGATCGGAGCGTGCATGTGATCGGGCGTGGCGACCATGATCGCATCGATCTGCTTGTCGATCTTGTCGAGCATGATGCGGTAGTCTTTGAACTGCTGCGCCTTGGGATAAAGCTTGAATTGCCCGGCCGCCTTTTTCCAGTCGCAATCGCAGAGGGCGACGATGTTTTCCCCGGCCATTTCCTTGAGGTCGCCGCCGCCCTGGCCGCCGACGCCGATGCCGGCGATGTTCAGCTTTTCGGAAGGCGGCTTTTTGCCCGGCCCGCCGAGGACGAAGGCGGGGACGATGTGGAAGGCGAGGGCGGAGGCGGCGGAAGTTTGCAGGAAACGACGGCGGGTGGGTTTGGGCATGGGGGAATCTTACTTGAAGCAGGGGAACGGGAGTAGGTGGGGAATTGCGAATGACGAAACCTGAATGGCGAATCAAATGCCAATGAAGAAATGACCAATGATCGTTGCGACCGGCCGTTTGTTTTTGGTCATTGGGAGCTGATCCGCCATTGCGGTTGCAGGTTTGAGATTTCCTTTCCGCTCCTTTCCGATTGTCCACTGAACATTTACCATGATCGCACCATGCGGAAGCTGGGGCGAATTCTCAGGCGGATGCTGACGGCGATTTCGCTGCTGCTGTTTTTGGCGGTGGTGGCGGCGTGGGGAAGGGGGTATTGGGTATGGGATATCGTGCAATTGACGCATGACTGGTTCGATCGGCCAATCTGGCGTGAGCGCCAATGGCAGTTTGGATGGAGCCAGGGCGAAATCGGCTTGGTTATCACCGAGGGCGAATTCTGGCGGCCGTCGGACTACAGGGTCGACAAATCCTGGGATTGGAGACTGAGACGTCGAACTCCGGAGCCAATAAAGGTTGATTGGGGCAACGGTGGCGCATGGGATGTTACTTGGGAGCATGCCGGGGTCTTCTATGGGTCGTATGAAGGAAGATTTGGGCATCTCGATGGAACGGCTCTTTTCACTATTCGCGCCCTCGCCTTTCCCTGCTGGATGCCGGCCATCGTCTTCGGCGCGTTGCCCGCGTGGCGGGGCGTTGTGTGGTGGCGGTCGCGGCGGCGGAGATTGCTCGCGGGGCGGGAGGGGCGATGTCGGGGGTGTGGGTATGACCTACGTGCAACGCCTGAGCGATGTCCGGAATGCGGGAGGGTTGTGCAAGTTCCGGCGGGAGCGCGAGAGGGTCAGGAGCCGCGGGGCGATGGCCGGAAAGGGTGAGCATGTCGTGGGCGGCTCCTGACCCTTTGGTGGCGCAATTGCGAATGACGAAACCAGAATGGCGAATCAAATGAAAATGTCGAATGACCAATGAGGGGCGCTGTTGGTCATCGGCCGCTGGTGTCGCTGGTCATTGGTCATTTGTCATTTGTCATTGGAGTTGATTCGCCATTCGGGTTTCGGATTTCGCCATTCCCCTCCTTGTCCGGTCCCGCGCTCTTGCTATCCTTCCCTCACTCACACATCAAAGGAGCCCCGCCATGCCCGCACAGTACAAATTCTCGTTCGGCCCCTGGAACATCAGCGAAGGCGCTGACCCGTTTGGCCCGCCGGTTCGGGCCACGGTCGCCTGGGCCGAAAAGCTCAAGGTCTACAAGCGCCTGGGTTTTGATGCGGTCATGTTCCACGATGATGATGTGGTGCCGGAGATTGAATCCAAATCCTGGCCGCAGATCGAGCGCGAGGCGAAGGAGATGCGCAAGAGCCTCGAATCAGAAGGCCTGGTGACTGAACTCGTTGCGCCGCGGCTCTGGGAAGATGCCCGCACGATCGATGGGGCGTTCACGAATAACGACCCGGCCTTGCGCAAGTGGGCGATCGAGCGCTCCAAGCGGACGGCCGACATTGGCCGGATTATGGGGACGGATATTCTGGTCCTCTGGCTGGCGCGCGAAGGGACTTATATTCGCGAATCCAAGCCGGCCATTGATGCGCATCGCTGGCTTCTCGATGGGATCAACCAGATCCTCGCCCACGACAACGCCGTCCGCATCGCCATTGAGCCCAAGCCCAATGAGCCGATGGACCAGGCGTACATCCCCACGATCGGCCACGCACTGGCGCTGGCCTCGCTGGCGAGCGATCCCAGGCGCGTTGGCGGATTGATCGAGACGGCGCATTCGCTTTTGGCGGGGCTGGACCCATCGGATGACATGGCGTTTGCCCTGTCGATGAACAAGCTGTGGAGCGTGCATTTGAATGATCAGAACGGCTTGAAATACGACCAGGACAAGGCGTTTGGGGCGTCGAATCTGCGGGTTGCGTTCAATCAGGTGCGCGTTTTGGAGGCCGCCAATTTCTCCAGCATCGGCATGGTCGCGTTCGATACCAAGGCCCTGAGAACCACCAAGCCCGAGCACGCCACGCGGCATCTGGAAAACAGCCGCAAGATGTTCCTGCACCTGGTGGAGAAGGTGCGGACATGGGATACGAAGTTCGAAAAGCAGATGATCGCCGCGCGGGATTACGAGGCGCTGGAGATCGCGCTGCTGGAGCATCTGATGGGCGTGAAGAAGTAGGTTGGCACTGCCCACCGCCGGCGCGTCTTACCCCCTCTCCTGTACTCGGGAGAGGGCGGGGGTGAGGGCGTAGTGCCAATACGCGCTCCGTCGCAAGACGGAGTTTTCTTCATGTTTCATGTCTTCATGTTTCACGCTCTCCCATGCTCCTCGACATCGAAGACCCCATCGCCCTCACCGCCTATCTCCGCCAAACCGCGCGCATCGCCTCCACCGAATCCCCCACCCTCACCACGCTTGCCGGCGGCGTCTCCAACAAGACCGTCCTCGTCACCTTCTCCACCGGAGAATCCTGGGTCCTCAAGCAAGCCCTCCCCAAGCTCCGCGTCGCGGTGGACTGGTTCTCCGACCCCCGCCGAATCGAGCGCGAGGCGCTGGGCATCCGTTGCCTGTCTGAAATCGCTCCGCCCGGTTCCATCACGCCCCTCATCTTCGAAGACCCGGCGGAATACCTCCTCGCCATGCAGGCCGTCCCCCAGCCGCACGACAATCTCAAGACGCTCCTCCTGGCCGGCCAGCTTAACCTCGACCACATCGACCAGTTCGCCACACTGCTCGGCCTGATTCATCGCGCCGGCCGCGCCCGCCGCGATGAATTCTCGAAGATTTTCGCCGACCGCTCTTTCTTCGAATCGCTCCGCCTCGAGCCTTATTATCTCTACACCGCATCGCAAGTTCCACAGGCGGCCGACTTCCTCGAGGCGCTCGTCGATGAAACGCGCGGGCGAAGCCTTACGCTCGTTCACGGTGATTACAGCCCGAAGAATGTGCTGGTTCACGCCGGCCGATTGATCCTGCTCGATCATGAGGTGATTCATTTTGGCGACCCGGCCTTCGATCTCGGTTTTTCACTTACTCATCTGCTCTCTAAGGCCCACCATCTCCGCCACCTTCGTCCCCAATTCCTCCAGGCCACCAGACGCTACTGGGATACCTATCTCCATGCGCTCGGCCCCAGCCCATTTGGTGAGTTGGAGCGGCAGGCCGTCCGCCACACACTCGCTTGTCTCCTTGCTCGCGTGGCTGGGCGATCGCCGCTGGAGTATCTCACCTTCGATGAGAAGGCTCGCCAGAAAGCAGCCGTTCTCCAGCTTCTCGAATCCCCGCCGCCATCCATTGCCGACCTGATTGACTCGTGGGGCCGCCCGGAAATTGGCATTTAATGCCGATTTGGAGGCAACGTTGCTTCGAAAGCGGCTCACACGGGCAGGATGCTCGTGCTACGGGGAGAAATTTCCGTTTCAGCGGGCTGTACGGTGGTTTTACACACTGATATAATCGTTTGCAGCTAGTTGGTTCGTCGCACGGGGCAGGTACGAGCATGTTTGGTTTGTTGCGCGTCCGCACACGTCTGATTACCCGCCGGCTCAGACCGAATGTCGGTCTCTTTCAAGTCGATCCTGGAAGTGAATGGTCGGATCGAGGTGCCATTTTTCTGACAGGAGATAGTGTATGGGCACCAGGTTGTATGTGGGGAATCTGAGCTACAACACCAGCAGCTCGGATCTCCAGGGATTGTTCGCCGCGCACGGCGCGGTCGTGTCGGCGGAAGTCATTGCGGACCGCGAATCGGGCCGGAGCAAGGGCTTCGGGTTCGTCGAGATGGGCTCGGAAGCCGAGGCCACCGCGGCGATCGCCGCCCTTAACGGCCAGGATGTCGATGGGCGAAAGCTCACCGTCAACGAAGCCAAGCCGCGTGAAGCGGGTGGGGGTGGCGGCGGCGGTGGTCGCGGCGGCCGAGGCGGCGGTGGTGGTGGATATGGTGGCGGCGGCGGTGGTCGCGGCGGCCGTGGCAGTGGTGGTGGCGGGGGCTGGTAAGCCCCGGTCCCACTTCTCGACACCTCACGTCGGTTAATCCAATGATGATTCGAGGCCCGCGCAAGCGGGCCTCGATCTTTTACCATTCGCCGATTGTCCGGAAGAGTCTTTTGCCGAAGCGCTTTGTCCGACGATCAGAAATCGTCCGACCGGCCCCGAATTTCATTAAAGATCGACTGAACGAAGGATGCGATCCAGACGACCGCATGGAGTGCGGCGATCGACTGATCCATCGCCGAATCCTTATGCGCCGGCCGGAGGTTGGCGGGCGTGATATGGGATCGGACCGGTGCCGCTTCCCCCGGCGTCGGCATGGATCGCCCCATCGGCGGGGACGGCAGCGTGGCCGATCCGCGCACGGTTTCCAGCGAGCGCCTTAATGCGCCGCCGGCGCGGTCGAGCCTTCCGGTGAGTAGATTCATTCTATGGTTGGTTCGAGCCATTCCTTCATAGGTTCGGCTAATCGGCCGGGGATGCTGGAGAATTCAGATGTTTGTTGTGAGAAAGGATACGGCGGGGTAGCATCAAATCAGCCGGGGGGCCTGCGGGAGACGAACATGCCCATCCGATTCACCCCCGCCCGCGCGATTGCGATCATTGCGGGTCTGCTCATCGCCATCGTCCTCTTCATCGGGATCAAATACATGAATAAACAGCGCGCTTTCTCCACCGCCAGTTGGAGCGGCCAGTCCTGGAGCGGCCGGCCCGGCGGCCTGCTGGGCATCGATTCGGGCGACCTCGATTTCATCACCCTCGTCTTTCGCGATACCCAGGGCGTGGCCATCGCCGTCTGGAGCGATGCCAACGGAGCCAACTCGAACGGGGGCGACGGGCCGGATCGCGCCTATCAGAACGTGACCCTGAACTCTCCCGATGATCGCCCGGTCAAATATTCGGTGGAAGTCCGCGAAGGGCGGAAGGGATCGCTCAAAATCGGCGATGCGGTTTATGACACCGCCAAGGGCAACTTGTTCCTGATCTGCACTCGCGCCGCCAAGCCGCAGGTGCTGCAAATGGAGGCTGATCTGCTGGCGATTCCAAAGGATACGGAGGGGTTGAAGGCGTACGGCCGGGCGAATGCGAAGATCCTGGGGTTTTTTGAGGGGATGAAGAATGTGGGGAAGTAAGCCGGCGTGACCGCCGAGGTCCCATTGCATTTGCAGGATTGACCTGGCGCACCCCGCCCCGCACAATCGGCGGCATGAAACGCGCGACCTCATTGCCGGCGGTGTGGGTGCTTCTGCTTGTGTGCCTGACGGGGCTGCTCCGCGCCGCCGAGCCGCAGGGGATCATGGCCCGGCCAGCGCTCGATCCGGCCAAATACGCCAGCCTGGCACCGATCGACTACCAGACCCAGACTTTGGAGAATGGCCTGCGCGTGCTCTACGTTCCGCTGCACCAGGCGCCGGTGGTGCATGTGCGGGTGATGTACCATGTGGGCTCGAAGGATGAGCGGGCCAACCGCCAGGGGTTCGCGCACATGTTCGAGCACATGATGTTCCGCGGCTCGGCCCATGTGAAACCCGAGCAGCACATGAAGCTGATTAACATGGTGGGCGGAGATTCCAACGCCTTCACCAGCTTCGATCAGACGACGTATGTGAACACGATCCCGGCCGAGCATACCGAGATGGCGCTGTGGCTGGAGGCCGACCGGATGGCTTCGTTCAAGGTATCGGAGGAGATTTTCAAGACGGAGCGAAAGGTGGTGGCCGAGGAGTGGGGGATGCGCATGAATCAGCCCTACGGCAATCTCTTCGATGAGTATTTGAAGCGGGCATTCACGCAGCATTCCTACCGCTGGACGCCCATCGGGAACATGGAGCAGTTGAGCGAATCGCGCATCAACGAGCTCCAGGATTTTTTCAATACGTACTACATCCCCAACAACGCGATCCTGCTCGTGGCGGGCGATATCGATGTCGAGAAGACCAAGGCCTGGGTCAAGAAGTATTTCGAATGGATTCCCAAGGCCCCGACGCCCCCGCGCCTGGCGCAGCGCGAGCCGGTGCAGACCGAAGGCCGGCGGGCCGTGGTGCCGGCCGCCGTGCCGCTGCCGGCGATTGTCGTGGGGGCGCGGATCGGAGCCTGGTCCACCGATGATCAATATGCCCTGACTCTGCTGGGCGAGATTGTCGGCGGCGGGCCGTCGAGCCGACTTTACAGGCGACTGGTGGCCACCGATGATGCGCTCTGCACGGCGGCCGAGATTCTCGAGGAATCGCTGGAAGAGGGCGGTATCTTCGGCGGCATCGGCATCGCCCTGCAAGGCAAGAAGGGGGAGGATATCGAGAAGATCATCCGCGAGGAGCTTCTCTCGCTGGCGGAAAAAAATGTCACGCCGGAAGAACTCGCCAAGGCCAAGACTCAGTTCCGCCAGGGAGTCATTCAGAACCGCAAGACGGCCGAGGAACTGGCCAAGAACGTGGGTGAGGAGTGGATGTTTGGCGGGGATCCAGCGCGGGCGAATAAGGAGTTGGAGAAAGTGGCCGCGCTGACGGCGGATGATCTCAAAGCAGTCGCCGCCAAGTATCTCAAGCCGGAAAAGCTGACGACGATGCTGATGGTTCCCGATCCCACCGGCCAGCTTTCGAAAAAGGCCGCCGCCGAAGCCCTCGCCGCCGCCAAGGCGGAAGTTGCCCCGGCCAGCGCGCCGGTGACGCCGCGGGCGGTGGAATTTCCCGCCAGCTTCCCCACGACTCCGCCGATGCACGATGCCCAGACCACCGCGAAATTCGCCGCGGGCGAGTCTTTCGAGATCGAAGTGGCCGGTGGAAAAGCCAAGGCGCGGGTGCTGGTGATGGCGGATCATCGGCTTCCGCTGGCCAGCCTGACGGTGGCCCTTCGGCGGGGCTCCTTCAACGAACCGCGCGGCAAGGAAGGCCTGGGGAGCATGGCGGCGGATATGGTCCGCCGCGGCGCGGGGGGAATCTCTTTCGAGGATCTGAATCAGCGCCTCGATTCGCTGGGGATCTCCATCGGTGTGGTGGATCAGGGGGACGCCACCGAACTTACCGCCACCGCACCGGCCGAGAAACTGGGCGAGGCATTTCGTCTCTCGGGCCTGATTCTCCGTCAGCCCAACCTCGACGAGAACGAGTTCAAGAATCTCAAGGCACAGGCCCTGTCGAACTTAATGCAGTCCCTCTCCAGCCCGACTACGGTGGCGGACCGCGAACTGGCCGCGCTCCTTAATGGCGATACGCCGCTGGGCCGAAAGACCACGCCCGAAAGCCTCACCGCCGTCACCCTCGCCGATATCAAGGACTATTACGCGCAGATCTATCGCCCGGCCGACGCGATCATCGTTATCAGCGGCGATGTCACCATCCAGCAGGCCAAGGCGCTGGCCGAGAAACTTCTCGAAGGGTGGGGCGATGCCAAAACCGCGGCGCTGGTGGAGATGCCCAAGATCGAGCTGCCGCCAGTGCCCGCCAAGCGCAAGACGGTATTGATCGATGCGCCCGATGCCAAGCAGTCGGCCGTTCGCACGGCCATCCGCGCTTACGACATCCACGATGAGCAGCGCTACGCCGGTTCGCTGGCCAATCAGATTCTTTCCGGCGGGATCGAAACCCGCGTGATGAGCTATGTCCGCGCCCAGAAAGGCCTGGCCTATTATGCCCATGGCATTTTCTCACCGGGGCGGCAGGCGGGCGCTTTCATGGGAGAGACCGATACGCGCTTCGAAGCCACGGCGGAGGCGATCGAGGCGATGTTCAAGGTTTTCGCTGACATGGCGGCCGGGCGCGCGGCGGTGACGGCGGATGAGCTCAAGGAATCGCGCCTGCGGGTTGCGGGCGCGCTGGTGATGAGCATGCAGACGATCGACCGCCAGGCCAGCCGGCGGCTTGCGGCGCTGTTGAATGGTTTCCCGGCCGATTACTGGGAGAAATACCTGGGCGAGCTGGCCAAGGTGACCGCGGATCAGGTTCAAGGCGTGATGAAGCGATATGTGGATACGAGCAGGATGATCGTGGTGGTGGTCGCGCCGGCCGCCAAGGTCAAGGAATCGCTCCTCAAGCAGGGCGAGGTCGAAGTAAAACCAATGCCGACGACGGGAACGGGCGAGCTGCTGAAATGATCAATCGGCTTTCCCAACCCCAACTGAAGAGTGCCGTACAATACCGCCGCTACCCTGAGTCACAAAAATGTCCAATCCGCCGCGCCCACGAAAAACGCCCGACCAACTCCGCAGCCACCGCTGGCTAGGCCCGGATGACTTGCGCTCCTTCGGCCACCGCTCGCGCATGAATCAGATGGGCTTTTCATCCGCCGACTACGCCGGCAAGCCGGTCATTGGCATCCTCAACACCTGGTCCGATCTGGCCACCTGCCACACGCATTTCAAGCAGCGGGTTGAGGAGATCAAGCGCGGCATCTGGCAGGCGGGCGGCTTTCCTCTGGAGATTCCCGTCCTCTCGCCTTCCGAGATGTTTATGAAGCCCTCGTCCATGTTCTATCGCAACATGCTGGCGATGGAGGCCGAGGAAGTGCTGCGCTGCCACCCGATTGATGGCGCGGTGCTCATGGGCGGCTGCGATAAGACGACGCCCGCGCTGATCATGGGTGCGATCTCGGCCGGGCTGCCCGCTATATATTTCCCCGCCGGGCCGATGCTTAAAGGCAACTGGAACGGCACCACGCTCGGCTCCGGAACTGATGCTTGGAAATACTGGGCCGAGCGCTGCGCCGGCAATCTCGATGACTGCGCCTGGCGCGGCATCGAAGAGGGTATCGCCCGCTCCCCGGGCCACTGCATGACCATGGGCACCGCCTCCACCATGACCGCCATCGCCGAGACGCTCGGCCTGACCCTCCCCGGCGCATCATCCATCCCCGCCGTCCACTCCACCCACGCCCGCATGGCCACCTCCACCGGCCGGCGCATCGTCGAGATGGTCTGGGAAGATTTGCGCATTACCGACGTCCTTACCCGAAACGCTTTCGATAACGCCATCACGGTGGATATGGCCATCGGTGGATCGACCAATGCGATCATCCATCTCGTCGCGATGGCCGGCCGGGCGGGAATCAAACTGCCGCTCGACCGCTTCGATGAGATTTCGCATCGCACACCGGTCATTGCCAACCTCCGCCCCTCGGGCGAATACCTCATGGAAGATTTCTACGATGCGGGCGGCCTGCCGGTGCTCCTGAGTCGCATTAAGCCCCTCCTCGAGCTCGATGCCCCCACCATCACCGGTCAAACCCTTGGCCAAAACATTGATACCGCCTGCGAACCACACCGCAATCCGCAATCCGCCATCCGCAATGCGGCCCGGGTGATCCTGGCTCTCGACAATCCTTTGTCCAAAGCCGGCGCTACTTTCATCCTCCGCGGCAACCTCGCCCCCAATGGCTGTGTCATCAAGCCCACCGCCGCCGAGCCGCGCCTGCTCAAGCACACCGGCCCGGCCATCGTCTTCGCGAATTACGCCGATCTCAAAGCCCGCATCGATGACCCGGCCCTGAAAGTCACGGCCGATTCCGTGATTGTCCTCCAGAGCGCCGGCCCGCTGGGCGCGCCGGGAATGCCCGAGTGGGGGATGCTGCCGATTCCGAAAAAGCTCCTCAAGGAGGGCGTGCGCGATATGGTGCGCATCTCCGATGCCCGCATGAGCGGCACGAGCTACGGAACCTGCGTACTCCATGTCTCACCCGAAAGCGCGATCGGCGGCCCGCTGGCGCTGGTGCGCGATGGCGATCTGATCCAATTGGATGTGCAGGCCCGCTCGATCCACCTGTCTGTTTCCGATGAAGAACTGGCCGACCGCCGCGCCGCCTGGCGCGCCCCCGAGAAACGATTCGAGCGCGGCTACGGCCAGCTCTTCGCGGCCGAATGCACACAAGCCCACGAAGGCTGCGATTTCAAATTCCTCCACGCCGGTAAACCGACGCCTGAGCCGGATATCTACTGATGACGCCTCGCCCGCGCCGCAGGCATGAATTGAACGCCAAGGCGCGGAGGAAGGGGGAGGATAGAGGATAGAGGGTAGAGGATAGAAAATGCAGAATCGAAATGTGGCCCTCAAGCGCCTTCTGATTGTCCACCCTCTACCCTCCACCCTCTACCCTCAATTCTTCTCTCCCTTCGTGCGTTCGCATTTAATTGCCTTCTCGCGCAGGAACTGCGCTCCCGCCGCAGATTCCGCTTGCCGACTCAATTTGCCGCACCGATCTAGCCGATGATATTTGCGAGTATGAACCAGCAGGCCGCACAAAACTACCTCCGCACCAAGGTCTTCACCGCCACGCCCGAGCAGCTCCAGCTCATGCTCTACGATGGCGCTCTCCGCTTCGGCGAGCAGGCCCGCGTCGCCCTGGAGGCCAAAAACTTCGAGGCCAGCTACAACGCCATCTCCCGCGTCCAGAAGATCATCACGGAGATGAATTCCTCCCTCAAGCATTCCATTTCCCCCGAGCTTTGCGGCCGGCTTGCCGCCCTCTACACCTACGCCTACCGCAAGCTCGTCGAGGCCAACATCGAGCATAAGATCGAGCCCCTCGATGAAGCTCTCGGCCTCCTGCGCTTTCAGCGCGAAACCTGGGTCATGCTCCTGGACCAACTCGGCAAGACCAAAGCCGCCGCCGCCGCCACCCACCTTGACATGCCCGCCCCCAACGACCGCATGGAAGCGAGCATCAAGCTCTCCGCCTGAATCAAAAACAGCAGTTGGAAATTGCCCAATAACTGGAATTGCCCAATAACAGTGAATGGGTGGCACTGGCAAGCTGTAAGCTTGCCAGTGGAAGCCCTGTTATTGCTCGATGATGATACACCCCGGCGCCGGACCGTTCGGGAAGGACCGGTCCCGCGCCAACAGCGCTCCGCCGCGGCCCACCGCCTCGGCCGGGGCACGATCCCAGGCTCGGCCTTACGAGGCCGAGCTTGTTTCGTTGGTCTCCATGAATTGGAAAAGGAGGAGCCGCAATGGCTCCTCCCATCCCGATCTACAAACGCGAGCCGCAATTACCGCTTGGGCCGGCTATTGCTCAGGCGCAGGCTGGCCGCGCTGAGCTTGCTCAGCAGCCCCGAATAGCCCCGGGCCACGCGTGGCACCGAAGTCCGCCGCACCGAAGTCCGCTTTCTCGAACGCGTCATCAGAAGCTCCTTTCGTGAGTCGACTAGAGAGCAAGTTAAGCCCCCGTACGGATCGAGGCCAACATTTCACCCTTTCGCGACAGTCCAATAACGTCGCTCGACCTGCCCATGTGGAGTGGGCGTCATTCTCGTTGGTTCCGGGTGCCGGTTGCCGCTATTATTCCCCTCCATGAAAATCGCAATTGTCACGGGCGCATCCTCCGGCGTCGGCCGGGCATCCGCCATCGCATTGGCCAATGCCGGCTGGGAAGTCGCCTGCCTCGCCCGCCGGGCCACCGCCCTGGAAAAAACCGTCCAACTCGCCCCCGAAGCCTCCCGCCCGCGCCTGCATTTGTATCCATGCGACATCACCCTTCGCAGCGCCGTCGATGAGGCCATCGGATCAGTTCTGAAAACCCACGCCCGCATTGACGCCCTCATCAACGCCGCCGGCACCAACATCCCTGAGCGCAGCCTCGCCGTTATGACCGAGGCCCGCTACAAGGAGGTCTTCGACGTCAACCTCTCCGGCGCGCTCTATGCCATCCAGGCCGTCCTCCCCACCATGCGAAAACAAAAGGGTGGCACGATCGTCAACATCAACTCCATTGCCGGGCAAAATGCGTCGATTCTCTCCGGCGCATCTTATGTCATGTCCAAATTCGCGCTGGCCGGGCTGACCCAGTCGATCAATGTCGAAGAAGCCCAGCACAACATTCGCGCCACCAGCATCTTCCCCGGCGACATCAACACCGAAATCCTCGAGAGACGCCCCACCCCGCCCCCGGCCGAAGCCCGTTCAAGAATGCTCCAGCCGGAAGACCTGGCGGCGTGTGTGATGCTTGCGGTGAGCCTGCCTTCGAGAGCGGTGGTGGAGGAATTGCGGATTACGCCGAGGTGAGCATTTGCCATTGGCCAGGCAGTTTGGCGGGCGATCGATCTGAAATGTTTGAAGGCCGCCTATATGGCAGTCCTGTTGAAGCAATGACTTCGACTTGAGGTGGCAGCCGCTCCTACGACCTCGCACCCCTCTTCAACATCCCCTCAAAACTCCCCTCCAGCAATTCCACCAGCCGCCGCGCCATCCCCTCCGCCGGGCCGATCCGCCCATCCAGCGCTGGATCGAAAATCACCGGCGGCAACCGGCATCGTCCCAGGTGATAGCGCAACAGCAGCCGCGCCAAAATGCCGTTGAAACTCGGCACCAGAGGATCGGCCATCAATCGCAAATACGTCTGCGCGATCTCCTGCAACGCCGCCTGCATTCGAAGCTGCGGCGAATTGATCCGCCTCACCGCTTCATCCAATCTGACACTCGTCGGTCCATCCAGCCCGGTGGTTGATAGCCCGGCGCTGATGCCCGTATACCAGCGGATGACCGTATCGGTATCCAGCGCCTCGGCCTGCCGCAAATCGATCTCGATATGGTGAAGGATGGCCGCGTGATTGCGCAGGCGCATCGCCTGCCGCGAGCGCAGGGCCGGCCGCTCGGGGGCTGGCGCGAGCGCATCGGTTACTTCCTCGTGCGTTACATCGATTCCATCGAGGCGGAATGACGCCCAGGTGGATCGGGCGTAATAATCCTCGCCCGGCAATGGACCAAAAGAGTGCGCATGAACCTGCGGCGTCCCCGCGCTGGCCGCCGGTCCCGGCTGCCCATTGAGCCGCTCCACCATCCGCCGCTTGCGCTCGATCCGCCTTAACGTTCCCGGCCAATCCGCACTGGAACGCAAACGCCCCGCGTGGATCCGCCGGCCATCATCCGATGGCCAGGAATCCCCGGGGGGCGCATTGCTTATTGGATGCGAGGGCATGTTGACTCTCAGGCACGCAATCCGCGTGCGAGCGAGCGCCCTCGATCATCGCTCTGGCCCGAAGCTCGCTGCAAACCCGGTCAGATTCGCAGCCCTCAGGCCTCGGATGCATCTCAGGCGTGCGCGCTCGCCGGCGCGGAGTCGGACGAGCCGCCATTGAGCACCGTGGTGCCAAACTCTTCTTCCAGGTTGTAGCCCGCCTCGCCATGCTGGGTGAGATCCAGGCCGTCGAATTCATCGATCTCGGTAACGCGCAGGCCGGTCAGCGCATCGGTGATCTTCAGCAGGATGTACGATCCGACCGCCGCCAAAATCCAGGTCAAGACCGTGGCGATGAGCTGATTCTTCAATGCTCCGCCGCCTTCGAGCAGGCCGGTTCTGGCGATGTCCGCAGCGTTGGCGGGGGTGTATGCGGGAGTCGCATTGATCGCCCCGACCGCAAAAATGCCGGTGAGAATCGCGCCCACCGTGCCGCCGACGCCATGCACGCCGAAGGCATCGAGCGAATCATCGTAGCCCATCGCATGCTTCAGCGTTGTCGCCGAGAAGAAGCAGGCGATGCCCGCGATCAGGCCCATGATGATCGCGTACATCGGTGTGGTGAAGCCGCTGGCCGGCGTGATCACGACCAGACCGGCCACCGCGCCGGATATCGCGCCCAGCACGGTGGGCTTTCCGCTTTTCAGCCATTCGACAAACATCCAGCCCAGCGTCCCGGTGGCCGCCGCGAAGTGCGTCGCCACGAATGCGCCTGAGGCCAGACCGTTGGCCGACAGTGCCGAGCCGGCATTGAAGCCGAACCAGCCCACCCACAGCAGCGCTGCGCCGATCACGCTCAACACCACGCTGTGCGGCGGCATCGGTGTCGTGCCGAAACCGCGCCGTTTGCCCAGCACAAGGCAGCAGATCAAGGCCGAAACGCCCGAGGAAATATGCACGACGGTCCCGCCGGCGAAGTCGAGGGCGGGGAACTTGCCGATGGTCGTGCCCACGCCCGAGCTGAAGAGGCCGCCCTTGCCCCAGACCATGTGGGCCATCGGGCAGTAGATCACCAGCAACCAGAGAATCGAAAAGATCAGCATCGAGCTGAATTTCATGCGCTCGGCATACGCGCCGCAGATCAGCGCGGGCGTGATGATCGCGAACATGAGTTGATAGACCATCCAGGTCGTATGCGGGATCGTGGCCGCGTATTCGCAAGGCGCGGCCATTACTTCCCGCAAAAACGCAAAGCGAAAACCGCCAACAAATGGGTTGCCTTCGGAAAACGCCAAACTGTAGCCGATCACCGCCCACACGACGGTGACCACCGCCATCAGGATGAACGACTGCATCATCGTCGCCAGCACGTTCTTCCGGCGAACCAGTCCGCTGTAAAACAGCGCCAGGCCCGGGCCGGTCATCATGAGAACCAGCGCGGCGCTGGTGAGCATCCAGGCGGTGTCGCCGCTGTTAATGCTCTTGCCGATGGATGCGGGAGCCGCAACTTCGGAAGCTTTATACTTGTCGTAAAGCGCTGCCAGCGCCATCTCGTCGTTGTAAGCCGTTTCATCCACATACATCAGGCCGTTTTTGGCTGTAAATGAATACACCTCGACCTTCACGGGCGCGGGGGGCGCGGCATCCGCCTTGGCCTTCCTCGCATCCAGTTCCTTCTGCAAGTCCACCTTCGCCTTATCCCGAATCACATCAGCGGGACTCGGGGCGGGCGTGGCGCTGGAGTCCGCGGCGCGCAGCGCCGGCGCGAATGCCGAAATACAGACCATCAATAGACCAATACAGAGCGTCCGTGAGGACGCTCGGCGAGAGCGCGGCATGGTTGGTTCCTCCATCGCCAGGCGGGGTTCAGGCGCGGGGCGAAGATCGTTAGGGGCCAATCGACCGGGCTCCATCGCCCGGCCGACATGAGATTTCAAAGTGCAATCGAAGTGGGAAATGAGTTTGCAGCGTGCGGAAGCGCGGCCAACCCGGTACTCAATCAAGTGCATCATTCGCGGCCTGTGGGAGGCGCGACAATGCACCCCAAGCGCAGGGAGCAGAGCGCCATCCCGGATGACGCCGACAGCCGAATCGGCCACGCGCATCCAGGGAACGATCCGTTCAAACAACGCCGCGGCGTTTTCGGCCGATTACAGCGCCGATTCGTTCTTCTCGCCCGTGCGGATGCGCACGACTTCCGAAATCGGGTAGACAAAGATTTTGCCGTCGCCAACTTCGCCCGTGCGCGCGGCTTCGACGATCTCCTGCACCGCCTTCGAAGTCTCCTCGGACTTCACGCAGATCTTGAGCAGGACCTTGGGGACGAACCCCACATCCATCTTCGCGCCGCGATAGCGCTCGGTGTGGCCCATCTGGCGGCCAAAACCTTTACATTCAACGGCGGTAACGCCCAGGATGCCGAGTTTGGCAAGGGCGGTTTTGACCGCGTCGAGCTTGTGCGGCTTGATCACGGCTTCAATCATCTGCATGGCGAAACTCCTGCAAGTTGCCGGGCCGGGGCGCAGGGCGCGTAAAATCGCGCCCCGAGCCCAATTTGGCCCGGGTGGGTCAAATGGTGTGTCCGCGCCTCACCGCGCGGGCGTCCGATCATCCTCATGAACAACGGACATGCCAAAGCTCAAGGTTATACGACAGAAGAGCGATACTAGCCTTTTTGCCGTAGATTTGTAACAGTTGCCAAACCGCGTGGAGATTTTCCCGACTACGCACTGCGCATAAACCGTGCATCTCGCGAATTTCCACCAGAAACTGCGCAGAAAAAGTGCGAAGCGGCTCAACTCGGCTTTCCAATCCTGGGATGGGGCCAGCGCCGGCTCATTAACTCGTTTGATCGCATACGCTTACGGCAATTTCAAGGCTCGAAGACCCAAATCCGAAACAAGCGACAAATCTCAAGGATGAAATTCAAAAGGAGCTCGCCCAACCTCATTGAAGCATTCTAGATTCCGTCCCATTGGCACTTGATTCGGATTTCGAGGTTCGAGATTCGTGTTTCCCCTCCTACCGGCTGACTTCTTCCAGCACATGATCCGCCACGAAAATCGGAACCATCGTCGCGATCCCCAGCGCGATCGCATCGCTCGGCCGGCTATCCACCTCCAACCGTTTGCTCCCGTGCCGGATGTGGATTCGGGCGAAGAACGTATGCGCTTGCAGATCATTGATTTCGATATGCTCGATGGACCCGCCCATGGTTTCGATCACGCAGGCCAGCAGGTCGTGGGTCATCGGCCGGGGTGCGGCATGGCCCTTGAGTCGCCGATCGATGGCCATCGCCTCGGTCGAACCGATCACGATGGGGACCTTGCGCTCGCCATCGACTTCCTTGAGCACGATGATCTGCTGGTCCTGCATTTCGCTGATTATGATCTTGTGCAGTTCCATCTGGACAGACATCGCGCATCTCCGTAAGCGAACTGGGCGTCGTCACCGTTAAAAGTAAGACCGGGCTAAGCAAAGTGTCAAGCGAAAAAGGCGCGGTCGCGGGCGTAACAGTTGGAATTCCGGACGGTTGCAACGTTCAGTCCGCGTATCGTGAAGATTGTCACAATGTTTCAGTCTATAATCCATACCACGCTTATGAAACGACCCGCGCGCATTTCTGCTAAAATCCTCATCCTCTCCGCGCTGGGGGCGATCCTCATCGTCCTCGGCGCACTCATCGCCATCAACTTCTCCTGGCCCAAGGTGCAGGTGACGCGCCTGGTCGAGGCGCCTGTGGTCCAGGCATTCTACGCCACGGGCACGATTGTCCCCGAGCGCGAGTACCCCGTGAAATCCCAGGTGGCCGGCGTGGTCTTCCTCGAACCCGGGATCGACAAGGGCATCGAAGTCAAAAAGGGCCAGCTCATCGGATGGGTGATCAGCGACGATCTGGAAAAAAAGAAAAAGCAGGCGCAGGCCGAACTGAAGGAAAAAACCGCCCGCGCCGATGAAAAGACCTCCCCCGTCCTCCGCGAATTCGACTACCGCATCGCCGCGTTTGAAGAAATCTACGCTTCCGCCCAGCGCGAGCACCAGCGCCTGAAAACCCTCTCCGAAACCGGCGCGGCCCAACAGGTCGAAATCGACCGCGCCTTCGACCACCTCAAAACCACCTGGGCCGAGCTCGAAGGTTTCAAATCCCAGCGCCAGGCCAAGGTCCTCGAACTCGCCCGCGAACTCGAAGTCGCCCAGGCCAATCTCGCCATCGCCCAGTGGGGCATCGAGCAGCAGGAACTCCGCAGTCCGATCGATGGCGTCATTCTCGATTGGCCGGTCCCCACCCGCACGCGCGTGCCCATTAACGAGCATGTTCTGATCCTGGCCGATGTCCGCTCCGATCGCCTGGTCATGCGCGCCCAGGTCGATGAGGAGGATCGCAACAAGCTCGCCATCGGCCAGATCGTCCGCATGACCCTCTACTCCTTCGCCGAGGATCGCTTTGAGGGCCGTGTCAAAACCATTTATTCCAAGGCCGACGCCCAGCGCCGCACGTTTGAAGTGGATGTCGAAATCCTCCGACCGCAGGCCGACCGTCCCAAACCCGAAGGCGACCCCGTCGCCTCGGCAGGCGCTGTCATGCCTGACGCCATCGCCAAACCGCCCACCAGCCAGCCCTCACCCGCCTCGCGCCCCTCTCCCTTTGGCCGATTCGCCCCCGGCATGACCGGCGAGCTCGCTTTCGTTGAAAAAGAAAAACCCCAGGCCCCCATCCTCCCCCGCCAGGCGCTTCAAGGCGATTCCTTCTGGATCGTCCGCGATGGAAAACTGGTTAGAATTCCCGCCCAGGCCGGCGTTCGCAACGTCACCCGAGTCGAAGTCCTCGGCGGCATCGGCCCGCAGGATTTGGTCATGCTCAGCCCCGTCGGAAAAATGGCCGAAGGCGACCGGGTCCGCACCGACCTCGTCGACCCCCGAATCGCCGCCGACCTCAACAAACCCAAGGATACTGAAATCTTCAAGGGGGGGTTCTGATCGCTTCGCTCCATATCAAATGTCAAATATCAAATGTTGAAGAAACATGGAACGACATTCCCCGGCATTTCCGCACATTTGACATTTGACTTTTTACATTTGACATCGCTTTGAACTGACATTGATATGCGCTGGTTCATCTCCACAAGATACTTCTTCGCCCACAAGCGCCAGTCGCTCGTCTGCATCGCCGGCGTCACCATCTCCGTCACCATGTTCATCTCCATGAAGGCGATGATGGATGGCTTCACCCACAAGTTCATCGTCGAAACCGTTGAATCCTCCGGCCACGTCACCATTCACGATGAGCCGCGCGAAAAAGATACGCAGATTCTCGAACGCTTCCATCCCCAGCCCGATGCGCTGCTTTCCATCGATCGCACCAAGCCGCGCGAGACCGTCAAGCAGATCAAAAACCCCACCGGCCTGATGGCCCAGCTCCGCCGCATGCCCGGGATCATCGCCGCCGCGCCGGAAGTCACCGGCGAGGCCATCGCTTCCTACGGCACCAAGAACGTCAACATGCTGATCGTCGGCATCGAGCCCGAGCAACAGGTGCGGGTGACCACCATCGGCAATGACGTCAAAGAGGGCGACTTCAAGCGCCTCCGCACCAGCGCCGATGGCGTGATGATCGGCTCGGGCCTGCAAAAAGTGCTGGGCGCTAAACTCGATGACACCATCGTCCTCACCAGCAATACCGGCGGCCGGACCAATGCCAGAATCATCGGCGTCTTCGAAACCGGCGTCACCCCGGTCGATTACAGCCGCGCCTACATGCTCGTGAACAGCGCCCAGACCCTGCTGGACAAGAAAAACATCGTCAACCGCATCGTCATCCGCACCGATGACTACAGCCAGTCCGAGGCCTACGCCAGGCAGATCGAGGAAATCTGCGGCTACAAAACCGAATCCTGGCAGGAGGCCAGCGCCAACTTCCTCAAAATTTTCAAAGTCCAGCAGGTCATCACCTACGTCATCACCGGCGCGCTCCTGCTCGTGGCGGCCTTCGGGGTCTTGAACATCCTCATCATGGCCGTGCTGGAACGCGTCAACGATATCGCCATCCTCAAATCGTTCGGCTTTTCGCGCTGGGATGTCACGCTGATTTACCTCTGCCAGGGAATGGTCATCGGCCTGATCGGCGCGGTGATGGGGGTCGTCGTCGGCAAGCTCACCGTCACCATCCTGGCCGCCTTGCCGATTACCGTTGAAGGGCTCGTCAAATCCGAAGGCCTCATGATGCACGAGAGCGCGGAACTTTACATTGAAGCATTCGTGTCGTCCCTGATCATCGTCTCCCTGGCCGCCATGTACCCCGCCCGCCGCGCGGCCAAGTACGATCCGGTGGAAGTGATCCGAGGAGCGCATTGATTGACGATCGCTTGAATGCGTGTCCCCGAGTTTAGATGAATCGTCACGTTGGGCGGTGGAGCAACTCGCGCCAGGCGGTGGGATGGACCTCGACGTAGTGGCGGCCCTGGTTGATTCGAACCTTAACGGGGCAGCGATAGACTTGGCTGAGAATCTCATCGCGCAGGACCTCGGCGGGTGTGCCCTGAGCGGCGGAGCGGCCTTCATCGAGGAGGAGGATGCTCGATGTTGCGGGGGGGAGTTCTTCGACATGGTGGGTGATCATCACGACCGTTGGGGGCGTGGCGCTGGAGGCTTGGGATGGCTCGAAGAGCGCCTGCACGGTGGCCAGGACTTGTTCGCGGGCCAGCAGGTCCAGGCCGGCGGTGGGCTCATCGAGAAGCAGGAGTTTTGGCTCGCGCACCAGGGCGCGGGCGATGAGGGTGCGCACTTTTTCGCCGTTGGAGAGCGTGGCGTAAATGTGGTCGCGGACGTGGGAGAGGCCGACCTGATCGAGCAGGGCATCGGCTTGTGCTTCCATGGCGGAGTCGGTGGGGTCGTAGAGGCCAATGGTTCCGAAGAATCCGGTGAGGACGGCTTGGCGGGCGGTGAGCTCGGGATCGATATCGTAAGGGCCGGCCGGTTGAACGAGGCGGATCTGTTTGCGGAGGTCGAGGAGATTGGCATCGCCGAACTGCGCCCCCAGCACCGATGATTCGCCTTCGGTTGGCCAGTAGTGGCAGGCGAGGATGCGCGTGAGCGTGGATTTGCCGCTGCCGTTGGGGCCGAGGATGGCGGCGCAGGTCCCGGCCGGGACAGTCCAGTGGATGCCGCGGAGGATCCAGGTCAGGCCCCGGCGCAGGCCCACATCGGATAAGAGGATCGCGGGTGGTTGATGAGCTTGCATGATGAGCCTAAGCTTGCGGCCTGACGGCAGTACGATCGGAACATACGAGGAACCCTTCATGGCCGCAATCGCGCCCCTTCGACAGTTTGTGCCCGCGGATTTCGATCCATCGCAATGGCCGGCGGCCGAGCCGCTTTACCTACGGTTGCTGGAGCGCGATCCGGCCTCAGCGGAAGAACTGGAGCGCTGGCTCGCGGATTTCGCCGAGCTTTTCTCGGCCTGCGACGAATTCAGCAACCGCCGCTACATCGACTACACCTGCCACACCGACGATCCGGCCATCAAGCAGCGCTATCTCCAATTCGTCGAAGAAATCGAGCCCCGGGCCAAGCCGCTGGTCTTTGAGTTGCGCAGGAAATTTCTCGCCTCGCCGTTCCTGCCGCAACTCAAAACGAAAGATCGCAAGTTCGCCATGCTGGCCAAAATGTGGGCCGCTGATGTGGAAATCTACAGCGACCAGAGCGTTCCCCTGCAAACGCAGGCCACCAAGCTGATCACGCGCTTCAGCGATATCCAGGGGGAGATGACCGTGCATCTCGATGGCCAGGAATTGACCCTCCCGCAGGCCAATCAGTTTTTGGAAGATAACGATCGCAACAAGCGCCAGGCCGCCTGGGAGGCGATCAATGGCCGGCGCTATCAGGATCGCGAGATGGTCGAGAGCATCTTCGATGAGCTTCTCGATCTGCGTCAGCGTCTGAGCGCCAACGCGGGGCTGGCGGATTATCGCGGGTATATCTGGAAGGAATACAAGCGGTTCGACTACTCGGCCGAGCAGTGCATGGCCTTCGCCGATGCGATCGAAAAGACGTGCGTGCCGCTGGTGGATGAACTGAATCGGCGGCAGCAGGAGGAGCTTGGCCTGCCTGTGCTGCGGCCTTGGGATCTGGATGTGGATGCCAAGGGCCGGCCGGCGCTGACGCCCTTTGGCCGGGATGATGTGGATACATTGGTCCACAAAACGCGGACGATTTTCGACCGGCTATCCCCCGCGCTGGGGGAGGATTTCCATTCGCTGGAGACCAACCACAATCTCGACCTGGCCAGCCGCAAAGGAAAAGCGCCCGGCGGATACCAGACTTCGCTGGAGGAATCGGGCCAGCCTTTCATCTTCATGAACGCGGTGGGGATGCAGAACGATGTCGATACCCTGCTTCATGAAGGGGGCCATGCGTTTCATATGCTGGCCGCCCGGAACCAACTGGTTTTCGTCCGCAACGCCCCGATCGAGTTCTGCGAAGTCGCCAGCATGAGCATGGAGCTACTCGGCGCCGATCACATGGAGATCTTCTACGACAATCCAGAAGATGCCAACCGCGCCCGGCGAAAGCAGCTCGAAAAAACCGTTCGCGTACTCCCGTGGATTGCGACCATCGATTCGTTCCAGCACTGGCTCTACGCCAATCCCGGGCACACGCGCGATGAGCGTCGCAAACATTGGCTTGGCCTGCTGGACCGTTTCGCCGCCAAGGTGGATTGGTCAGGTTACGAACATTTCCGGGCCAATGGCTGGCAGCGGCAGCATCATCTGTTCGGCAGCCCGCTTTATTACGTTGAATACGGCATCGCGCAACTGGGCGCGCTGCAAATGTGGGTGAAATCCCGCCACGACACCCGCCGGGCGATCGCCAATTACCGGGCGGCGCTGAAACTGGGGGGCACCCGGCCATTGCCGGAACTTTTCGCGGCGGCCGGGATTGTCTTCGATTTTTCGGAAAGGACGCTCGGGCCGCTCATGGAGGCGGTGGGGGAGGAGTTGGAACGACTGGGCCGGTGAGGCTCACAATTTCCAATTTTTCCGTTGTCGATTTTCCGCCCGTGCGCTACCATCCGGGAGAACCGCAACAGCGCTCTGCGAAAGTGCCCGGAGGTTGGCATGCCCGGACGGACGTTTGAACTGGACCCCGATTCGCATCCGCCGCATCTGATTTTCAGAGCGACGCGGAACTGGACCGCCGCCTGGTTCTGTTTGGCGCTGGCGGGGCTCCAGTTTTTTCTGGCGGACATGGCGCTGGACAGTGCGTGGTGGGAATCGGAAATATGCGTGATCTTCTGCGCTGTGTTCCTTTCCTTTGGGGTGACCTTCGCGGCCATGCGGCACGAGATTTATATAAGGCCCGAAACCCGGGAGATTCTGGCGGGAACCTGGATTGGCGGGTTTGGGATGAACCAGTCGACCCCCTTCGATGAGGTGCGCCTGGTGCGGATCACCTTGCACAACACGGGCACGCGGCATGAAGTGCGGGTTTGCATCGTCTGCGATCAGCAGACCATCGAAGTGCCGCCCGGCCGAACTCCCCGGCAGATGGCGCTGCTTCTGGCCATCACCATGGATGTGCGCCTGGTGAAAATCTACCGCGACGATTTCACAACCGAGGCCAGCCTGCGCGCGGCGCGGCTCTCCAACAGCGATCAGGAAAACGTGATTTAGTCCAACTGCTCTTTGGGCGGCGGGAGGATCGAATCATCGGATTGGGGAAGATCCTTGGTGGAGTTGAGGCCGAAGAGTTCGAGAAAGCGTTTGGTGGTGCCGTAGAGAATGGGGCGCCCGGGTTCTTCGGCCCGGCCGGCGATTTTCACGAGATGTTTTTCCATCAGGGAGCGAATGGTTTCGCCGCAGGCGACGCCGCGGATGGCTTCGACATCAGCGCGGAGGATGGGCTGCTTGTAGGCGATGATGGCCAGGGTTTCGAGGGCGGCCTTGGTGAGTTTGGTGTCGATTTCTTTTTGATGAAGGCGCTTGAGGTAGTCGCCGTATTCGGGGAGGGAGAGGAGCTGATATCCACCGGCCACCTGCTCGACCCGGAAGGAGCGGGCGGTGGCGATGTAGGAATCGTTGAGGCTCTGCACGGCCAGTTTGACGGGCTTGGTGCTCTTAATCTCCAGGAGTTCGGCGATCCGGGCCGGGGTGAGGGGATGATGGGTGGAGAAGAGGAGGGCTTCGATGATGGAGAGGTTGATTTCCGGAAGTACACCCTCATCGGCATCATCGTCATCTGAAGAGGCCTCGACGGGGGCGATGGAGCCGTCTTCGAGTTCATTGGAGGCAGCATCAGAAGACGCCGGGACGCTGGGGTCGGCGGAAATGCCATCTTCCGCCGGGCCAGCCGCATTCGGCTCGTCCACGGGGGCAATGATCTGGGGATCGGTCTGGGTCTCTTCCACTGATGAGTGTCCGTTACGGCTGCGGGGCATTTGTTCCTGATCGGGCCAGACAAGTCGCATCATGTGGAAACCTCCGGTAAACCGTTTCATTATCGGTCCGGGCAAGTTTCTGGATGCAGGGAATCTGGGCCGAGGCTCCTTCTAAAATGTAACCACGAATGACACGAAGGGCACGAAAGAAGGCGAATTCGGAAGAAGAACCTGGATCGTTGAAAGTCCGGCTTCCAACCAATGCCATTCGTGAAAAGGTTCGGGGCTAAATCTGCTTCCCGTTGTACAGGAATCCGAATTCCCGGCAAGTCAGGCGAAGCGCTTGATGATGATCGTATCGTTCTGCCCGCCGAAACCGAAGGAGTTCGATAAGGCCACATCCACTTTGGCCTTGCGGGCGTGGTTGGGGACGTAATCCAGGTCGCATTCGGGGTCTGGGTTTTCGTAGTTGACGGTAGGGGGGAGAATCTGATCGCGCATCGCCAGGACGCAGGTGATCAGTTCGACCGCGCCGGCGGCGGCGATGAGGTGGCCCATCATGGATTTGATGGAAGAGACGGGGACGTTCTTCGCGATGTCGCCGAAGATTTTCTTGATGGCGACGGTCTCGTTGCCATCATTCTCCTTGGTGCCGGTACCGTGGGCGTTGACGTAGTGGACATCGGCCGGCGTGAGTTTGGCATCGGCCAGGGCGGCGGTCATGGCACCGACCGCGCCTTCGCCTTCGGGGTGCTGATCGGTGATGCGGAAGGCATCGGCCGTCGAGCCGTACCCAACCACCTCCGCCAGAATGCGGTCTTTCGCGCCGCGGGCGAGGGCATGATCGAGTGTTTCGAGGATGACCATCCCAGCGCCTTCGCCGAGGACGAATCCGCCGCGGGTGGCGTCGAAGGGCCGGCTGGCGCGGCGGGGGTCTTCGTTGAAGGTGGAGAGGGCGGTGAGGCGGTTGAAGCCGGTGACGCCGAAGGGGTGGATCATGGAATGCGCGCCGCCGCCGATCATGACATCGGCATCGCCACGGCGGAGGATTTCGGTGGCCTCGCCGATGGCCTGTGTGGAGGCGGCGCAGGCGGTGAGGCAGTTGAGGGCCGGCCCGCGGGCGCCGGTGAGCAGGGCGAGGTGAGACAGGGGCATGTTGGGCTCCTGCTCGAGCTCATTGACCGCGCGCATGCGCTCGAGCGCGACCTGGGCCCATTTGACGGAATCGGTCTGTGTGGAATCGGCGCTCCAACTGGCCAGGGCCGCGCCGGTATAGGCCTCGAAATCGAGGGAGCCTTCGCCGGAGCCGAGGTAGATGCCGACGCGATCCAGGTCGAGTGCTGAGTGCTGAGTGCTGAGTGCTGAGTTGAGGTCGGGGAGGCCGGCTTGTTTCCATGCCTGCAGGCAGGCGGCGAGGGCGAACTGGGTGTTGCGGCCGGAATCCTTATGCGGGCCGATGTCGGGGACGTGGTCGGCCAGGCGAAAGCCCTTGACCTCAGCGGAGAACGTGGTGGGAAAGGTGGTGGCATCGAAGAGGGATGTGGGGGCGATGCCGGTCTCTGAGGCCAGCAAACGCTTCCACACGCCCTCGATGTCGTGGCCCATCGGGGTGATCCAGCCCATGCCTGTGATGACGACTCGGTTCATAGTTTCACTAACTCGATCAATTCAAAAGTTGTAGCCGTCTTTGTTACTGCCCGCGCCGCTTGCGAGCACCCAAATGAATCCGGTGATTCCCAGTCCGAAGGCGATTCGGGTTCCGCCGGTCAGAAAATAAATCAGGGCGGCGATGCCGATCATCACCAGGCCCATGACAATTCGCAGCACTGTTGGAAGCTCGAACCAGAAGTCGAACATGGCATGCTCCTTAAACACGCTTGAACACCAGCGCCGCGTTCTGTCCTCCGAGTGAATAAACACTGCTCACGGCAACATCGACCTTCATCTGCCGAGCCTCGGCCGATACATTCAACTCCATCGCCGTCTTCTTCGTGTTCACGGCCGGGGGCACGATGCCGTTTGCGATCGATAGCACCGCGCTGGCGGCATCGACGCCCGAGCCGGCGGCCAGGCTGCCGAGCTGGCCCTTGAGGGGGGCCATGGGAATGCGCGACAGGCCGTTGCCGAAGGCGAGCGTCAACCCCGCGAGCTCGGCCGCATCGTGTTTGGCGATGCCCAGGCCATTGGGGATGATCAGATTGACGGCGGCCGGGGGGAGGTTGGCATCGGCCAGGGCCTTGATGATCGCCCGGGAATAGGAGTGGCCGGTGGGGCTGGGCTCGATGATCTTGTAGGTGTCCTGGGAGGCGGCGAAGCCGACCAGTTCGGCGTAGATTTTTGCGCCGCGGGCTTTGGCGCGCTCGTATTCTTCGAGGATGAGCAGGCCGCCGCCTTCGCTAACGCAGGTGCCGGAGGCATTGCTATCGAAGGGACGGACGGCAGTTTCGGGAGAGTCCATCTGCTCGGTCAGGCGCTTGACCAGGCACTGGCGGATCAGGCCCATCGGGTTGACCTTGGATTCCGCCCCGCCGCAGATGGCCATGTCGGCCTTGCCGCGCTGGATGGTGCGGAAGGCTTCACCAATTGCGAGGTGGCTGGAGGCATCGGCGCAGGTAATGGTGTTGCTCGGACCTTTGAGCTCATGGACGATCGTCACATGGCAGGCCAGCATGTTGGGGAGATATTTGAGGAGCCAGAGGGGCGTGAGCTGGGTCATCCCATCGCGGCCCCATTTTTTCAAATCCAGATGGTTGGGCTGTGCTTCATCCCGGGCGGTCGTCAGGGCGCTGGAGAGTTCGTTGAGATCGCAGGAGATCAGCCCAGCGCCGATATTGCAGCCGAAGCGCAGGCCATCGAAATCGGGGGTTTCGGTGTAGGCCCGGGATTTGAGGCCGGAATCCTTGAAGGCATCATCGGCGGCGATGACGGCCAGCTCGATGTCGCGGGCCATTACCTTGGTGGCCTTGCGGTAGTGTTTGGGCACGAAATCGTTGATCTTGTATGCCGGGGCTTCGCCGGCGATCTGGCTGGGGAACCCGGAGGGATCGAAGGCTGCGATGCGGCGGACGCCCGATTTGCCGGCGATCAGGGCCTCCCAATGGGTTTTGGCGCTGATGCCCAAGGGGGAGACGACACCGATACCCGTAATTACAACTCGTCGGATGGAAGAACTCACGGGTCGAACGCTACACGCGGGCCAAATCATAAGCAAGCTGAGGCTGAGTGTTCGGAATCAGTACGGATGGGGACCCTTACAGGGCAATGCGAAAATCGCGGTTCCGGGCCTTTTTCGACGGTTGCGCGTTAAACTCATCCGTTGACTATGATGTTAGTGAATGCTATCTTAGATGGGGTTGGCGCTGGGATGAATCCACAGCGCCCCGAAAACCGAAAGTGAGCTCATCCAATGGAACAGGGAACCGAGAGGTCAGTTTGCGAGTTTTGCGGCCAAGCGCTTGCGCTGGGGCAAGTCTCCTGCCCACGCTGCGCCGGGGCGGCCAATCCGGAGGAACTGGCGGCGGCCTGCGATTTCGCCAAAAAGTGTTTCGTGCGCTGGGCTGAAGTCGGCGTTATCGAGTCGCGGCGCATTCCGGGACTCAACGACTATTTCGATCGTCTGCAACGAGCGGCCGGGACTCCGGATGCGGCGGGGTTCGGCGGGCCGGCGATGGGGCTGCCGCCGGCCGAGGTGTGCGTGGCGTGCGGAACAACGATCGATACTTCTTACCAATTCTGCGCCGGATGCGGCATCCCGGCGAACAATCTGACCACGCTGGCAGCGCGGCAACTGCAGTTCGCTAATGCCCAAATGCCGCGCCTGGAGCGCGAAGGGCTGCTTTCGCTCAGCGAAGTTCACGCCTGTGTGGCCACTGCGCTGGGGCAGCTTCGGGCAACCCATGCCGAACTCCAGCGCGGGCGGCTCAATTCGGCGGACCTGGCATCAACGCGGCTGGATCAACTGCGACGACTCAAGGAGCGCGGGCCGAGCGCCGATGCACCGGCGGCCGGCGCGGGCGACGCCGGTGGGGGCGATGGCCGTGGCGCTCCGGCGTCCATGCCGCCGCTGCCAGCCGGCGCGCCGGCGATTCCTCCGCCGATTCCGCAGCGATTCTCCTATGGCCCGCCGCCGATTCCAGGGCGTCCGCCAGCGCCGCCGCGGCGAACCGTAGGCGAGATTCTTCTGGACCCCAAGAGCATTCAATGGCTGCTGGCTTCGGGCGGAGTGCTGCTGGTGGTGGGCGTGGTGATCTGGCTTGCCAGCTTGCGGATTTTCGAAAGCCCGGTGGCGATCGCGACGGCGATGGGCGGTGGCAATCTGGCGCTCATGGCGTGCGGGTGGCTGCTGATCAAGAAGACGCGCTTCCAGGTGGCCGGCCGGGCGATCACGCTGCTGGCTTGCCTGCTCATGCCGCTGAATCTCTGGTTCTACCAGGCGAACGATTTGATGGTGGTGGGCGGTCAGTTGTGGATCGCGGCGCTGGCGTGCTGCGCGCTGTATGCGGTTTCGGCCATCGTGCTCAAGGATGCGCTGTTCGTCTATGTGCTGATGGGGGGCGTGACGATGACCGGCCTGCTGTTGATGGCCGAGATGCACGCGCTGGCATCCATCTCTGGGCCGACGATCTTCCTGATCGGGCTGGGGCTGATCACGATTCATGTCGAGCGCGGGTTCAAGGCCGGGGATGGGCCCTTCTCGCGCGGCAAATTCGGGCTGGCGTTTTTCTTCTCGGGTCAGGTGATCATGGGGCTGGGCCTGGTGATCCTGCTGATGGGGCAGATCGCCGATTGGATCTGGATTCCGGTGATGTCGAAGTGGCACATGATGGCCCCGCCGATTTCGGTCGCCGGCGCGCTGAGCGTCAGCTCGCTGATTCTCGTGCTGGCGGCGGCGTATGCATATCTTTACAGCGATCTGGTGGTTCGCAAGAAGGGGGCCTACATCTACCCGGCCGCGTTTACGCTGCTATGGGCGCAGATCATCGCGCTGCGGCTAATGAACCTGCATCACGCCACGATCATGGCGATGATCGTGCTGGCGGTGACGGGGCTGACCATCAATATCGCCCAGGCGGTGCTCTCGTGGCGGACGTCGCCGGTTTCGGCCGCGGCCCGGCCGCTCGCGCCGCTGGCCCTGTGGCTGGCGCTGGTGCCGGTGGTGCTGGGCGTGTGGCTTTATGCGCGGGCGACGGAACTGGCGCTGAACCACATCTGGCCATTCACGATGGATTTTGCCTTCGTCGTGGCGACGCTGATCAACGCCGTCTGCTGCCGGGCGGCGGCGTGGCTGCGGCGGACGGATCGGCCGGACCTGGTGCGGCACTATCTCTTCGCCAGCGCGGCGGCCCTGCTGGTGGGCGTGGCGGGTTTGCTGAGCCTGTGGGGTGTGGGCGACTGGTCCGTGCAAGCGCCGCTGCTGATGCTGATTCCGATCTGCTATCTCCTGGCGAGCCGCATGTGGAGCGACCCGAACGTTCGCGCGGCGCTGTCGGCCGTGGCGCAGACTGCCGCGATCGTCATGCTGGTTTCGATCGTTCTGTCAGCGCTGCACATCACGCCGCGGGTGGTCGAGCCCATTGTCGGCCATCCGTTGAATCTTCTGCTGGCGCTGTTTTTCGCGGAGGCGGCGGCCTATTTCATCCTGTCCGCCCGATTCAACCGCACTGCGCTTCCGATCTACCTGGCCAGCGCCAGCGTTTGCGCGGCGATGTGGCAACTGCTCAATTACTGGCATGTTGCGCCGCAGATTTACACCTTGATTTACGGAGCGCTGGGTCTGGTTTTGCTCTTCGCCCATCGGCGGGCCAGCCCGGACCGGCCGGGGAGCATGTGGCTGGCCAAGCCCGCATTCGACTCGGGCAACGCGCTTCTGGCGATCGCCTGCGCCGCGGGAACGCTGCTCACCGTGACCCGCCTGGCGCGGACCGGCGCGGAAGGTTCGCTGGTGTGGATGATGTTCGCGCTGGCGGGGATGTGCCTGGTGGCCGCCCGGCTGATCCGCCATCCGCAGTGGCGGCACTGGTATCTGATCGCCGCGATCTGCGAGGCCGGCCTGGCGATGCTGACCCTGCAGATGTCGCTCCACCTCAACCCGTGGCGGAGCCTGGAACTCTTTACCATCGGAGTAGGTGTCATCCTGCTGGTGATCGGCCATTGGGGCTGGTATCGCGAGCAGAACGCGCACAGCGATCTGGTGAGCTTCTGCATTGTCGGCGGCAGCCTTCTCGTGGGCATGGCGACCGTGGCCGCGGTGCTGGTTCACCGGGCGACAATGGGCGTTTCGCTGCCCGATGAACTGATCATCGTGACGGCCGGGATTCTGCTGTTCGTTAGCGGCGTGCTCTGCCAGATTCGCGCGACGACGCTGACGGGCGGCACAATGCTGGCGACGCACCTGCTGATCCTGATCGTGTCGATCGGAATGGCCGCGCAGCTCAAGGTGGGCGTCTACCTCACGATCGGCGGCGCGCTGATCTTCGGCGCGGGGATCATCCTGAGCATCTTTAGGGATAAACTGATCGCGCTGCCGGATCGGATTCGCCGGCGCGAGGGGATTTTTAGGGTGTTGACGTGGAGGTGAGTTTCACAACGGCCGACAACTGCGCCTAACCGTCATTCTGAGCTTGCGAAGAATCCAGCGTCGAACGTAGCGGCCCGTTCGCTTTGCCGAATTGCCCTTGACGCATTGGCTGGATGCTTCGCAAGCTCAGCACGTCACATTTGGTTCGTTTGGCGATGACTCAGATCGTCACAGCCCCCGCCGCGCGATAGCCCTTTAGAAGCTCCGTAAACTGCTCCGTGAACACGAAATTGTGCTCCGGAAACTCCAGCCCCGCCATATTTTGATCGATGTGACTGAACATCATCTCGATGTCGGCCACGAGGTCATCGCCGCACATGACCGTGCCGGACGTGGATGCGCCCTGCTCGGAAAGCTGGTCGATTTTCGCCCGGAACTCGATCGTGTCGCCGGGGCGCACCAGGCGATGGAAGGTCGCCTTGCTGATCTTCGCCAGGATCACCTTCTCGGCGAAGTTCCGCGCCTCGCCCACCAGAATCCCGGCCGTCTGCGCGAAACCTTCAACCAGCAGCGAATGCGGCACGACCGGAAAATCGGGATAGAGATCGTGCAGATGCTCCTCCGCCAACGTGACGTTCTTAACCGTCGTGGCCGAGGTGCGCGAGGTGAACTCGGTGAATTTGTCGATCCAGATCCAACGCATAAGTAGTAGGCAGTATGCGGTATGCAGAAGGCAGAAAAGGGCGGATGCACGGCATTCTCTGCCTACCCCCTACTGCCTTCCGCCTACTGTCCCAATTTGGCCTGAATATAATTCACGATCGTATCCACCGTCAGGAGCGATGAAGCCTTCTCGACCTGCGGATCTTTTTCGAATTCGGTGAAATCGGTGTAGGGCATGCGCCGTTTGAACTCGGCCAGGCCTTCGGTGGTGACCACGCCATTGGCGACGTACTTGGGGTCGTTGCGGACGGATTCGAGGTCTTCGGGGAAGAGCTCGCCGCGGGGGATCTTGATGGTGAAGGCTTTCTCGAGGCGGAAGACGATATCGAGGTAATCGATCGATTCCGCGCCCAGGTCGTCCTTGAGCGTGGCGGTGGGGGTCACTGCATCATCATCCACGCCCAGCGCATCCACCAGGACGCCTTGAACCTTCGTGTAAATCTCGTCGCGAGTCATCGGTGTTCCTTGTAGTTGTTCTGTCCTGCACTTACGCGCCGGCGGCCAGGGAAACCCGGCTCTCGCGGGGGGCGATCAGTGCCCAGCGACGGCGGTGATGTTCGATCAGGCGGGCATCGAGCTCCGCCAGCGCGGGCTGCTTGTCGCCGAGGTTAAAATAGGCGATTTCGATCCGCGCCGCCACGGCCGAGGTTCCGTTGACGGTCCCGGCCGCCTTAAATGTCGCGCCGGCCTCGGTTTGCTTCATAAAATCCACTTCAACCCGCAGCGAGTTGCCCGGTGCCACAAAATTGCCGTATTTGACGTTCCGAGCCTCTTTCAGCACCGCAAACGACCTGGCGAAGCCGCTGCGCCGGTGCATGACCCACGCGGCCGCCTGGGTCAGCGCCTCCAGCATCATCACCCCCGGCAGCACCGGGAAGGTCGGGAAGTGGTCGGCCAGGTATTCCTCGGCCAGCGAGACGTACTTGACCCCGACGAGGCGCTCGTCGCTGATCGACTCGATTTTGTCCAACAGGTTGAACTTCATTCACAATCCAGCCCCGTCCGTGGGGATCCGACGCACCTTTTAGCCGCTTGGCTTGCCAAGCGCGTCCAGCAGCGCCCAAATCGAGATGGGCAGCGTCGTTTTGTAACCCAAAACAGCTTTGATGCAAGAGTCGGGCGAATGTGCCGTGGCATCCTGTTGGACAAAATCGAATACTTTCTTTGATCTTCGCCCGGAGGGCGCACGGTCGTTGCCAGGGATTTCAATCCCTGGACCCCGGCTCCCGCCCCTTCCTCGCCGGCCGGAGGGCGGACGAGTTGTACCAAATGCCACATGGCCACGCTTTGCGCCCCTTGACTTCACCCGGCTTTTCGCCACAATCCTCCCCCTCTATTTTCAATGCAGACAACGGAGTTTGGCGACCATGTACGCGATCATCGAAGACAGCGGAACGCAGTTCAAAGTAACCACGGGCGACACCCTCAAAATCGACCGGAAGTTCGTCGATGGAGAGAAGACCGTCACCTTCGACAAGGTGCTCCTGGTCGGCGGCGAGGGGGACCCCAAAATCGGCGCTCCCAACGTGGAAGGCGCGACCGTGACGGCGGATATCATCCGCGCCGTTAAAGGCCCCAAGGTCTTCTCGGTCAAGCACAAGCGCCGTAAGGGATATTACAACAAGACGGGCCACCGGCAGAAGTACACCGCGGTGAAGATCACGGCGATCAACGTCTGATTTCGACTCGAACGAATCAATGAAGAATCCACGCGCGATGCGCGTGGATTTTTTGCATGGACGGGGTGATCGGGCCGGGCCTCCGCCGCGCGCCTTCACCTTTCGCCCAGTTTATTCACCATGAAAAACACGAAATGCACGAAGAGAAATGAGCCAAAGGACTTACAGTCAAAAAGTCGGTGAACGGTGAATTGCACGTTGCGCAAAACACATTTCTACTCTTCTCCAGTCTTCATCGTGCCTTCGTGTTTTTCGTGGTTCATCTGAACTATTCGGGTTCGACCTGCTTCATCCCAGTTTCGCCAGTTCCGCCTCAGCCTCGGCGAGTTGATCCTGTGTCTGCTTCACCAGATGGGGCGGCGCTTTACTGGTATAGGCGACATTGGCCAGCCGGCCTTTCATGGCGGCGATCTTCTTCGTCAGTTCATCGCGCAGCTTGGTAATGCGCTGCTGATCGGCGGCGGGGTCCACCAGGCCTTCCACGAACACCTCCACACCCGCCGCGCTGGCCCGGATGGAATTGGCCGGCGGGGCGATCGCCGCGCCGATCTCCTTGATCGTGCAGATCGCCATCAGCTCGATCATTTCCCGGTTCTCCGTAATCTGCCGCGCGGGCTCGGCCGGGGCGGCGATCGACACGATCACCGACTGCCGCGGAGATACGTTGTATTGATTCCGCACATTGCGAATCGCGCCGATGATCTCCTGGAGCTTGGGGAATATGAACTCGGCGGCTTCGGAGAATGAGCCGACCGTGGGCCAGGCGGCTTTGATCAGGAGTGCTGAGTTGCCCGAGAGTTGCGAGTTGCGAGTTGCGAGTTGCGAGTCGGCGAATTCAATTCTCCCCGGCAGGCCGCGCGATAGGCGGGTTTCGTTGAGTTTCTGCCAGATGACTTCCGTGACGAAGGGAATGACCGGGTGCAGGATGCGCAGGGTGCCATCCAGCAGCGCCGCCAGGATCGCGGCCGTCTGCCCGGATCGATTTGGATCCTTCATGGCCGGCTTGACCGCCTCCACATACCAGTCGCAGAAATCCCGCCAGAAAAAGTCATACACCGTGCGGGCGTAGTTGTCGAAACGGTAATCGTTCAGCGCGGCATTGACTTCCTCGACCGTCCGATTGAACCGCGAGACGATCCAGCGGTCGGGGAGGGACCATTTGGATTCGTCAACGGAAAAGGGTTCAGGGTTCAGGGTTCGGGGTTCAGGAATTGCCGGTCGCGGTTCATTTGGGTTCTCCGTCTTCACTGAACCCTGAACCCTGAACCCTGAACCCTCTTCTCGCTTCTCGCTTCCAACTTCTAACTTCTCTTCCAAACTCCCCATCACAAACCTCGACGCATTCCACAGCTTGTTGCAGAAATTCCGGCCCAGATCGAATTTGGCGGATGTATTCTTCGCCACCGGCATCTCGGCCGTCGGCGTTGCTTTCCCAGTGGCGTAGCCGTAACTCGACACCATCTTCTTTTTCGGATCCTTCGGGCTCTCCTGGATCGGCGCTGCCACGGTATACCCGGCCGAGTCGGTCACATATTTCGGCGTAAAGGCCTCGCCGCTGTGCGGGTCCACCAGGTCCACCGGCATCCGCACATCCTGCGTGTTGGTCGCCATGTGCGCCAGCGTGAAGCGCATCGCATCGGTGCCGTGCGATCCGATGATGTCCATCGGATCCACGCCATTGCCGAGCGATTTGCTCATCTTCTGCCCGTGGCCATCCTGGATCATGGCATGAATGAAGACGTCCTTGAACGGAAGACGCTGGCCTTTGGAGCGCGGATCGACGGCCGGGTCCGTGAAGTAAAGATTGAACATTACCATCCGCGAAACCCAGAGCGTGATGATCTCGCGGGCGGTGCAGAGGACGCTGGTTGGATTCCAGATGTTCAGTGCTGAGTGCTGGGTGCTGAGTGCTGAGTCGTTGGGCCAGTCGAGCGTGGAGAGCGGCCAGAGGCCGGAGGAGAACCAGGTGTCGAGGACGTCGGGGTCGCGCTCAAGATGAACAACTTGATACGTCTTGCCACCAATCGTGAACTCCCTATTTCCAGGGAACGCCGACGAAAGGAACTTGTCAAAATCGGCGTCTCGTCCACAAATGAAATAGCCTTCGAAGCCACCCACTGAATCGCGGCAGGACTTCGTAGCGATTTCATCGCGATTGAAGCCTTTGCTGACTGCAAAGTCCACGAATGCGTTGACGGAATCCTTCTGATGTTGGGTCGATTCTTGAATCAAAACATTAACGTTATTGGAGCCCGATGGCGACCAAAAACTGGGTGAGAATGCAATTCTCCACACCGGTATCCGATGCCCCCACCACAACTGCCTCGAAATGCACCAATCGCGAATATTCTCATGCCACGTCTGAAACGTCTTCGCATACCGCGCCGGATAAAATCGAAGCTGCCCCTGCCACCCCGTGACATGGGCGTCCCGCCCATGCTGGCCGCTTGATGAATCAGAAGTTCTCTTTGCCGGCGGCGCATTTAGCACGGGCGAGACGCCCGTGTCACCAAGGACGCCTCCCGTGACATGGGCGTCCCGCCCATGCTGGTTGTGCCGAGAATCAACAGTCTCTTTAACTTCCGACGGTCCCAGCACGGGCGGGACGCCCGTGTCACCAATGACGCCTCCCGTGACATGCGCGTCCCGCCCATGCTGGTTGTGCCAAGAATCAACAGTCTCTTTAACTTCCGACGGTCCCAGCACGGGCGAGACGCCCGTGTCACCAACATCCTCTCCCGTGACATGCGCGTCCCGCCCATGCTGGTTGTGCCGAG
>JBBRTW010000002.1:0-63133 GCA_038244055.1 Tepidisphaerales bacterium | reverse complement strand
TGGGTGGGATCGGCCTCCATGCCAGGAGTATCTACGCCGCCCGATGGAAAAGGTGCGGGAGAGGCGGTAAACAATTACGATGAATGATGAATGATCAGTGATGAAGAAACGGCGGCGGCTCGAATTGCGTTGGGTGCCATGCCCTGAGGAGCCGTAGGTGGAATTAATTTCGCAGCGCGGCGCAGTCGGCCCGTCTGGGCATGCCGCGCGGATCGAATCTCCACTGCCGCCATTTCACCGCCCCCATTTCATTTCCTCACCGCCCGCGCATAAATCCCCTCCAGCGTATCCAGATGCGCCTCATACGACAGCCTCGGCCGCAGCGCCAGGCAGGCATTCGACATCAGCTCCCGCAGCGATGGCTCGGCCAGGCTTTTCATGGCCGTCGCCAGTCCGCTCACATCGTCGGCCGAGTCGAGCACGAATCCATGCTGCCCCGGCGTGATGATCTCGCAGGCGCCGTTCTGACGCGTGCTGATCACCGGCAGGCCCATCGCCAGCGCCTCCAGAACCACCAGGCTGCATGGATCGTGGCGCGTGGGCAGGAGGAAATAATCGGCCGCCGCGTAATAGGGGTACACATCCGTCGTCGAACCCGCGAACACGACCCGCTTCTCAATTCCCAGCCGCACGGTCAGCCGGCGATACTGCACCTGGCTGTCTTTGCCCACCACCAGCAGCAGCGGGCGCTCGCCTTCAGCGAGGCCGGCCACCGCGCCGATCGCCTCCGCCAGCCCCTTGCGCGCGAAGTCCTGCGCAACGATCAGTGCAACGGTATCGCTATCCGTAATATCGTATCGCCGGCGGATTTCGCGCCTTTCGCCGGGGCGCGCGGCGGGGTCGTATTTCTCGAGGTCCACCGAGTTGAAGAGCGTCGCCAGATCCCCGGCCGGCAGGTCGTAATGCTGCCGAACGGTCGCGGCGACATAATCGGACAGGCAAATCGTGATGGGGCGCGGCCGCTCGGAGAGAAGCTGCCGCTCGACGGCCGCGAAGCGCAACCGCCTCGGGTTGAAGCGATTGAAAACCGCCGCCAGCATCCGCCGCATCGGGCTGGCATGTTTCATATGTCCCGAGCGGATCGCCTCGACGGCAACGCCCGCGTGCGGATGGTAAACATCGCAGCGCGTCACCGGCAGCATCGCATGCCACAGATCGTAGCCCGCCTTCTCCCGGTGCGCCAGCAGATCGGCCAGGAACTGATTGTACTTCCCGGTGCGCGTGCGCCGGCGCGGCGGGAGCTCGATGCATTCCACCCCGGCCGGGCGCGCGCCGAATGAGGAGGCCACCACCGCGACCTCATGCCCGCGCCGCGCCAGGCCGTGGGCCAGGTCGATCGTGTAGCGCTCGGCCCCGCCCCGCGCGGGGTCGGCATGGAGAATGGCAAGTGCGATTTTCACGTGTGATCGGAGGGGTTGGATGCGGGAAGGGAAGATTCCATCGCGGTTCTGTCTTGATTCGCAATATCCGCCGCTGAAGCCTGCGGCAAGGGATCATCCGCCCCGATCTGGGCCGCCAGCTTTCGCAGCGCTTCGCGAAGTATCGAAACTTCCGATTCCAGCACCGCCATGCGCTGGCCCATGGTCGGCTGGCCGAATGCGCCGGCCATTCCCGCCGCGCCGCCCGCGCCCGCCCCGCCCGATGCCGCCGCACCACCGGCGCCTGGCGCTACCGGCTCCATGCTCAGTTCATGCAGATCCGGGCACAACAACTGCACATACCGCTCGGCGCGCGATCCGGGAGATGGCGCGACCTGGGCCGCCATCGGCTCGGGCCGGCCAATCAACTGCTGCAACACATTCCGCACCATATCGAGCGATTCCAGTGGATACATCCGCGAGGCCCGCCCGCGCAATTCCCCCTGCGTCTGCGGCCCGCGCAGCATCAGCTCCGCCAGCACCACCATCTCTGACTTGGTTACGCCCAGCTTATTCATGAAATCGTGCTTGAATTTGCTCGTCCGCTGACCATGTCCATCCAACTGAATCACCAGCCCCTTGCCGCGCAGGCCCACCAGCGCCGACCGCGCTGCATCATCGGTCATGGACGTCACCGGATCGCGGTTGTTCCTCTGATTCGCGCCATTGACGACTGCATTGAGCGTCAACGGGTACGCATCCGGCGTGGTCAAGTCCTTTTCAATCAGCACGCCAATCACGCGGGCTTCGTCGGGGGTCAGTTCGAGCATGGGATGAGTTTAACCGGATGCGGGGCGATGGGCGAACGGGAGCGCATCATCAGCCAGTCTCTCGATGCCGCCAAAGCAGCGGCCGCCAAGCGGGTTGATTCGCCTGACCCCGCGGCATCATGCCAGTGGATCGCGGCCGCCCAAGTGGCCTGCGGGGATGTCCCCGGCGCGATCGCCTGGGCGCGGGTGCGAAAAGAGCCCCAGGCGCGGGCCGCGGCATTATGCGGCGCGGCCAAGGGGGGCAAGGAATGGGCGCGATAGCCCGCGATGGTACGCCTGCGGGTTGATGCCGCCTCGGAGCGGCTGTTGAGCGCTGCGGTGGCTGGGGAATGATCGTTCGGGCCAAGCGCTCCGGCTCAGTCCCGCAGCAGCGCATCGATCTCGCGGCGGGTCTGGAAGATGGCCGGAATTCTGGGAGCGAGTTGAGCGGCCGTAGTGGGCGGTGTGGCCGGTGCGGGCGGTGCGGGAATGGCGACGGTGAACGATCCCAATGGGCGGCCGATGACCGCATCACCAGCGCTATCGAGCACCTGGCGGTCCTGCACATGGATTGTGTAGACACCGTTGTCCCCCGCATCCCAGCGGCGGCCGGGGCCGTGGATCGCGTAGATCGCCGTGCGCGTGCTGCCGCGCTTGCCGCGGGATTGGGAGATGAGATCGGCGTGGGCTTCGAAGCCGTTGGGGCCGGTCACAATGATGTCGTTGTTGTCCAGCGTATCGGCGTTTGGTTTGTAGTAGCCATGGTAGCGGATGGTGAAGGTGTAGGATTGGCGGGATTGTTTGCGGGTGGAGATGGGGAGGAGTTGGGCGGTGGGGGTGAGGGAGTTGAGGGTGAAAATGTCCACGCGGTCGCGCACGACCAGCACGCTATTGTCGGCCAATTCAACCCCGCCGGCAAACATCGCTTTGTTCCCGACGATGGTTCCGGCCAACGCGGCACGCGGCTCCGACAGGGTCGTCGTAGACCATTGACCGATATCCGCGTCATAGATGTCAACCACCGCACTCGCAAGGTTGGCATCCTTCGAACTGTACAATCCACCAGCAAAGATAGCCTTGCTCCCCAGCGCCACCGCTGGGACAGTTCGTGCTAGCGATAGCTTGGCGGTCGTCCATCGGCCGGTTTGAGTGTCGAAGATGTCCACAGTGTCGATATTGATACCGGTTGAGCTTGTATCGGTTCCTCCGCCGAAGATGGCCTTCGTTCCAACAGTTGTTGCTGTTCGAAAGTTCGCCGCCTCGGGAAGCGTCGTCGTTGACCAATGGTTCGTGGTGGCATTGTATATATAGACCAGATTCCCGCTGGTACCATCGGCGTTGTCGCCTCCAGCAAAGAAGGCAAGGTTGCCCACCGAAGTGGCGGCTGAGCAACTGAAGTTGCGGCGAAAGATCGCCGTGGACCATTGTCCAGTGGAATCATCGTAGATATCGACGCTCTTGCTGACCGGCCACGCATTCGCGATGAGTACCTTGGATCCCGCCGTGGTGGCGACTGGTACATCTCTCGCTTGCGAGAGAATGGCCGTGGACCACACACCTGTCGCATCATCGTAGATATCAACAGCACTGGCCTCATCGAGTCCCAGACCCCTACCCCCGGCAAAGATCGCCTTTGTTCCCACACTGGCGGCGGCGATTTTTGATCGGGCCAGAGAAAGCGTTGCGGCCGACCAATGGCCCGTTGCATTATCATAAATGTCGACGGAGCTGACGAAGCCTGATTCGACGCTGCCCCCTGCGAAAATCGCTTTGGTCCCGACCGATGTTGCCGCGATATCATCGCGCGCTCCCTGCGGCAGCACATCAATCGTATGCACCAACTGCGTCGCGCCACTCAGATACCCGCGCCGCTCCAGCGCTTCGACCACCACCGGCACACCCGAACATTGCGTTGTCATAAACATCCCGCCAATAAAATCCCGCATTCAATCCCACCGACGTGGGGTAGTCTATCCGATCCGGCCAGTAAGCTGAGGGAATCAAAGGCGGGTTGGGATGATTCCGGATACGGGGCGTGTGATGGGGCGGTGTTGGCGGGCTGGGGCAATCCGCGCTGGATGCTTTGCCCCTCGCCGGAGATGCGGCGGGGTAGGCTAGCCGGAATCAGGCGTCCGGGGAGATCAAAAGACCCTGCCCAGTCGATGCGGCCGTCCCTGTGGCAGAATTATCGGCACCGCGCCGATCCTCCATGAGACCCGCGGCCGCTCCTATCCCCCCGCCGATAAGTCATCCGCAGGTGCGAACGCGGCATCCGCAGGTGCGAACGTGGCATCCGCAGGTGCGAACGTGGCATTCGCAGGTGCGAACGCGGCATCCGCAGGTGCGAACGGAGCATCCGCAGGTGCGAACGCGGCATCCGCAGGTGCGAACGGAGCATCCGCAGGTGCGAACGCGGTATCGGCCATTGCCAACGCGGCATCGGCCGGGGTGGGTGGGTCATTCTCACGGAAGTGCGGAGCGCTGGTGGACGACACGCACGTTTTCCTCTGGCCCATCACCGGCGACGGATGAAAATCGCCTCTTTTTCAGTCGCGGAGCGACGACAAAAAGTAGCCCAGTGCGTAAGCACTGGGTCTCGGGCGCCAGCCAGACAACATCGCATTTTGACGCCAAGCCCTGGAAGGGCGACAGATGGCCGTACCGAGCCTCTGACTGACCACATGATCAGAGCAGATGGTTTCAGCGTTGCGGAGCGATCCTGCTCTTATTCCCGCTCCCGATCTTACTCCCATTCACACTCCTCATCTTGATCTTCATCTTACTCCTCTTCGAGTCCCGCCGGCGGAAGGGGTGTTGGGTTGAACCGTGCATTGGCCGAAGCGAGTTCATTCATGCCGGCGGCAGTCGATGCGATAAACTCATGCCTCCCTGCGAACGGAAGATCGAAGATGGATTGGCGCCCAATCGCTCTTCGATTTCCCGCCTCTTGCCGGGTAGAATGCAACCAATGAGCACGATCAGCGTACAAGACATCCAGCGCAACCCGGCGGATTTTCTCCACCGGGTCGCGGCGGGCGAGGAGATTCTCCTCCTCGATGGCCAGCGCGCCGTGGCGGAAGTTAAGCCGCTGGCCGCAACGCCCGCCGGCCCGCGTCCATGGGGCCTGGCGGCGGGAGAATTCACGGTGCCAGATGATTTTGATGCGCCGTTGCCGGAGGAACTGCTGAACGATTTCGAGGGGCAATGAGAATCCTTATCGACACGCACGTTTTCCTCTGGCACATCACCGGCGACGCGAAGCTGCCTGTGGCCTTTCGGGCTGCGCTGATCGATCCATCGAACGAAGTGATGTTAAGCACAGCCTCGGTATGGGAAGCGGTCATCAAGCACGCGCTCGGGAAACTGCCGCTACCCGCAGGGCCGGCCGAGTACCTCCCGCGCCAGCGCGAGGCGCACCGGTTTGCCAGCCTGCCGATCGATGAGTCCGCGATGATTCATCTGGCTGCGCTCCCGCCGATCCACCGCGATCCATTTGATCGGATTCTGATCGCTCAAGCGATTCAACACGGGTTGACACTTGCCACGGTCGATCCGGTCATCCAAAGGTACGCGGTCTCTCTGCTGCCATCGGTTTGACCCAAGGTGATTTCGGCATTGCGGAGCGATCCTGCTCTTATTCCCGCTCCCGATCTTGCTCCCATTCACGCTCCTCATCTTGATCTTCATCTTTCTCCTCTTCACCCCCACCGGCGGAAGAGTAAGAGCAGGATGAAGATTTGGATTAGGAATCGGATGAGGAGCAGGGCTACTTGCTATGAGTGACTCTTGCCGTGCCGCATTCGGGGCAGCGCTCGGGGGAGGCGCGGAGGTCATAGCCGCAGATGGGGCAGAGGCCGGGGCGGTGGCGGCGCTTTTGGCGGATGGCGATCAATTTCCGCCCGATCCATGCTGCCGGGGCGATCGCAAAGATAATGACCGGGCACGCGAGCGGGACGGTGTAGATCACGAAATGACCCGACTTGATGCGGCCCTCGAATCGCTTGATCCCCAGCGCGAACGCGGCCTCGTGTTCATATGGGTAGTAGACTCCCGACCAGTGCGGTTCATAATGCATATAGGTCTGGTCAGTGTCGCGAATACTGCGAGTTCGCCAACCTGCTTCCCAAGCCTCCCTGTACGATCGCCGCTCCATCCAGCAATTCCACAATTCCCCATCATAGGTGGCCAGTTCAACGCAATGGTATGGCACGATGCGTTCCACGCCGTTCCAGGTGCCATCGCTCCGCACCCAAAGCACGACCGTCGCCGCGCACAGCAGCAGCGACAGCGCCGTAATCCCATTGAAGATATACCGTCCCAGTCGTCTCACCGCCGCATTGTACCCCTCCCGCGCTCACCCGCCGCGCCGTTCCCGCCAATCCTCATGTTTCATGTCCTGTCCTGAACGAAGTCGAAGGGCTTCATGTTTCAGTCCCACCTCCCCGTGCCATCCTGGACGGCGCTCTGGTCGCTGCGCTCCCGGCGCTCTGTCCCGGCTTGTCCCAGGTGTCCCGGTTTGTTCCATACGAACGCGGCTCCCCCGCTTTAAGTTTTTCGTTTTTAGTTTTCCCCCCCTCTCAAACCCTCCCCCGCTCCAGATGCACCGCCAGCAGCGTCACATCGGCCGGGGTGATCCCGCTGATCCGCAGCGCCTGTCCCAGGCTTCTCGGCCCAAACTGCGCCAGTTTCACCCGCGCCTCATTCCGTAGGCCGACCACCTTGGCGTAATCCACCCAGGCCGGGATCGCCTTCTCTTCGAGCTTGCTGAACTTCTCGATCGCCCGCGCCTGCCGCTCGATGTAGGGGGCGTACTTGACGCGGATCTCGGCCAGCGCGCCGACGGCTGGGTGGATCGACCGCGCGGCCGGCAAGACCTCGACCAGACCCGCCCAATCCGCGCCGGGCTTTTTGAGCCAGTCGGCGGCCGATTCACCCGCGATGCGCTGGGCCCGCAGAAACTCCATCGTCGATTCAATGGCCGACTGCCGCGCATTGAAGCGCGCCCAGCGATCCTCATCCACCAAACCAATCGCCCGCCCGCGCGGGGTCAGGCGCTGGTCGGCGTTATCGGTGCGCAGGTGCAGGCGATGCTCAGCCCGGCTGGTGAACATCCGATACGGCTCGATGGGCGGCTTGGTCACCAGGTCATCCACCAGCACGCCCATGTACGCCTCATCCCGGCCGAGCACGAAATCGGCGACACCGGTTTTGGCGTAGGCGACGGCATTGATCCCCGCGAGTTGCCCCTGCGCCGCGGCCTCCTCATACCCGCTCGTTCCATTGATCTGCCCGGCCAGAAACAGGCCGGAGATCTTCTTGGTCTCCAGCGTGCTGCGGATTTCCCTGGGCCAGACCATGTCGTATTCCACCGCATAGCCGTAGCGGAGAATCCGCGCCTTCTCCAAACCGGGCACGAGGCGAATGATCTGTTCCTGCACATCGGCCGGGAGCGAGGTGCTGATGCCGTTGACATAAATCTCCGGCGTATCCAGCCCCTCGGGCTCGAGGAAAATATGATGCGAAGTCTTCTCCGCGAAGCGCACGACCTTGTCTTCAATCGAAGGACAATAGCGCGGCCCGGTCGATTGAATCTGCCCCGAATACATCGGCGCGCGGTGAAGATTGGCGCGGATAATCTCGTGGATGGCGGGGTTGGTCGCGCCGAGGTAGCAGCAGACTTGTTTCAGTGAAGGTGTCCATTGTCCATTGTCAATGGTCAATAGGTTGTCCGTGGTCCGTGGTCCGTGGTCCGTTGTCAGTTGTTCGTTGTTAGTCGTGGGGGATGCGTCGCCTTCGGCAACTGACAACGGACCACTGACAACGGACAACGGACCTTCTCGCTTCTCGCTTCTAACTTCTAACTTCTGATATTCATTCAAATACGAAAACGGAATGGCCGGCAGATCGCCTTCCTGGATTTCGAAGCGATCGAAATCGATCGAATCGCGATGCAGCCGCGGCGGCGTGCCGGTCTTGAGTCGCCCCAGTTCCAAGCCCAACTTCGCCAGGCAAGGCGACAATCCCCTGGCCGTCGCCTCGCCCACCCGGCCACCCTCCGTCTTGGTCTCGCCGGTGTGCATGAGCGCGCGGAGAAAGGTCCCGGTGGTGACGATGACAGCGCGGCAGGAGAGACGGGTGCCGTTGGCGAGAAGAACGCCAGTGACGGAGGGTATTGCGGATTGCGGATTGTGGATTGCGGATTGGGAGCCGGTCAATCGTCCATTGTCCATGGTTAATTGTTGTCCGTGGTCCGTGGTCCGTTGTCCGTGGTCCATTGCAACTGACAACGGACCACGGACAACAGACGGCTGACCTTCTCGCTTCTCGCTTCTAACTTCCAACTTCTCCTCTTCATGTCCTGAACCCTGAACCCTGAACCCTGAACCCTGAATCCTGAATCCTGAACCCTGAACCCTGAACCCTGAACCCTCCTCCACCAAAATCTCCACCACCTCCCCCGCCACCACATCCAACCCCCCGCACGTCCCCAGCAGCCGCTGCACCTCGGCCGCATACTTGTACTTGTCGGCCTGCGCCCGCGGCCCCCACACGGCCGGGCCCTTGCTGCGGTTGAGCATGCGGAACTGAATGCCGGTGGCATCAATGGCCAGGCCCATCAGCCCGCCCAGCGCATCGACCTCGCGCACCATCTGCCCCTTCGCCAGTCCGCCGATGGCCGGATTGCACGACATCTGGCCAATGCGCATCGGGTCCAGCGAGACCAGCAGTGTCGAAGCCCCCAGGCTCGAGGCGGCCCAGGCTGATTCCGCCCCGGCGTGCCCGCCACCGATCACGACAATGTCATAGTCATTCCGCATGTCTCTGCATCTTCCCGGGCATGATCCGAGCCGTTCTATGTCTTTATCTCATCCGCGGAGTTGATACGCCAACTCATTGACGAGGGTCGGGGATTGTACACGCGGCCTCCATACTTACGTACACGTTCACGCGGATGTGACGTTCCCATGGAATGGTTGTGTTCTGAAGCGAGAAGGCTCCACGGATGAAATCCCCATCGCGGTGCCGCCCCTAATGTCCGCGCGCCTTGCTCTCTCTCCCGCCTTACAAGGAACCTGGCGAACCCGCACCGGTTCCATTGGTTGCATGGAGAATTTCAGCAACGCAACTCAAACCATCGTGATGGACCCAATTCAACTCAGGCTCAGCCCGCGGAACTTAGCGCCGGTGGTGAGTGCGGGGTTGCCGCTGCTGAGGGCCAGGCCAACGTAGACGGTCGAGTTGAGGACGACCGTGGTCGAGGAGTATTGTGTCCAGCTCGTGCCGTTGGTGCTGTAGTAGGCGGTGAAGAGGTTGCCGACGCGCTTGAGGCGGATCCAGCTATTTGGATAGGCGACGGCGTGAGTCCCGGCCGACATGGTGGTCGTGCCGCCGGTGGAGGCGCGGGATTGAAGGTGATAGCCGTTAGCGCCGGGGGTGACCAGGGCGAAGACGTTGCGCGAGTTGGCTTTAACGGAGTTGCGGACCATCAGGCCGGCCTTGGCCCAGGCCTGTGTGTTGCTGAGGGAGGCGACGCGGACGGAGATGTCGAAATTACCGGTGACGGGCGTGTAGAGGAATCGGCCGTTGTCGGCGGCGCCGGAGAAATCAGCGCCGGCCGAGGCGAGGTTGTAGGCGGACGGCGCGGCGACGATGACGGTGCTGCCGGCGACCCGGGGCAGGCCGATATCGGCGCTGGTGAAGGTATGGTTGATGGCGGTGGTCACGGGGACCAGGGAGAAATAGTTGTAGCTGCCGGCGGTATTGGCAGCGCTCTGCGAATCGAAGGCGATACGGAGGACGTGCGTTCCGGCGGTCAGGGCGAGCGAGGGGGATTTGAGCGTTGACCAGGTGGAAGCCGAGCCGGTGGCGGGAACGGCGATGGAGGAGGATTTGGCGACGCCATCCCATTCGACGTGGAATGACCCACCGGCCGAGGCGGCCGCGAAGCGGGCGTTGAGGCTGTAGGTGCCGGCGGTGGCGAGGTTGACGGTGTATTCGATCCACTCGCCCGGGCGCGTGGAGGTGACGGCATATCCGCCGCCGGTGTCGTTGGTGACGGCCAGTTCGACGCCGGAGGTGCGCAGGTTGGTGCTGCCGGTGCCGGCGTCGATATCGTGATAGGCGATGCCATCGCCGCCGACGTCGAAGTTCTCGGCCTGGATGGTGGCATTGGCGCCCGGAGGTGTGACGAAGGGTTTCTGGGTGGCAAAGCGGTCGTAAGTCAGGCGCAGGGCATCGTAGATGTTGATGCGCTTGTAGGTCAGGCCGCTGTGGGCGTAGATGGTCGAGGTGTCTTTGACGTTCTGGCCGGAGTCTTTGAGGATCTGGATGACCTGGGCGGGGGTGAGGTTCGGGTTGAGCTGGAGGATGAGCGCGGCGGCGGCCGAGACGAAGGGCGTGGAGTAGCTGGTGGCTTCCGCGCCGGCCTGGAAACCGCCGCCGCGAAGGACCAGAGGCACGCCATTGCCGGGCGCGAGAAGATCGATGCCCGGCCCGCGATTGACGGTATCCACCGGGAAGGTGCCGTTGGAATTGAGGACACTGACGCCGTAGACCTTGGCATCGGCCGCGGGGTAAACGACATCGGCGTTGGGATCTTCCTGGCCGCCGGCGGCGATGATCAGAACACCATCGGCCGAGAGACGGGAGATTTCATCGGAGTAGGTTGCGAAATACTCGGCCGCATCGGTCGTGCGGACGGACATATTGATGATGCGGATATTGTCTTTGACGTAGTTGGCTTCGACCCATTGCAGGGCCTTCTCAACGCGCTGGGAGAAGGCGAGGGAGGCCGCGCCGGTGGGGTCGGAGACTTTGAGGGGGATGATCTTCGCGCCGGTGGCGATGCCCTGGTACGTTGCGCCGCCGAAGGTGAAGGGCTTGGCGGCCATGATGCCGGCGGTGGCGGTGCCGTGGTTGTTTTGATCTTCGGGAAGTTTGTCGTTGTTGTAGAAATCCCAGCCGTTCACATCATCGACGTAGCCATCGGCATCATCATCTTTGCCGTTGCCGGCGATTTCGTTGGGGTTGGTCCAGATGACCCCCTGAAGATTGGCATGGTTGAAATCGACGCCGGAGTCAATCTGGGCAATGTTGACGCCCTTGCCGGTGATGCCGGGGAAATTGGCGACGGCCCGATCCTGGCCGATGAGCACGGGATAGGTGCCCCAGGCGAGAAGGCGGCGGTCTTCGAGTTGATCGAGACGCCAATCTTTGGATTGGTTACGGCTGGCTGACATTCATTTCCTCCGGGAGATCAACAATACACCAATACGAGGGGCGAGGCGGCAGGCAACTTCACGATTAAGTATGAGAAGACGATGAGAATCGCATGCCGCGGGTCGCCTTTGTCCCACGATAGCATGGCCTGTTATGCCAATGGAAGGGACAATTCCGGTCAGGGCAAAAAGGGGACTCATTATCGGACGGATTCCGAAAAAGGGTCGGGAGCCGGTGAACGACAATCGGCCTAGGGGACGTCATTGGTGGCCGGCTCCCGACCCTGAGGAAAAGGACGCCGCGGGGGGGAGTTGAAATACAGAGATTTGTTGGCATTCAAAAGGCGGCGCGGATAAACTTGCGGCACTTCAAGATTGCGCACCATGGAACAGACCGCTACATTGGGCCAATCCGACGTTGGACGATCCGAGATCGGTGGATACGAAGTGATCCGCGCGATGTCGGAGGGTCATTCTTGGTTGGCGGCCGCGCCGGGTGGGCGAGTGGTGGCGCTTAAAGTTCTCGATGACGACTGTTTATGGAAGGGGCAGCTCCATCCGAGCATTAAGGACCGGCTGGGTCGGGTTCGCGAGCTGGCTCACACGGGGGTGGCTAATCTATATGGTGTGGAGCGGGATGCGGGGCTGGTTTACCTGGTGTGGGAGTTCGTGCAGGGGCAGAATTTGATTGAGTATGCGTCCACGTCTCAATGCGGGGGGCGGGATTTTCTGCTGGCGGCGCGGGAATTGGTCATGGGTGTGGAAATGCTGCATGCGCGGGGGATCGTCCACGGGGCGATCAAGGGGGAGAACGTGATCCTGGCCGAGGGGGGTAGGCGGGTGGTGCTGACGCATGTCAGTCCATTGCTGTACAGCGAACCGGACGGGGATGTGGTGGATCTGCTGGCGCTGCTGGGGGACCTGCTGGAGCACCGCGGGGAGATCGATACGCCTCTGGGCCGGCTGGTGGAGGGGGCGCGGGAGCAGGGGCTGACTTTAAGGCAACTGGCAGGGAAAATGAGCGCGCTGATCGAGGCCCGCGAGCCGGCCGAGGTTCGCGAGGAGGGGCCGGCGCGGCATTTGGGGAGGCGGATTCGCAGAAGGTCGATGACGGGGGCGATCGCGCTGGCGCTGGGGGGGATTTTGCTGTTCGCGGGGTTATGGCATTTCGGGATGATCAAGATGCCCCGTCCGCCCGCGCCGGCCGGGGCGCCGCCGGCGGCGTTTCAGCCGATTTCGCGGATCTCGCCGGCCCCGATGCGGACACCGCAGGTGCTGCCGACGCCGATGCCGCGCCTTGATTAAAACTAAAAACGAAAAACTTCAGGCGGGGGGCGTTATTCGGGGTTCGGGGCAAATGCGGGGCGCAAAGAGGCAAAGGTACAAAGGGGCAAAGAGGAAATTTGAGGATGGAGGATAGAGGATTGAGAATGGAAAATAGAGGGTCGGCGTGCCCACCATTCTTAGGGAAGCTCACGCCATCCCGGATCCCCAATCCATTTTTCTTCTCTTCTCTGCTTCTTTGCACCTTTGCCTCTTCGCGATGTTTTCGGCCGCCCCGCTTTAGGTTTTTCGTTTTTAGTTTTCTCCGCCACGCCGGCCCCGCTCGCAACAGACGGCGTGCTCAGGATAGAATCCATCCGTGAGCGTCATCTCCCGTTATCTTGAGCCTTCGCTGGTGGAGCGGCTGAATCATATGCAGCTCACGGCGCGGAGCGTCGTGGAGGGATCGACCATCGGCTCGCATCAGAGTCCGATGAAAGGGGCCAGCATTGAGTTTCGGCAGCATCGGATTTATGTGCCGGGCGATGAGCCGCGGCGGCTGGACTGGCGCGTTCTCGGGCGGACGGATCGGCATTACATCAAGGAGTACGATGAGGAGACCAACCTCAAGTGCGTCTTAATGCTGGATGGGTCGGGATCAATGAATTATGGGGAGGGGGGGAGATGGGGATCGAAATTCGAGTACGGGGCGCGGCTGGCGGTTTCGCTGGCGTATCTGATGCTGGGGCAGACCGAGAGCGTGGGGCTTTGCCTGTTTCAGCAGAAGATCGTGAGCTGGTTAGCGCCGCATACGGGGACGGCGCAGTTGTCGCAGGTGGTGGGGGCGATCGAGAAGATCGGCCCGAAGGGTCCATCCGGGCTGGCGCAGGCGATTCACCAGACGGCGCAGAGACTGCAAAGGCGGGCGCTGATCGTGGCGATCAGCGATCTGATGGTGCCGAGCAGCGCGTTTCGAGAAGGGCTGGCGCATCTGCGGCACGACCGGCATGAAGTGATCGCGCTGCGGGTGCTGGATCGGGATGAGATCGACTTTCCGTTTCGGAACTGGACGCGGTTCAGGGGGCTGGAAGGGGAGAGGGCTTCGTTGTGCGAGCCATCACTGGTGCGGTCGGCATATCAGGAGAATCAGAAGCGGCACGCGCGGGACCTGGAGGAGGCGTGCCGGGGGATGCGCGCGGAGATGACGACTTTCGTGACGGATAAACCGCTGGCGGAGAGTTTGATTGGGTTTTTGCATCGGAGACAGTGAAGAGAGTGCTGAGTGCTGAGTGCTAAGCGGTGAGTTCGGAATGCCGCACGGCTTGGGCATGCCCAGACGAGCCGATGGGACGTTGCGGCGGATGAGGCTCGGTTGGCGGCTCGTCAGGGCATGGCACCCAATCGAAGAGTTGGCGATCAATAGTAACGACATTCAGCACTCAGCACTCAGCACTCAGTACACAGGACTCAGCACTCAGGACTCAGCACTTTCTATGTTTCTCAACATCACCATGCTCGCGGGTCTGGCTGGTGCGGTGATTCCGCTGGTTCTGCATTTGCTTAGCCGGTCGCGGTATCGGACCGTGGAGTGGGGGGCGATGATGTTTCTGGAGGTGGCCGAGGCGCGGGTGATGCAGTCGGCGCGGGTGAAGCAGATCATCATCCTGCTATTGCGGATGCTTATTGTCTCGGGGCTGGCGATGGCGCTGGCGCAGCCGGTGATTCGCGGGCGCTGGGGCGGGCTGGCGCGGGATTCGCGCATCAGCGCGGTGATCGTGCTGGATTGCTCGGCCAGCATGGGGTTCGATGAGAACGGCAAATCGCGGATGGAACTGGCGCGGGCGGCGGTGCTGAACATCCTGGAGACGCTGCGGGAGAACCGCGTGGCGATCGTCGTATTGGGCGGTCGCGATACGGAAGAGCTGGCGACGCCGACAACCGACCTGCAGCAACTGGCGCAGAAGGTGATGGCCCTCGGCGCACCGGCCGGGCGCGCGGAGATTTCCAGCGGGTTGCTGAAGGCGGCGGAGATTCTCGACAAAACCGGCGAGCCGACGCGGGAGATGTATGTGGTGTGCGACCGGCAGGCCTCAAGCTGGCGCGAGGCGGGGCTGGAGGGCTTCAAAGCGCCGTGGCGGGCGCGGCTGGCGCGGGTGAGTGGAGGCGGAGGGGCGGAAGGGGGGGCGCGGACGCGATTTCTTGTGGTGCCGGTCGGGTCGGATAAGTCGGAGAATCTGGCCATCGAATCGGTGGAGCTGATTAATCCGCCGGCCGTGAGGGATCAGCCGGCTGAGATTGAAGTGAAGGTGCATAATTTCGGGCAGCAGTATCGCAGCGGGGTTGAGCTGAATGTGGATGGGACGAAAACGATCCTGGCGGTTGCGCCGGACATGGTGACGACGGCGCGGGTGCCGATCCGGCCATACCAGGCGGGCTCGAAGCTGGTGACCGCGACGCTGACGGGGTCGGGGCTGAAATTCGATGATCGGTTGCAGGCGGCCATCGAGATCATCGACCCGATCCGCGTGCTCATCATCAGCGGGGATGAGCGCGGGACGTTTTTGCAGAACGAATCGGACTTTCTGCGGATCGCCCTGGCGCCCAAGGCGGCCGATTTGAAGCAGCGCGGGCAATCCACCGAGGGCATTCACGGCGATCCCTGTCATGTGGATGTCGAGCAGTACGAGCAGTGGAATGAGGATGCGCTGCGGAGCTATCAGGTGGTGGTGCTGGCGAATGTCGCGCAGCTCACGCAGGGGCAGGCGGTGGCGCTGGAGCAGTTCGTGTATGAGGGAGGCGGGCTGTGGATCGCGCCGGGGAATTTGACGCGCGTGGAGAATTACAATGCGCTGCTCTATCGCGATGGGACGGGGATCATGCCGGCGAAATTGTCGCCGGCGACGGCCGAGGATGGATCGGAATCGACCGTGTTGCAGGGGATCACGGATTTCGATCATCCGGCGCTGCGGTTTTTGAAGGGCCGGCCGGACCCGATTCCGGCGGTGGCGATCGGTCGGTATTTCCCGGCCGAGCCGCGCCCGCGCGATGCGAAGGTGCTGGGGCAGTTTGCTTCGGGCAAGCCGTTTCTGATCGAGAGCTTGGCGGGGCGGACGCATGTGCTGCTGATGACGGTTCCGATCGATGCGGATTGGGGGACGTTGCCGCTGACGAACTTCTATCTGCCGTTCGCACAGTCGGCGGTGCGCTATCTGGCTTCGGGGTTGCTGGCCGAGCGGAATCTGGTGCCGGGTCAGCCGATCATCGCGCGGTTCGGGCCGGGGATGGATGCGCGGAAGGTGGAGGTTCGCCCGCCGGCGGGTGTAGGGGCTAAGCCAGTGATATTACCTGTGACGGGTGGTGAAGTGCGTTTTGCGGATACGCAGCATCCGGGCGTCTATGAGCTGATCGTCGTGGATGGGACTGTGCCGGCGTGGGCCAAACGTGTGCAGTATGTGGTGCAGACACCGCCGCGGGAATCGGATTTGTCGCCATTGACGGCGGCGCAGTGGGCGGAACTGGGGCGGGCGCTGGATTTCGAGATGATCGACCCGGCCGAGCAGTCGATCGCGGAGGTGGTGGGCAAAGCGCGGCGCGGGCGCGAGCTCTGGCTGACATTGGTGGGGCTGGTGGTGGTGTTGAGCATCGTGGAGCTGGCGGTGGTTCGGCGCTGGACCGGGGAGGGGCGATGAATACGGTCGATGGAATGATGCGCGTGTTGCCGCTGGGCGCGGCCGTGCAGTGGGATTCGCCGCGGATGCTGGGGGTGGCGTTTCTGGTGGCGGCGCTGGGCGTGGCGGCGGTGGTGCTGTTGTATGTGCGGCAGGTGAAGTCGCTGCCGGGGAAATGGAAGATATTGCTGCCGGGGCTGCGCTGTCTGGCGGTGCTGGCGCTGGCGGCGTCACTGGCCCGGCCGGTGGCGATGCGGACACTGGATGAGGATGAGCAGGGGGCCGTGGTGGTGGTGATCGATCATTCGCACAGCATGAGCGCGCGGGATACGCAGCGGACGCCGGCGATGCTGGTGGCGCTGGCGGATGGGATGGGGCGATTGCCGCCGGGCGTGCGGGCGCGGGCGGAGGTGTTCGCGGCGGTTGCGCCGGATATCGACCGGCTGCCGACGCTGGTCAGCGAGATCACGCAAGCGCAGGTGGAACTGGATGTGGCGCAGTTGCAGGGGAAGGAAAATCCGGGGGCGCGGAAGCGCTTCGATGAATCATCGGGGGAACTGGCGCGGGTGGCCAAAGCCCTGGCGGCGGCGCGGCCTAAACTGCGGGCCAAAGCGCCGCGACTGGCGGAGGCGCTGGCGATATTGGATCGGCTCCCACCCGTGAGCGGCAAGCAGTGGGGGCAGCAGGTGGGCAAGGCGATCGCGGAAATCGCCGATCGGGCGGCGCAGTTCCAAACCGAATCGGACGATGCGCTCTACAAGGCCGATGCGCAGGTGCGGGCGGCCTGCAATGAGCTTGCGCAGATGAACCGGCTGGAATTGGCGGAGCAGGCGGTGGTGCATCCGGAGACGGGGCTGCTGGCGCGGCTACCGGGGAAAGCGCCGTTGTATGGATATGCGATTGGCCCGGATGTGGCGGTGCTGCCATTGCGCGGGAATGGGAAGAATGTGTCGCGGCTTCTGGTTGCCCCCGATGGGGTGCGCAGCGATCTGACGGGCGGGCTGCGCGAGGTGCTGGAGCAGTTGCGGTATTTGAATGTGCAGGCCGTGGTGCTGTTTTCGGATGGACGGCAGACGGGCGCGGAGGCGGCGGTGTCATCGAGCCTGGTGGGCGGGACGGGGGCGGCGGTTTTCACGGTGTCGCCCGCGCCGGGCGGGCCGGGCGCGCCGGTGCGGGACCTGGCGGTGGAGAAGGTCATCATCCCGCAGAGCGTTTTCGTGGGTGAGACTTTGACTCTGACGGCGGATGTTCGCTGGAGCGGCCTGCCGCGCGGGAAGGTGCCGGAAATCACGGTGCGGGTGGGGGACCTGGAATATGCCGGGCGCGTGGATGCCAAGGAGAATCAGCCGGGCGCGGGGGTGCTCAAATTCTCGATCGAGATGCGCGAGCCCGGCCCGCAGCGGGTGACGGTGAACCTGGTGCCCGTGGATGGGGAGATCACCACCGACAACAACTCGGCGACGCGGTATGTGAAAGTGCTATCCGATAAATTTGAGGTGCTGCTGATCGGCGGCGCGCCGACCTGGGACTTCCGGTATCTGCGCAACGCGCTGTCGCGAACGAACTGGATCAGCCCGCGCAGCGTGCTGCTGGATCGCGAGGGGGCAAAGCTGGATTTGACGCCCGAGCAACTGGCGGCGGTGGATGTGGTGATTCTCTGCGATGCCCCGGCCAATGGGCTGGCGGCGGCGCAGTGGGAGGCGGTGCGGAAGATGGTGGCGCAGCGGGGGGGGAGCGCGATCCTGATGGCCGGGCGGGCGCACCTGCCGCGCGAGTTTACCACCGATGTCCTGGCGGAATTTCTGCCGTGGAAAAGACAGGCGCAGCGCGGCGGGGCCGGGCCGGTGTGGCGGGTTTGGCCGGGCGAGGAGCCTTCGTTTCGGATCGTGCCGGGGAGCGGTACGCCCTTGTCGGAAGCGCTGACACTGGATGATTCGCCGGCCGAGTCGGCGCAGCGGTGGATGGGGCTGCCGCCGATCTTCCGGTATCTGTCGATTCCGGAGTTGAAGGAAATCGCCGAGCCGGTGCTGGTGGAATCGAACACGGGCTCGCCCGTGCTGACGCGGCATCGGCTGGGGCGGGGGAATGTGTTTTTCCTGGGCATCGATGAAACCTGGCGGTGGCGCTACAAGACCGGCGAGCGCGATCAGGATCGGTTCTTTCAACAGCTCATTCGCGCGGCCGCCGATGAACCCTACGCGGCGACCCACGATGCGATTTCGCTGGATGCGGACCGGGTGGTGATCGCGCCGGCCGAGAGCGTGAAGGTGCGGGCGCGGTTGAACGAGCCGCCGGCCGACCAGATGTATCCCGATTCGATCGCGGTGGAGGTGCTGCGAAATGATGCGATGATCAAGACGCAGATGATCGCGAGCGTCGGCGGCGCGGATAGCGGGCGGTATGAAGGCGCGGTGGGCGGTTTGGGAGTCGGAGATTATCAGCTTCGCGTCAAAGCGCCCGATGGAGCGGAGATCGAGTACCCGCTGCATGTGGCGGAGAACCTGGAGGCGGAGATGGCGAACCTGACGCCCGATGAGGATTTGCTGAAAAGGTTGTCGGCCAGTTCGGGCGGGGATTTCCGGACATTGGAGCAGTTTCGGGATCTGCCGGGCCGGCTGGCCGCGCTGCGGGCGCGAGCGCCGCGGACCGTGGAGGTGCGGCTGTGGAGTAGCTGGTATCTGTATGCGTTCGTGGTGGGGTGCCTGGGGTTGGAGTGGGCGATCAGGAAGCGGGTTGGGCTGTCGTGAGGGTTGTCGGAAGAGAATTCACCGCAAAGGGGCAGAGACGCAAAGGGACAGAGAAGAGAGGAAGAAGTTCATTTGGGCATCTTTTCAGCGAGGCGTGTTTGCGGGTATGCGGAGTATTGAGTGGGTACATTGCATTGGTGACGGCGCGACGTTTTCTTATTGCGGCATTTCGCGGGCGATGAGGATGACCGTGTTGTCATCGCGCAGGTAGCCCTCTATTTGGCCGTTGCGTGCGCCGAAGGTGTAAGGAATGGTGAATTGGCAGGTTGGCTCGGCATTGGCGCGGCCGGCCATCAGGCGCATGGGCTCGGGAGGGGGCCAGGTGCCCGTGCAGGCGATGGGGGCGTTGTACAATTCTTCGCCCAGGCGGCCATCGCCGCGAATGTCCCATACCGCGACGTTGAATGGGCGCGGCTGATTCCAGATGAAGGCTGGAGGGTCGAAGTTCAAGGTGACCAGCCGACGGGTGCCGGAGGAGGTCTGTAATCCATGGAAGAACAGGCGTGAACGGACGGATTCATAATCGCCATAGATTGTAGCCGATCGATCGCCATCAACGATTGGCGAGTAGCGTAGTTCGCGCAGACCGCTTCCACATTTTACGCGGTGGGTGCCCGGCACCATCATGCGTGCGGTCCAAATTTCTCCGAAACAATCGCCGGAATGGAATCCGAACCAGTTGTCGCCTTCCTGAACGGGTTGTGTCGTGACAGACGCGAAGCGACCCGTTCGATAGACGGGTGGATCGGAGGCATGCGTCTTGTAATACCGTAGCTCGACACTGCGTCTTGGAATTTCTTCGTCGAAGACGACCTGACCGGGGGCTGGGGAAAAACTCAGGCATTTCTCGACCGCCGCCTTCTCCATGCGCCAGGCGGTCCAGCGCACCTGGAAAGCGCCGCCCGCCCTCCAGCCGACATACTGCAATGCAATGAGTATCGTGAACGAAAGAAATGCCATTAAAATTCGAATCGCCAGAGGATTCAACCGCATCGTTCGCTCGCGCCGCGGCGCGTAGTTGAGAATTAGCGGCTCGCTGAGCGCGCGGCAGCGCGCCGGGGGGAGTGGAGGTGCGTGATCGAACGGCGACATGGTCCTTCAATATCGTACCGCGGGATGCTCAAACGACTCTCAAGTATCCAAACCGGCCTCGCTTGCGCCAGGGTGGCGATGCCCTATATCGGGCTATTTGGGCTGGATAATCGGACAAATACCTCTGATTAGCAATGGCTATTTTTGCCGTAAGTCCTTGTTTTTCAGGGGAAAAGGAACGATTTGCCGGGTGCGGGTGAAAGGGGCGATCGAGCCGGCTTCCGCGTTCCCAGCACGGCACAAACGATTTTTTCCAGATTGTGCAACACAGAACCGGGAAAAACGATAACCTCCACGAATCCAATGTGGGTTCAAAAGAAGACAAGTTCAACGGACATTTACCTCTAAAGGAGAATCTCATGTCCATTTTTGGTGATATCGCGAAGGTTGCTGGCGGCGTTGTTGGAAACACTCTTCTGCCGGGCGTCGGCGGAGCAATCGGTTCGGCCCTCGGTGGCGCGGTGGGCGATGCCCTCGGCGGCATTGCCGAGAAGGCCCTTGGCGAATTGACCAAGGATCCGCTTGGCGCTCTGATGAATCCCGCTGGATTCGCGGCCAAGTATGCCGACACCGTCCTCCAGGGCATGGGTCTGCCGGCTCCGTTCCGGCAACTCGCTCAGTTCGCCCAGAATCCCCTCCAGGCGATCCTCGGGCAGCTCCAGGGTCCCCAGCAGACCGCTCCGACCTACGGCAAGGATGGCGCTCCCAAGTCAAATGGCGACCTCCAGACCAATGGCAACGGCGTGGTTGACACCGGCCGCTACCTGATCAGCGCCCAGGAAGATCAAGTCAAGATTTACGACAAGCAGACCAACACCTGGGTGCAGGCCGCTGGTGACCCGCACATCACGACCTCCGATGGCGACAAGGCCAATTTCCAGAAGAATCTGTCGATCGACCTTCCGGATGGGACGACCGTCAAGATCAAGACCACTCCGCAGCAGGCGGATGGGACCTCCTTCATCGACAAAGTCGCCGTCCTCAAGGGCGACGAAGCGGTTGTGCTCAGCGGTTTCCACGATGGGCGCCCCGGCGTCAACACCGGCGAAGTGTTCCACAACGCCAACGAAGTGGACAAGATGTGGGGCAACGGCACCGTGCTGAAGGCCGGCCACGAAGTCGACGATCTTCGCTACGCCAAAGGCGGCGGCGAAATCCGCGGCGGCGACGCCAACGCCAAGTGGGGCGAGATCAATGTGGACGGCCATGGCGGTCGCACGCAGCGTCAGCCCGGCCTGCCCAACCTCGGCGACATCCTCGGCGACATCGCCAAGCATGGCGGCCTCGGTGGCGCGACTGGTGGAGCCGGCGGAGCCGCTGGCAACACCGGTGGAAGCGGCGGAGCGGGCGGAGCTGGCGGAGCCACGGGCCCCGGCAAGACCGGCGGAGCCAACTCGAACGATGACATCAGCGGCGGCAGCATCATGGAGATCCTGTTCAAGCTGTTGAACAAGGCTCAGCAGAAGCTGGCCGGCAAGGTCAACGAATTGAAGAACCTCCAGTCCCCCGATGGAAGCGATCCCAAGGCCAGCGCGGACTTCGATTCGCGCAAGCAGACCCTGATGATCGAAATCCAGCAGGCCCAGAACGAGGTCAAGCAGCTCTCCGACGCTGCGACCAACATCTCCAAGACCGACAACGACATCAAGAGCGATGTCATCCGCAACTTCGCCTCGTAAGCTCTGACGAAGGCAATACCCGGGCAGGTCGGTCCTACAAGGCCGACCTGCCCTTTTTCGTATCCGGTTCGGTTAAGATGCCTTCTAAAAGCCGTTTTGTCTGGTTTTGATGCCTGGCTCGATGCAACGATGCCCCGAATTGGTCGAAAATCAGATGGATAGAGTAACGACACAGGAGACTGCACATGCCACTCCCAATTAACAACAATGCAGCGGCGTATACACCCGCTCCCGCGGGCAACGACGGCGAAGTTCCGGCCGTGCCGCCGGACGTGGATGGCGCGCCGGCCGCCGATGGCCCTCCGCCGGCCGATGAAGCCCATGCGGCCGATGCGGCGTGGGGCGCCGTGCCGGTTGGCGAGGCGGCGCAGCCGATCCCGGCCGGCGCGGTTGCGCCGGCCGGTGGAGAGGATGATGCGGTTCTCCATGGCACCCAGGTCGCGGATGGCGATCTGAAATTCACCGCGGCGGACATGGTGGCGGCCGCGGATGTGGTGGCGGCGGCCAACCCGGCCATGCCCGAGGTTCCGCCGATGTCGCCCGAGCAGGCCGGCGCGCTGGCGGATGCGATGAACCAGTTGCCGGCCGACCCCGCGCTGCAGCAGGCGGTGTTGCAGGCGGCGGTGTCGCAACCCTCGCCGGCGGCTTATGTGTTCGCCGTGAGCACGGCGATGCGCTTTGGCGCTAACGTGACCTGGGGCCGCCCGCTGGTCAGCTCCTCGCTGCCGGCCGACTGGCTCAAGGACCTGGCCAATCCACCGGTCAATCAGCTCCAGCAGTACGCGCCGGCGGATTCAACATCCGATGATTCGCCCAGCGACGCCGGGCGCAGCCAGCATCGCCGCGCGATTCCCTCGAAGCACAAAGCGGCCTCGCTGTCGGAATCGAGCTCGAATCTGATCAATCCCCTGTTGAACAGCGCTGGAACAATCGATCCGATCCGGACGGATAAAAAGCAGTGAAGCAATTTGTGGTGCGGGCTTTCCGGCCTGCAATGTAAAGTGCAAGCCCGTGCCAACGAACGGCAGGCTGAAAGCCCGCACCACAACAATGCAGGCTGAAAGCCCGCACCGCAAGCAGATAGTGCTTCCAGCCGGGCATCCGCGTGTTATGATGTTCGGACGACGGGTCGTGTCGGCATCCATGGTTTTTTAATCCCCGCTTTGGGGAGCGACTTCATGAAATTTTCCGATCGCCTCATCAACGGGCTCAATAAATACTCCGACCTGGTGCTGGCCGGCGGCGTGGTCATGATCGTCGGGCTGCTGATTTTCCGCGTGAATCAGCATGTGCTGGACGTGCTGATCGCGGCCAACATCTCGATTTCGATGCTCATTCTGCTGACGGCGCTTTACCTGTCGGATGCGATGAAGCTGCCGTCGTTTCCGACGATTCTGTTGCTGTCGACGCTGTTTCGACTCGCCATTGAAGTAGCCGCGACGCGCTTGATTCTTCTCGAGGCCAACGCGGGCGACATCATCAAAGCCTTCGGCGACTTCGTGGTGGGCGGGAACTTCGTCGTCGGCGGCGTGGTGTTTCTCATTCTCACTCTGGTGCAGTTCATGGTGGTGGCCAAAGGCTCCGAGCGCGTGTCGGAAGTGGGCGCGCGATTCACGCTCGATGCCATGCCGGGCAAGCAGATGAGCATCGATGCCGATCTGCGCAATCAGCTCATCACCCCCGAGCAGGCGCGGGAACGGCGGAGCTACCTGGAGCGCGAATCCAAGCTTTACGGTGCGATGGATGGCGCGATGAAATTCGTCAAGGGGGATGCGATCGCGGGCATCGTCATCGCGCTGGTCAACATCATCGGCGGCATGATCATCGGCGTGCTGCAGCAGGGGATGACGGCGGGCGAAGCGGCCCAGGTTTATTCGCTCCTGACCATCGGCGACGGGCTGGTCTCACAGATTCCGGCGCTGCTGGTGTGCGTATCGGCCGGCCTGATCGTGACGCGCGTGTCGGCCGGGTCGGAAGGCCAGGCGCATGTCGGCAAGGACATCGTCGATCAGATTCTGAGCAATCCCAAGGCGATCGCGGTGTTGTCGGTGGTGCTGGCGCTGACGGGGCTGGTGCCGGGATTCCCGAAATTCGCGTTCTGGTCGCTGGCGGCTGTGGCGGGGATTCTATCCTTCCCCAGACTCGCCAAGGCGCGCCTGGCTGCGGCGGCCATGCCGGCCGGTGCGGGGGCGGCCGGCGCGGCAGCGCCCGGCGCGGGCCCGGCGACTCCCGGAAAACCCGGCGCGCCGGCCGAGGATCGCGGGCAACTTCCGCGGCGGCTCTATCCGGTGCCGGTGATCCTGGAACTGGGCAAATCGCTCGAACCGCTTTTCACCAGTCCCGATGGCTCGGCATTGCCGGAGATTCGCCGCTCGCTGGATGAATCGGTGCGCGGCGTGCTCTCGGATGAAGCGGGGATTCCCTTCCCGCCCGTCAGCCTGCGCATCGATGCATCGCACCTTCGGCCGACCGAGTACGCGATACTGCTTTTCGATGCCCCCGTCGCGCGCGGCTCGGTCAATCCAACTCAGCTCATGGCCCTGTCGGATGTGGAGACGGCCGCGAGCAAGGGAATCACGGCCTACAAATCGCGCATTCCCTGGAGCCGCGCCGAGGCGTGCGTGATCGCCATCGCCGATGGACCCAAGGCGGCCGAGGCAGGCATTCGCGGACTGCCGCCCGAGCGGGTGATCCTGATGCATCTGCTGGTGGTGCTGCGGCGGAACTCGGCCGATTTCCTGGGGATCCAGGAACTGGGCACCATGGTGGACCGCCTCAAGCAGGACCGCCCCGACCTGGTGAAAGCGGTCATCCCGACGCAGCTCACATTACAGCAGGCCAGCGAAGTGATGAAACAGCTCCTGCGCGAGCGCGTGCCGGTGCGCGATCTGCGGCTGGTGCTCGAATGTATCGCCCGCTACGCGGCCCAGACCAAGGAAGCCGGCGCGATGGCCGAGCTGATGCGGCGCGATCTCCGCCGGCAGATCTGCGCGCGATACGCTTCGCCGCAGGGGATGCTGAGCTATTACGCGATGCACCCGGAGATCGAGCGGATGATCCAGGAGGCGATGATGGATACGCCCTCGGGCCCGCAGGGCGCGCTGAGCTACAGCGACCAGCAGCGCCTGATTGCCGGCATGGAAAAAGCGATCGACCCGCGCCGGCATCTGACCAGCGAAGCGGTGGTTTTATCGGCCTCCAGCCACGTCCGCCGCTATCTGGCGCAGGCGATGGAGCATGTATTCCCGGATGTGGTGTTCCTGTCGTATCAGGAGCTCGCGCCGGAGTGCGTGCCGGATCAGGTCGGAATTATCAGCCTGGCGGAAGCCGATAAGTAGGCCCTGCGGATTGGGGATTTGGGATTGCGGATTGGAGATTGAGGCTGAACGATCCGTCGATCGCCTGGAGCAAGGCGGTAGTTGCAATTTGAGCGATTGCGGCACTAATCGCATGCAGAACACACATCATGACGACTGAATTCCCCGCAATTCCTTCGAATCCCCAGCGTCGGCCGCTTCGTCGTCGACTGGTGTACCTTTTCGCGGCTTTGATAATGATCGGCGCGGCGGCCATCGCATGGAATTACCGGGACACGCAACTTGAGAAAAAGAGGCTGGAGCCATCCATCCAGAAGTATGCCTCGCTCAAGGCCAAGCCGATTTCCAGCACATCGCGGGCGACCTACAGCGGCGGCAAGGTCGTATGCGTCAACATGAACGACCGCTGTCTGGATCCGATTCATTTCGATTTGCCTGGCGATCTAAGGGCCACTCGTCCGGAGGAGGTCGCGGCAATCGCGCAGATCACATACACCGTCGATGTCGTTGGGAAATATAAGAACTCGGCAACTGGTATCGACACAGGCAGGTATGCGACGCGCGAGTCAGCACAATGCGTGATCATTGACGCGGCGACGGGCGACATTATTGAGTCGACTGCCATCATTGGAGGCCAACCCGCCAAGACGATCGCCAGTGGCGAGCGCGACAAGGACATGGGCCGGCCGGTTAACGCTTTGGAGATCGCAGCATGGATCAAGTATTCGTTGCGCGCATTCCGACCGCATTGAATGGCCTGCCGAAAAGGGCGGCTTGCGACGTTTCCCTTCGTCACATCCATCTGTATTTCCGGTTATGATTCGGCGCGGATGCCCGGGACCATACTGACTTATGCGGTGCAGATGCGTCCGCGCCGGCTTCGGCGGGTGGTGGTGTTTTGTCTCATCGCGCTGACGGTGGCGGCCGCGCTCTATTTCGGGCGGAATCTGCCGACGCGATTCGCGATGTTGCGGCTGCAGAGCCAGTGCATGGAGTACACGCGCCAGGGGAAGACGATCGATACCTTTCATTCAACGAGCGTGCCGGTCGGCTTGGAGGGGGATCGAGATTACCACATGGGAACGGATCCCCTGGGGGGATTTTTCTGGTACTTCCTTCCAACCTGCCTGAACGAGTTTGAAGCCGCCCAGCCGCAGGTGAGGCCAGGCATCAATCATACTGTGGTGTTTCTGCACGAACGGGTCAGTCCGACTGGCCATAAGAGGCTGGTGATCGTGCGGGGGCATCCTGGCCTTTCACTGTCTGCAATGAACCTCAGCGAATTCGAGTGGAGCGTGATCGAGCCGGCCGGCCTCTTTCACGATGCTCGCCTGCTGCACTTGGGTACGCAGGGATATTCTCCGTTCGGCCTGTTCAGCGCGCGGAAGTTTGCCTACGGCGCGGCGGATCCCGCCGACCCATCGCATTTCACATTGAGTCTGTCGGCCGGCGATGAGTCAACCATCATCTATGGCTGGCTCCAGGATGATGACACGATCCGCCTGCGCGAGCGATGAATATTGCGTGTCAAATGCCGCGCCCTTCGCAGCCGATCATCTTCACGCCGGCAAATTCATCAGCCCGAAAATCCCCCGCCCCAGCACATACCACCCGAGGATGAACGTCACGATGTAAACGATTTTCGAGAACAGCCGGTCGTTGATCCGCCGGTTGAGCCAGACGCCGAAAATCGCCCCCGCCAGCACCAGCGGCAAGAACCGCAGCGACATCAGCGGCGGAACCTTGGCAAACAGTCCGCTGGCGTAATACCCCGGCAGCTTGGCCGAATTGACCATGAAAAAGTACATCGCGGAGGTGCCGACGAAAACGCCGCGCTCGAGGCGCTGGGGGAGAAGGTGCAGCGCGATGATCGGCCCGGCCGCGTGGGCCAGCGTGCTGCTGACCCCGGCGAACGCGCCGACGGCGGTGCTTTTGACGACCGAAGGCTTGTAAACGAGCTCGCCGTGGCGCGAGCGCCATTCGCGATACCAGTTCAGCGCCACCAGAAAGACCGATTCGCAGCCGATCTCGATGTTGATCAGCGCCCCCGCGAGATGTTCCAGCGAATTGAACCAATAGAGGAGGGATGACCCGATCGCGATGCCGACAATCGTGCCCGGAAGCAGCCGGCCAATGATCGTCCAGTTGAATTGCCCGCGCCAGTTCCAGATGGCGAGAATATCCCCGGCCACCAGCAGCGGCAGGAGCAGGGGAAGGGCGGTTTCAGAGCCTTCGGGCAGGTACGCGAACGCCGTCGTCGCCATCGGCACGATCATCAGCCCCACTCCCGAGCCGAAGCCGGATTTGGTCACGCCGATGAAAAAGATGGCCAAAAAGATGATGACCCAGGCGATTGACATCAGGGGCCGGAGATTACGGGCAAAGCCGGATCGTGGGAAGCCGCGCTATCGCCTGAAAAACGTCTTCCCGGCCTTATTAAACTTGCTCAGACGGTTATTCACATACAGGCCTTCCAGCAGGAACTCTCCCGCGCTGGCGAGGATTTCGGGGTCGGTGGGGTCCAGTTTTAATTCCCGGGCGAGTTGGGCGGCGGATTTTTCGAGGCCTTTCACGGCGCTCATGTTGTTGGTGAACTCGGTGGCGGTGAGGTCATCGCCGGCGGGGACGTTGAGGTTGCCTTTGAACTGCTCCTGGATGGTTTCGTAGTCATCGGGGTCGGCGTACTGGGCGAAGACTTTTTTCACGGCCTCGCCGATGAGGCTCTGGACGAGTTTGTCCTCCGCCCCTTCTTCATCGGCCGCCAGGGACATTTCGATTTTGCCGCGGCAACTGGCGACCAGGAAGTTGAGGTCGCAGATCCTTGGGATGACGCGGGACTGGCTGGTGATGATGGCGCGGCGCTCGGCGCTGCTGATGACGGTTTCCAGGTTGGCGATGCTGGTGCGGACGGAGACGCCGCTGGCCTGGGAAACGTGCGGGGAGGTTCGGGCCTGGCGGACGACTTCTTCGACGATCTCGTGCATGAACTGCGGGACTTCGACTTTGATGCCGGAAGAAGAGGCATCGCCGGGGGCGGCGCGGTCGGTGAAGGCGTTGGCCTGGGCGATGGCGATGCCTTCCTTCACATCGGCGGGGTAGTGGGTGCGGATGACCGAGCCGATGCGGTCCTTTAATGGCGTGACGATTCGGCCGCGGTTGGTGTAATCTTCTGGATTTGCGCTGAAGACCAGGCAGACATCGAGATTGAGGCGGATGGGGTAACCGCGAATCTGGATGTCGCGCTCTTCGAGGACATTGAAGAGGCCGACCTGAATTCGCGGGGCGAGATCGGGGAGCTCGTTGATGGCGAAGATGCCGCGGTTGGAGCGCGGGATCAGGCCGTAGTGCATGGTGGCTTCATCGGAGAGGTAGCGGCCTTCGGCATGCTTGACGAGATCGACCTCGCCGATGAGATCGGCGATGGTGACATCGGGGGTGGCGAGTTTTTCGTGATAGCGGTCCTTGCGATGCACCCATTCGATCTTGGCATCATCGCCCTGCTCGGCGAGGAGGCGCTGGCCGGTCTTGGTGAGCGGGCGGATCGGATCATCGTTGATCTCGACGCCGGCGAGGACAGGCATCCATTCATCCAGAAGCTCCGGCAGCATGCGGAGGATGCGCGTCTTGGCCTGCCCGCGCAATCCCAGGAAAAGCAGATCGTGCCGGGAGAGAATGCCATTAATGATCTGCGGAATGACGGTATCGCGATAGCCGACGATGCCGGGAAAGAGCTCCCGTCCCTTTTTCAGCCCATCGATGAGGTTGGCGCGGAGTTCGTCCTTGACCGAGCGCGGCCGGTAGCCGGTGTCCTTGAGCTGGCCGACGGTGGCGGGTTTGGGGTGGGGCATGGCGAATGATAGGAGGGGGGGAGGTTAAATGTTCAATGTAAAAAGTTAAAAGTCTGGGCCGGGGGATGTCAAAGGGCAAAAGTCGAAAGTTGACAGGGTGAATTGGGGGTGGGAGAAGTCGCGGGCGGCGCTCAAGTCATCTCTTCCGCGAATGATTCATAAGACCGAGATCCAGGTGGAAGCGGCCAACGACGGCGAATCCTCCATGCACAGCCTGGCGTTGTGCGAGATGGCCGGCCTGCTTGGCGCGGATGGAAAGCGAGCCCTGCCGCTTCTGAAGAATCTGGTGGAAAATTCGAAGGTGGTCAGCGTCCGCGATGCCGCGACGGCGGCCATCCGGAAAATCGGCGGATGAGATGTCTGCGCCGTTCCAAGAGTTTGAATGGCACGACGCAAAATGCGTTATTGAAATGCCTGGGGCTACGCCAGGACCAGCACCATGACCTGGGCCAGCAGGACGCGGAGGATCATGGTCAGGGGGTAGACGGTGGCGAAGGCGACGGCGGGGGCTTCGGACGGGGTCATGGTGGCGGTGAAGGCGAGGGAGGGGCTGGTCATGCTGCCGGCCAATAGCCCGCAGACGTGGAGGTAGTTCATCTTCATGACCTTCATGGCGATGAAGCCGACGATCATGAGGGGCAGGATGGTGATGCCCGCGCCAAGGGCCATCCAGTAGAAGCCATCGCCGTTGGAGAGGGTATGGACGAAACCCGCGCCGGCCTGGATGCCGACGCCGACGAGGAACAGCACGATGCCCAGCTCTTTGAGCAGGCTGCTGGCGTTGTGGGGCATGTACCAGATGACCGGGCCGATCCGGCCGATGCGGGAGAGGGCGATGGCGACGATCATCGGCCCGGCCGCCAGGCCCAGCTTGATGGGGGCGGGCATGCCGGGGATGAAGACCGGCCACATTCCCAGGACGACACCGAGGAGGATGCCGAGGAAGATGGGCATCAGGCGGGGCAGGTTGAGCTGACGCACGGAGTTGCCGAGGAGCTTGGCGGCGGCATCGAGGGATTTCTCATCGCCGACAGCGCGGACGCGGTCGCCGAATTGCAGGCGCAGGCCGGAGGTGGGGGTGAGCTCGATTTCAGCGCGGCTGACGCGGGTGACATTGACGCCGAGGCGGCGGGCGAGGTCGAGCTCATCGATGGTCTTGCCGAGGGCGGCGGCATGGGTGACGAGGACCTGGCGGGTGGTGATCTGGCTGGGGAGCTCGCGGAGATCGAGCAGGCTCTGCGCGCCGACGATCAGGCGGAGTTCGTTGAGCTCTTTGGCGGGACCGACGGCCAGGAGAACATCGCCGACGCGGATGCGGGTTTCGGGGCGGGCGATCTCAAGGCCGGTATCGGTGCGAAAAACGCGGGAGACGACCACGCCGAGGTCATCGATGGAGGGGAACTCGCTGAGCTGGAGATTATTGAGGTTGGCGTTTTGCAGCTCGATATTCATGGTGTCGAGCTTGGAGGCGGCCTGGGCTTCGAGCTGCTCGAGAAGGTCGGCCTCCTTTTGCGGGTCGATGCGGAACATTTTGCGGAGGAAGATCATGCCGAGGATGACGCCGAAGAGGCCGAAGGGATAGGCGACGGCGAAGCTGCTCACGGCCTGGGAGCGTCCGCCTTCTTTGAGGGCTTCGGAGGCGGAGGCGAGGGCGGGTGCGTTGGTGGTGCCGCCGGCGAAAAGACCGACGGCGGCGGCGACATCGACTTTGGCGACCCATACCAGGAGCATGGTCAGGAGCGCGCCGAGGAGGCAGATCGCGGCCGCCATCATGCTCAGGGGCAGGCCGCGGCGGCGCAGCGATGCGAGGAAGCCCGGGCCGACCTGCACGCCGACGGCATAGACGAAGAGGATCAGGCCGAAATCGCGGACGAAGAAGAGAATCTTGGCATCGACTTCCAGGCCGATATGGCGGAAGAACAGGCCGGCGAAGAGCACGCCAGGGATGCCGAGGCTGACGCCGCGAATTTTGATCGAGCCGAGGGCCAGGCCCACGAGAGCGACCAGGCCGATCACAATGACGGCGTGGGCGATGCCTTCGTTCTTTTGGAATAGATCGGTGAGCCACATAAGAATCGGAGTATAATGTCCGGAATCGGATTAGAAACGGGTGGGCATGAGCGGAAGATGGGTCTGATAAAGGATTTGGGAAGGATTGAAGCCCTGCAAACGATACAACGGGGCGTGGCGCGGGGCGGAATTGAGAGGAGGCGGGTGCGATGGAATTTGAAATGGGCGGATTTTGGGCAACGGGGCGACACCTTCGGATTGGAACGTGCGGGATCGGCTGGAGGATACCGCGCTGCGGGTGCGCCTGGCGGGGATGATCGCCTCGCTGCTGCCGCGCCAGGGGCGGGGCGGGAAGCGATCGAATGGACTGGTGAAGCGGGCGATGAAAGAGTCGGGGCTGGTGGAGGCGATGAAGGGGCTGGGGCGGGATGCGGATGGTGGGGGCGATGGCGGGGAGCAGGCGGAGGAGGCGTTTGAGCGGTTTATGGAGAGGGTGGGATAAAAGTGGAGTGTCAGGGATATGGGGTCTATTTTTCCCGAAGATTCTTCGCCGCAAGAGCGCCGCGGCTGCGGGGTGGGATGTGGAAACGGATCATCGTTACCATTTGCGGCATCAAGACGCATTAACTGGCGCACGAACAGCAATTACAACGCCTGCTCGGGCAGCGCGGAACTGTCGCAATCCATATCCAGTACACGCGATGGCCAATCCTGTCACGCCGCCCCCCAAGACAAACCATGGCTTGTCGCGGTTTTCAAGAAGCACTGCCCAGCGCCACCTGGACTGCATACGGTCCCATGAATGCGCCTGCCCCGCGTTCGTCAGAAGCGAACGCATTTTCTGAGTGATGGCCGCTGCGCCGGCGTAGGATCGACCCGCGTCCTTGTCTTCGTAGCAGATGTACAAACGGGAAGGACAGATTCGGCCATCAGGTTGATCCACGCCGACCAAGAGGCGGCGGTTGAATCCGGCGATGTCTGTTGCGAGTCCAAGATTGTCGGCTGCCAATGCATCCGTCAGGACTTCGGGTCGGCGGATTTCATCGAGCGCTGCCGCCACCAAGGGGCTGTTCGCCGTCGTGCCTCTTGGAAGCTCGATCGTAAGATCGAAGAAGTAGGTGGGACCCGGGCAGAGCACCAGGCCAATCAGGGCGAACAATCCCGTCGATCCCGTCAGTAGAGCGAAGGCGACCAACATTCGTTCGAAGCTCGTCCAGACTCGACGCCGGGTTTCAGGACATTCGTATTGGAGTATCGCGGGATGATCCATCATGCCACTTTGGCTTTTCCATCGGCGAATAAATGCGGATGCGCAGCAGAATTCTAAGGGGGCTCGTCTCATTCACCAACCCCGCCGTTGTCGCGGGCGGAATGCCGTTGGCACGATGCGATAAATCCAAGGCATGATCAATTATTCGGCGTTTTCGCCGGCGCGGGCATGAGGTTCAGATCTGTGGCCCATTCCATGAAGCGTTGATGCCAGGTGCCGAAGGGGATGCCTTTGCGGGGGGAGATTGCGCCGCCGTGGCCGCCGGCGCCGTAGATGTGCATTTCGATATTGAGGGGTTTGGGCTTCATGGTCCGGCCGACTTCGAAGAGGGCGTTGTAGAACTCAACCGTCTGCTTGGCGTGGAAGACAGTTGCGGGCGGTGGGTGTGGAGTTTCGGGGGGCGGCGAGGACGGTGGGGGCGGCGGCGGCAGTGAAGTAGGTGTATACTTTGGAAGCGAGGTCAAAGCGCTGATGCAGGAGATGTGATGCCGATTCACGATTGGACAAAGGTCACGGCGGGGATCTTCCATGATTTCCATTACACATGGATCACGGAGATCAAGAAGGCGCTCTACAGCGGGGTTCTGCCGGCGGGATACTATGCGCTGGCGGAGCAGATCGCAGGCGGGCTGGGGCCGGATGTGTTGGCGCTGGAAGCGCCGGCGGGCAAAGGGCCTGACCCCGCGGAATCGCCAGCGCGAAATGGCGGCGTGGCGGTGGCAACCCGGCCGCCCCAGGCGCGGTTTCACGTGCGGACGCAGGTCGATGAATACGCGGCCAAGGCGAACGTGATTGCGATTCGGCATTCGAGCAACCATGAGGTAGTGGCGATGCTGGAGATTGTCTCGTCGGGGGACAAGAACAGCCGGCATGGGCTGCGATCGTTCGTGTCGAAGGCCGATGAGGCGGTTCGGGCGGGAATCCATCTGCTGATTATCGATCTGTTTCCGCCGGGATCGTTCAATCCGCAGGGGATTCATGGGGCGATCTGGGAAGAGTTGGCGGATGAGGCGTTCACGTTGCCGTCGGACCGGCCACTGACTGTGGCATCGTACGTGGGCGGGGCCAGTCCCGAGGCGTACGTCGAGCCGGTGGCGGTGGGTTTGCCGCTGCCGGAGATGCCGTTGTTTTTGACGAGGGGGTATACGTGCCGGTGCCGCTGGAGTCGACGTATGGGCTGGCGTGGGATGGGGTGCCGGCGGTTTGGCGGGAGGAACTGGTTAAGGGCGGGTGATTGGGGGCGATGATAACCCCACAGGGTTCGGGGCTAGATCCTTCGGAGTACCTCAGGATGATGTGACTGGGTCCTTGGCATTCCACCAGGAATCATGGCTTGGGCGCTGCAACTCCCCCGGCCTGATAGATCATCCCCAACATCAGCGGCGCGGCCGTCTTCGGGGCGTAGCCCATGAATTATGGGTCGGGATTCATGGAGATGCGGTGTTGTGGTCAGGGGGCGGCGTTGGGGGATTGTGGCTTTCCTAATTGATTCGATTGATCGTACTATTCAAGTGCGATGCGATTTCGTTCACGGACTGAGACATTCACTCTATTGGCCCGGCCGGCGGAGGCGGTGGGAGAGAGGCTCGCGCTGGACGTGGGGTTTGAGCTGATCGAGTCGATCAAGAACCAGCGCTCCGATGCGCTGCATGCGTTTTGCGAGGATCAGGGGTTTCCCGAAGGGTGGACGTTCGAGATGCTGGAGGAAGGGGCGCGGGCGGTGATCGCGCTGGATGCGGAGCATGCGATCCTGGCGATGGGGTGGATGATCGATCGGCCTTACTTTGTGGAGGAGATCGGGCTGACGATTTCGCCGGCCGAGGGGTGTCCATATCTGTTCGGGGATTTCGTAGCGCCGGCGGCGCGAGGGAAGGGGTTGCAGAGGGCGCTGGTGGGAAAGCGTTTGGAACATTTCCCCGGCCGCGACGCCTTTACACTGGTGGATCCGGGAAACGCGGCCTCCTTCAAGAGTTACGCGGCGCATGGCTTTTCGCCGTCGGCGGAGGTTCGGCTCTGGCACTGGGGGCCGATCAATCGCACCCGCCTGAGGCTGATTGGCGGAAAATCGTTGTTCGATTTCGCGCTGAAGCGCAAGATAATCGAGATCCGCAATGGCGCGGTGATGGCGGGGGCGTAGGAACGGGACATATCGTTGGAAATGGGAGAATTGACGTGAAACATATTGAATCCCTGGAAGCGCGGCGGATGCTGACGACGCTGCGGTTTATCGATGCGAACGTGCTGGCAATCACGGCCACCGAGGGGGATGACCTTGTGGTGCTCTCGATCGTCGGGCAGAACCTTTTGATCAACGTGAACAGCGACCCGGTGCGGACGGTGGCGCTGCGCGGGGTCAAGCCGGGGCATAACGTGGACACGGCGCGGGTCGATGGACTGGGCGGCAACGACACGATCCGGGCGAATATCGGGGTGCGCGTGGGTCTATCCGGCGGGGATGGAAATGATACCCTCGAATCCTCCTCGGATCGGTTCGACGCCAGGGGCGGGCCGGGCAGGGATACGATCATCTCCACCTCGGTGATTGCGCAGGATATGTACCTCTCGGGCGATCAGGGGAACGATACGATCAGCAGCGCCGCCGATACGACTGTGTTTGCGGTGATCGCGGGCGGATCGGGGAACGATCTGATCACGACGGCCGGGGGCGCGGATAAAATCTGGGGCGGGCCGGGGTCGGATACGATCGTCGCCGGCGGCGGGGATGACATCATCGTCGGCGGGCGCGGCAATGATCTGATCTACGGCGATGACACGCTGGGCAGCGAGACGGGAAACGATTATGTCTTCGGTCAGCAGGGGGATGACTCGATTTATGGCGGGGCCGGGGGCGATCATCTGTTCGGGCAGGATGGGAACGATGTAATGGTGGGCGGGCCGGGCGCGGACACGCTTTTTGGCGGCGGGCCAAACGATACGATGGTGACCGGGCCGGGGGATTTGATCCGGGGGCGGGAGTATCGGCGGTTTGAGCGGTTGCTGAATCAGTTGTTGCCGACCAATGAGAGGCCGTTTTAGTTTCATGATCAGCGCGGGCGGGTAAGATCGGGCGATGGCTGGTGTGCGGACGCATCCTGGGATTACGCGGCGGATCTTGATCGCGTTTGTGGTGCTGACGGTTTTGCCGGCCGCCGCGGTGTCGTGGCTGGGGATGCGGGCGGTGGGGAATGTCATCGAAGAGCGGCTGGTGCGCGAGCGGGCGGCCAATACGGCGCATCTGCTCGGGGAGATGCGTCTGCCACTGTCGCAATTGATGATGCAGCGGCTCTCGCAGATGTTCGGGCAGGAGGATGAGGTGGCGGCGGAGGTGAACGCCGATGCGATCGGGGAGGCGATCGTCTCGAGCATGACGCCGGATCAGGAAAAAGAGTTTTTAGCGCAGATGCACGGGCGGGGGACGCTGCCCAGGAAGGTGAAAGTGGGCGGGCATGAGTTCGTGCTCGGGTCGGCCGAGGTGCGCGATTCGACGACGGGGCGGGGGCACACGCTCTATCTGCTGGTGGACCGGCATGTGCTGGATGAGGCGAAGGCGGCAGCGGTTCGGCCGATCCTGCTCGGGGCGATTCCGGTGCTGGCGGCGGTTTTGGCGGCGGCGTTTTTTATTTCGCGGACGATTACCCGGCCGATTCGCAGGCTGTCGGCGCAGATCGAAGCGCAGGTATCGCCACGCGAAGATTCGAGCACGGCACAAGTCGTCGCTGCCAGCTCCAACTCAGGACTCAGCACTCAGGACTCAGCACTCCCTGTCCACGATATCGATCTCGATGCTCCGCACGAGCTGGCGGATCTGGCATCGACATTTAACCGCATGCTGGCGCGGTTGCGGGATACGCAGCGGCGGCTTCTGGAGACCGAGCGGCTGGCGGCGGTGGGGAAGATCGCTTCATCGGTGGCCCACGAGGTGCGCAATCCGCTGGCGGGGATTCGGATGAACCTGCAGTTGTTGCAGCAGCATCTGGCCAGGGAGAAGCGGCCGGATGAATCGCTGGATATCGCGATCGCGGAACTGGACCGGCTCGATTCGATCGTGCAGGAGATGCTTATTCTTGGGCGCAAGGCGGAGCCGAAACTGGGACGGGTGGATTTGCGGGAGATCGCGGCCGAGACCCTGGCGCTGCTGGATCGGCGGTTGAAGCATGGAGGTATCACGACGGCGCTGGAGGGAGAGGCGGCGATCGTTCAGGCCGATGCGGGGCAGATCAAGCAGGTGCTGCTGAATCTGATTCTGAACGCGCTGGATGCGATGCCGCAGGGCGGACAATTGACGCTTCGTATTTTATCGAGCGATGAAAGTAAACGTATCGAAATCGACGACACGGGGTCCGGCCTTGCAATGGCGGTCGGCACCGATCCCTTCGAGTGGTTCAGCACGTCCAAGAGCGCGGGGAGCGGGATTGGGCTGGCGGTGTGCAGGCAGATTGTCGAAGCGCATGGAGGGAGGATCGGGCTGGCGAGGTGGGAGGGGGGGACGAGGGCGTGGCTGGAGCTCTAAAATCCAAAATACGAATCTCGAAATACGAAACAAATTCAAAATGCGAAATCGGAATGACCAAAAAACGAAATCGGCGAGAACAATGGAAAAATAGTAGCCGGAAATCCGAACTGCGAAACAAAATTAAAGTTCGAATGTAAAAGTTGAGAGTAAGGGAATGGGAATCAGCCTGGACTGCGAGGTGTGTTATGGCTGGGGAACAGCGCCAGGGATCGATCTCAAGGAGCAGGCGGCGCTAATGCAGGAAGCGACTGAACTAATGAAGATTTTCGGTGCGATCTTGAAAAAGACGGAAGATCGATCAGGCGCGGAATGATGAAGCCGCTTTGAGACATTTCCTGCACTTTGATTTTGAATTTGTTTCGTATTTCGAGATTCGTATTTCGGATTTGAATCGAATTACTCGATTTCACTCCGCGCCGCCTGCGCTTCGGATTCCGCGGGGGCGGCGGCAGTGCCTGCGGGGGCATGTTTCGCGGCCGTGGATTTCAGCGACACAGTCCATACCCCCGCCAGGGCCAGAATGATTCCCGCGAGGATGAACTGGCCGGTGTTCTTCAAACCAGGGATGTTGTAAGCCACGCCCGCCGCACACGGGCCGGCGACTCGGGCGAGGCTCGACAGGCCGTGGTAGAGGCCGAAAACGACGCCTTGTTCCTTGGGATCGCTATGCTTGCTCAACAGTGAGGAGACGGTGGGTTGCTGGAGGCTTCGGCCGATGGAATTGAACAGCCCGGCCACCGCTAAAATCCACAGGGCTTTGTCCCAGGCGATCCAGATGAAAAAGACCATGCCGGCCGTTACCAGCAGCGGCCCGAGAATCGCCAGGCTCCATTCCGCGCCTTTGCCCTTGCGGGTGAGCCGGCCGATCAGGCCGCCTTGAATCAGAATGATGATCAGGCCCGCGTAGCCGAAAAACCAGCCGGTATTGCGGGTGGCGACATCCTTATTCCAGCCGTAAGCCTCGGCCAGGAAAATGCCGATCGTCGCCTCCATCATCACGAAGGCGGCCATAGAGAGGAAGGCGATCGCCAGCAATTGCGCGATGACCGGCTTCTTCAGCACCGGCGCGAAAGTCGAGGGGTGCAGCCAGTTCTCGACTTCCGTCGGCTTGTGGATGGTCGATTCCTTGAGGCGGGCCCAGGTCATGACGGCGGCGGCGGCGGCCAGGGCGGCGGCGGCGTAGGCGGGCCAGGTCGGATTGTAATGCCCGAGCACGCCGCCGAGGAATGGTCCGAGGCAGAAGCCGATGCCGAAGGCCGCGCCGATCAGGCCCATGCCTTTGGATCGCGTCTTGGCGGTGGTGACATCGGAGATGTAGGCCTGGGCGGTGGAGACATTGCCGCCGGTGAAGCCATCGATGACGCGGGAGAGATAAACCAGCAGGAGGCGGGTGCTATCGCTGTCGACAATGCTCTTGGTCGAAGCGATGCCCAGGAGGATGTACCCGGCCGCGCTACCGAGTTGGGAGACGATCAACACCGGCCGGCGGCCGACACGATCGGAGAGCGCGCCGAGAATGGGCGCGCCGATGAACTGGCAGATGGAGTAGATCGAGAAGATCAGGGTGACCTTCATCGGGTTGGTGGCGTAATCGGGAACGTAGAAGGGCAGGAGGGGGATGATCAGCCCAAAACCGAGAAAATCGACGAGGATGATGAGGACGATGGCCATGAGCGCGCCCTTGGGAGGCGCGGGCGCGGCGGATTCGAGTGGCAGGCCGGGTTGGGACATGGGGCGGGTTATAGCATGAGCGGTGGGGTGTGGGTACGGGGGAAAATTGATCTCATACGGAGTCGTGTCATTCCGAGCAGTGTCGGGTCATCCTGAGAGAGCTTGAGGCGACCGAAGGATCTTGCCTGTCCGTCGTGGGCCATTCAGCGTTGCGGCGGGCCAATACATAGTGGCTGGATTCTTCAGTCGCCTCAAGCTCCCTCAGAATGACACAGGAACGACCGGAACACCAAGAAGGCGACTCGACGACGGAATTCCGGAACTCTCTACATCCTTCGCGCGTCAGAGAATGTTCCCATTCAACGTATCCGCGTTAACATCGCGGTATTCTTCTGATGAAAGGCTTTTCTATGCGGTTGTCAGGGCGTGTGTTTTTGCTGGCGGGTGCGCTGATTTCCTTGGCGCTCATCTCATCGACGGCGCGGGCGGTCGAGATGGTCGAGCAGGCGGCCGAAGGGAAAATCGCGTGGGATAACAAGGCGCTGAATATATTGGCCGCGGCGCGCGATCCGATCACTGGCGATCTCTGGATCGGCACCGAAGGCTCGGAGGCGTGGAGCTTCAATGGAAAGGAATGGCGGCATCATTCCATGAAAACCGGGCTGCCGGAGTATTACATTTACGCGCTGGCGGTGGATTTGCAGGGACGGGTCTGGGCGGGGCATGCGAATCATGGGGTGAGCGTTTTCGATGGCAAGACCTGGAAGAATTACGATGCGATGTCCGGGCCGCTGGGGTCGCGGGTTTTCGCGATCAAGGTCTGCCCGGCGGGGTCGAGGATGGGGGAAGTGTGGATCGGCTCTGATGGGGGCTTGGCAAGATATTCGCCGCAGGAGGATGCGTGGAGTTATATCACGCGCGCGGATGGATTGCCGGCCGATCAGGTGAATGCGCTGGCGTTCGATGGCGATGGCCGGATCATCGCGGGGACGCAGTGCGATGGACTGGCGATCGCCTCGCCGGCGGATAATTATGAGAAATGGACCGCGATTGCCGGCCCGACCAAGCCGACCACTGCCCCGGCCGGCGCGGGGCTGCCCTCGTGCATGATCAACGATGTGCTGGTGATGAAGGAGGGGACGATTTATGTGGCCACGCCCTGGGGCATGGGCAAATCCACCGATGGGGCCAAGACCTTCACCTATCGGCGCGGCGCGGATTGGCTGGACAAGGTGAAGGATCGCACCGGCGGCCCGCCCGCCGATTTCAAGGCCAATGAGGCGGGGTCGGTGCTGGCGGAGGATTACGTCAATTGCCTGGCGGAGGATGAGGTGGGGCTGCTCTGGATCGGATACCGGTCCTTCGGATATGAGGCCGTCGATGAGGCGAATGAAGTCGGCAAACATGCGGCCAATCCGATGGCCGGCGGAAAATCGGGAGGCGAAGTGAGCTGCATTCTGACTCGGCCCGGCGCAGCGCCGCTGATCGGGAGTTATGGGGATGGCTTGATGCAGTCGGAGAAATATTTCGTGCTCAAGGATGGGAAGGTCGAAGCGCCGGCGGCGGTGGGGCGGATGAAACATCCATCGCCCGCCAAAGCGCCGGGGCCGAAGGTGATGGATAAGATGCGCGCTGCGTTGGCCGCGGCGCAGAATTCCAAGCCGCTGACCGGCGCGTTTCTGGGCGATGACTGGGCGACCCAGGGAGACTGGGTGGGGCGGTATGGCCGGCAGAGTTACAGTTTTCCCTGGTACGGCCCGGGCGGTTGGGCGCAGGGATACGCATGCAACGTGAAGATCGGCCCGCATCAGAGCATGGATAAGGGCGGGCCCTACACCTATTACACCGATGTGAATTACGAGACGCCGCGCGTGCTGTACATTCCCAACGCCGGCAAGCGCTATCAGGGGGAATGGAATGATGGGAGCTTCGATGCCAAGGCGTATCGCGATACCTGGGAAGGCCCGGATCTGTGGGTGCATCTGAAAGTGCCGGCCGGGGTGCATCGGGCGAGTTTGTATTTCATCAACTTCGACGGCAAGAGCGGCAACAATCGCAAGCGGGATTTCCTGATCGAGCTGAAGGCGCACGCGGAGAAGGTGGAAGATGCCGAGGCCGCGCCGGCGCTGGCGCGGGCGCGGGTGTCGCGATTCTTCAGCGGCGTGCATAAGCAGTTCGTATTGGCCGGGCCGGCGCAATATGATGTCAAGATCGGACGCAACTATAGCTATTGCACCAAGCTGTCGGCGGTGTTCTTCGACCGGCTGGAAGGCGCTGCGCCGGCCCATGAGCCCAGCGGCGTGCCGTTGATGGGAGAGTTGCAGCCCAAGCCGCCGGCCATTCCCGCAAATGCCGTCGCGGCCAATGTCGCGCTGCGGGCGGCCACGGAATTGTGGTCCATGCTGGACAAGAGCTGGTCGAAGCAGGAGGCGGTGGCCTGGCAGAAGCCGGTGCGGATGATGGCGCTGCGCCTGGCGGCCGAGCAGGGAGGAGACCCGGCGCTGCTGGCGAATTGGCGATTCGCACTGCCGCTGATGACTGAGGCGGAGCATGTGGAAACCGTGCGGCTGAGCGTGGCGGCGAAGGAATACATGCTGGAGCAGAATCCACATACTGCTCAGACGGTATTTCGCGACAAGATGGAGGCGGAATGGAAACGGCTGAAAAAACCGGTGGAAGCGGGCACTGCGCCCGATGCGGGGGCACTGACGCACGGCCCAGCGCCGGCCGACCCGGCGGAGATTCGCGCCGCCCTGGCGCCGTATCTCCTGCTGCGGGCGGGCCAGGAAATCCAGACGCGCGGGCTCTCGACGCCCAATGAGTTGCCCGATGGATATTTCAGCGATTTCAAGCCCATCGAGAAGGATACCAAAGCGGTCTACAAACTGGCCGGCGAGTATCTGCTGTACAGCCAGTCGCTGTCGGAACGGAAGGGCGAGAAGGCCAGGCGGCAGGGGCTGGCCTCGGCGATGGCGGTGAATCGCGCGGCGATCGAACTGCTGGATGACACCTGGCTGGCCGCGCGGGTTTCGGAAGCATTCCTGCTCCCGCAGATCGGCGCGGCCACGGCGGAAGGGCCGCTGGCGCGCAAGGCGGTGATCGCGGCCATCATCGCGGCGCATACGAATGATCCGGACGGCTTGAAGGAAGCGCTGAATCGGCCGGGGATGGAGGCGGTGAAGACGGAGATTGAGAATAAGAAGTGAGCCAATTGCGATGCAACGCCCCGGTTGCATGATGCGAAAGGGTCAGGAGCCGGGATCGCGCGTCTCCACTTGGAGAATCGCTGGTGTCCGGCTCCAGACCCTACCACTCCAGTCCCGTCACCCGCACATCCGCCCCGCATTCGGGGCAGCGATGGGCGCGGGGGATGTTGCACATGCGATAGCCGCACTTGGCGCAGTGCGGGGGGATGTACGGGTGCTTGCGGGCATGGCGGAAGGCGCGGGTCAAGCGCCATTTGAGGAAGGCCGACATCAGCACGCCGCTGATGGCGGCGGAGAGGAACCAGAGGGAAAAGAGGGCGATGAGGAACACCGGTTGGGAATGTAAGGGCGGGGCGGGAGTGGGGATATTGCCCTGAACAGGTTTGCTCCAAATACAAAATTTGCCACGGATGAGCACAGATCAACACGGATAAAACAGAATTCGATCTTATCTGTGCCTATCTGTGTTCATCTGTGGCAAAGTTCTTTCCGTTGCGCCATCAATCCAACCCCACCCGCTCCTGCACGATATACAGCGGGCGTTGCTTGAGCTCTTCGTAAATCCGCCCGATGTATTCGCCGAGGATGCCGATGGTGATGAGCTGGATGCCGCCGAGGAAAATCATCATGGTGAAGAGGGTGGTGAAGCCGATGGCGGCGGGGTCGACGCCCATCATCCGGCGGACGATGTAGACGATGGCGATCACGAATCCGAAGCCGGCGCAGGTGAACCCGAGCCAGGTGGCCCAACGCAGGGGCCTCGTGCTGAAGCTCAGCATGGCGTCCAGCGCGTACTTGATCAGGCGGCCGAGGGTTTGCTTGGGCTGGCCGGCGGCGCGGTCCTGGCGGTCGTACTCGACGGAGGTCTGCTTGAAGCCGAGCCAGACGCGCAGGCCGGGGATGAAGCGGTTGCGTTCGGGGAGGCGGTTGAACTGGTCGACGACGGCGCGGTCCATGAGGCCGAAGATTCCGGCATCGGGCGCATCGGGGAGATCGCTGACCCGGCGGAGCAGCGGGTAGAAGAGGCGGAAGCCCAGGCCGCGCGTGCCGGCCGAATCGGCGCGGGAGCGGCGCTTGGCCATGACGACCTGGAAGCCTTCCTTCCACTTGGCGACCAGCTCTGGAATGAGTTCGGGAGGGTCCTGGAGATCGCCATCGAGGAGGATGACGGCGGAGCCTTTGGCATGGTGGATGCCGGCGGTGATGGCGGGCTGGTGGCCGAAGTTTCGCGAGAGGGCCAGGAGCTTGATGCGCGGCTGGGCGGCGTGGGCGGCGCGGATGATCTGGGTGGAGGAATCGCGGCTGCCATCATCGACGAAGATGACCTCCCAATCCGCATCGGCCTGTTCGAGCGAAGCCGAGACCCTGCGGATAAGCTCAGGGAGATTTTCCTGCTCGTTGTAGATGGGGATGACGGCGGAGAGCATTCTGGTGTTGTCAATGGTCAATGGATTATTGTCAATTGTTCGTTGGCGGCGAGCGTCATCCAACGAGTCGTGCCGACCGTCATCCTGAGGGAGTATAGACGACCGAAGGATCTGGCGGATGCGTTGAGGCCAGATTGCCTTGAATGACGGGCCAATATTGGGAGACAAGATTCTTCGGTCGCCTGAAGCTCCCTCAGAATGACGCTCAGAATGACGCTATCGCTTTTGCGTTTCCCGCCGATAATAGAGTCATGTCCGCATTCGAGTTCCTCGCCCGCGCACCGCGCGGCGATCCTTATCCGACGGCCTGGTTCATCACGATCATGTATTTCGTGGTGGCGGGCCTCTGTTTCTGGGCCGGGAAGAAGGAAAAAGAGCGGAGCATCGGGCGGGCGCGGAAGTGGATGGCGCCGACGTTCTGGTATGTGATGGTGGGGCTGATGATCGCGCTGGGGTTCAATAAGCAGCTCGATTTGCAGAGCGATCTGACGGAGATGGGCCGGCAGCTCGCGGCGGAGGAGGGGTGGTACGGCAGCCGGCGGGTGGTGCAGGCGATCTTCATTTTCTTTTTCGCGGCCGGGGCGATCGCGGCGGTCGTGGGGGCGGCCTGGTTCATGCGCGATCTGTGGAAGCGCTATCGGATGGCCTTCGCGGGGATCATTTATCTCTGCACGTTCGTGATCATCCGCGCCGCCTCGTTCCATCACATCGATAATTTCCTCTACCACCTGCCGATCGGGCAGTTCTGGGTGAATACGTTTTTCGAGCTCGGGGGCGAGGTGATCATCGGCTGGGCGGCGTATAAAGCGGCCACGAACGAGCCTGCGCAGCCTAAGTATGAGTCGTTCGAGAAGCGGGTGTCGATCAGGCGGTGATGGGGTTGGCGATCGCGTGTTGCCGGAAAATATTAAGAACGCACTTCACCGCTCGGCCCTCACCCCCGCCCTCTCCCGAGTACAGGAGAGGGAGTAGGCGGCCTGGACTTCTGATGCGGCACGGCGTTTGAGGATTTCAGCGGAGCGCAATCGATCATCAGGTTCCGTTGGGGCGCAGCATTCCCATATGCGGCGATAGCGGCGCTACCGGGCCGGACGGCGCGCGCGGGCGCGCGGGTTCGCTGTCGGGGGCGAGGATCGCCTTGAGCGCATCGATCGCCTCGGCGTGCCGGCGCGAGATCGTGGATTTATTCTTCTTCATCTCCGTCGCCACATCGGTCATGCTGCGGTGCTCGAAATAGAGCAGGCGGATCAGCTCGCGATGTTCTTCGGTGAGTTGCAACAGGGCCTGCCGGACCAGTTCCACCGATTCCTTGGCTTCGAGTTCATCCGATGGCGTGACGGTGTCGGCGGCTTCGAGTTCGCCGCCGTCTTCGCTGGACTTGGAGATCAAAAAGATCGCGCCCAAGCGGCCGATGGCGGTGGTCAACTGCTTGGCGAGGAATTCGGGATCATCCGATGCCTCGGCGGCTTCGGCGGCCATCTCGGCGGTTTCGTTCTCGCCCGCAAGCCGGCTGGCTTCGCGGCGGACGGGCGGTGGCATTCCCGACATCTGCCGCAACCCGTCGAAGATCGAGCCGCGGATGCGGTAGTAGGCGAAGGTGGTGAAGGCGACGCCCCGGCCGGGCTCGTACTGCTTGGCGGCGGTGATCAGGCCCATCTGCCCGAGGGAGACCAGGTCGTCGAAATCGACATTGCGCGGGAGCTTTTTAGAAATGCCGCGCGCCAGGGACTTTACATAGTCCTGGTGCTGCATGACTAAAGCGTCGGTGCTCTCCATCGCGGGGGGCCTCAAATGTCATTCGGGGCGTAACGAAGAATCTGACTTCGATTGTCGTGGCCCGTCATCCTTTCGAATCGGCCTCGACGGATCGGCAAGATGCTTCGCTACGCTCAGCAGGACACGACTTCAGGAACTGCCAACAACTCGCAACTCACAACTCGCAACTCACAACTCGCAACTCACCACTCACAACTCGTAGTTCGCTCAGTGCTTACCGGCGAACAACACCGAATAGACAAGGTACGCGATTCCCGCCAGAACCAACAACACAATAATGATCGCACCGCCGACATCGAAGCCCCAGTAGTTCCGTTTTTTCGGCTTAACCGGAGTGGCCTTGGGCTTGGCCTGGGTTTTTTCCGGCGGCTTGGGGGGCGGGGTCTCAGGCTTGGTGACCTTGGGCTTGATCGGCTCGGGGGGCGGGGGCGCGGGCTTTTTCTCTTCGGGCGGCGGCGGGGGGACTTCGACCGGATCGCCTTTTTTCGGTCCTTCGGGCTTGTTGGCCTCGGGGGGCACTTCCACGACCCGTCCGGCGGGGCCTTTGGATGCATCGATCGGCCCGGCCGGGCGGATGCCGGAGGCGAGCAGGTCAGCGCTGTTGACGGTGCCGCCCTCGGGCAGCATGTCGAGGTAGCACATGTAATTGATGGTCGATTTGCCCAGGCGAATCTCATCGCCGTGCTTGAGGGGCTTGGGATCGGTCAGGGCGACATTATTGAGCCGGGTGCCCCATTTGCTGCCCATGTCCTCCACCAGGCGCTGGCCGTCTTTGATGAAGAAGCGGATATGCTTGCGGGAGACGTGATCATCTTCGAGGAGTAGATCGGCATCACCGCCGGTGCGTCCGACAATCAACTGACTTCCTTCATCCACCGGCAGGACGCAGCGAAGTTGTTTCACCTTCTCGCCATCGTAGGTCTTGATGCGGATTTCCGGGGCGGCCCAGCTTGGATCATCGGCCACGGAGAGCGCGGCGTTGGATGCGGCCGGGTTGAACGCGGGGGCCGGGGAAATCCGCAGACGCCACCCCTCGGCCTCCAGCCAACGTCCCATATCCAGAGTCTGCCGGCCCTCGACGGAAGGACGCTGCATGACGCACCCCTCATCGCCGACGCGCAGGACGACATACTGCCCACCGGCGGCCTCGGGATCCTCCTCCGGATCGCCCGGCCGGCGCGGGGAGATCAGGATCGCAGGCAGCGGCCCATTGCCTCCCTGGCCGGCATTGGGGTCGGGATAGATTTCCAGGAGCAGTTTGCTCATGCGCTCGCCCGTAAACACCAGTCAGCGTTCATTCCATGAACCACGAAAATCACGAAAGGCACAAAGAGGACAAAGAGATGAGTTACATCAGGCGATGTCCATATAAAGTGTCGCGGCGGCCGTAAACTCATTCAATTTAACGGTTTCGTGGATTTGGTGTCCTTCGTGGTGAAGAATTATTGCTGGCACGGTCTATGACAAATACTCTGGTTGCTATCGTACCTTAATACGGGACATTTCGGCAATCTGGGAGTAAAATCATTGCACTGACAAGCGCGGTGGAATAAATAAGTTATGTGAATCGAGCAATTCCTCTCAAGCACGGTGGGTATTAACCATGCTCCGCTCCAACCGGTATTGTGCTGTCGCGTGGTGTTTTCTGTTCCTGGCCGCGGGTTGCCCGCCTGCGCCTGCGCCACCTGAAAAGGGGCCGGCGTTGGTCCGGGCCAGCCAGAATGGCGGCAAGCTTTATTTCGCGGGCAAGCAGCAATATGGGCTGGTGCGGGCGCAGGATCTTCAGGGCCCGCAACTGGCGAAGGCGATGGATGTGGTCATGGGGTGCCTCGATGGCGCGGTGACCAACGATCCCCAATGCCCGCTCTTCCTCAGCAAGCGCGGCGAGATGTTCCTGGAACTTGGCCCGGACAGCTACGATCGGGCCACCGGCGACCTCAATCGCGCGATTAAATTGAACGAAGACTGGACCCCGGCATGGATCGCCATGGCGGAACTGGAAACCCGCAAAGGCCAGCCCGATCGCGCGGGGGAATATCTCAAAGGGGCGGAAAAGACCTTGGCCGGCCTACAGGCAAAAGAGAAGAAAAAGCCCGCCCCGGCCTTCAAACTGCTCGGGCTGGGCGTGACCTCGGACGAGCCCAAGGATCCGCGCGACCCCTCGCTGGAAGAAGATGAGCGCCGGCAATTGCTCCTCAACTGGCTCCAGGAAAGCGAGCAGTGGACCATCGACAGCCCATCGTTGCTCACACCCGGCATGGGTGGGCAGGGGCTGACCGTGAACCGCAACAATCTCATCCGCCGATTCCGCGCCCGCATCGAATTCCAGTGGATCATGCTCCGCATCTTCCGCGGCGAGAAGCCCGAGCAGGTGCTGCCGCTGTTCGACCATGTCTTTGAATGGGACCCGGATTTGTTCTCGGCGCGGATCCAGAAGGCGGTGCTCCTGCGGCAGGCGGGGCAGTATCGCGATGCCGAGCGATTGCTGCGTCCGTACATCGAATCGCGCGATCCCAAGATCGGCAACAACGCGCGGCTGCTCTACGAGATGGCCTCCATCTATACCGACTGGTACACGCACGAGCCCAACGATACCGATGCCCTGGCGCTGGCGAAGCTGGCGGATCAGGCCTTCACGCGCCTGCATGCGGTGAACCAGAATCATGCTGAGGGATGGCTGATGCGGGCCCATCTTTACGCGGCCGCCGGGGTTCGCGCTAAAAAGCTCCAGACCCTGAAGGATGCCCGTCAGTGGGTGGACAATGCCCGCGAAGTGCTGGGCAAGGACACCCCCGAGATCAAAGCAGCCCGTGCGGAAATCGATCAGGCCGAAAAGACCATTACCGGTAAAGGACCCCCCAAATGAGCAAGACCCAGCCCGCGAAGGCGAAAACCGCGACGCCCGACTCCCTTGGCTTTGATGTCATCGAAGGGATGCTGCACGAGTTCAGGGATACGAAGAAAGGCCCGACCCTGGATCGACTTACATCCTTCACCGAGAAGGGTTTAGCGAAATATATGGCCGAGAACCCGGCCGCCGCGGCCAAGAAGGACGCGGCGGTCGTGAAAGAGGCGCTGGATCTGGCGAAAGAGCTGGTTCTGGACACTGTTAAGCTGGCGAATGTCGCAATGAAGAAATAGATGCCCCCATTTTATTGGCCGTACGCAATCCCCGGACAAATCTGGATTTACGTTGAATTTGCGCGGGTTGGATACGAAAATCGGTGGTGTGCCGTGCAACGGATGCAGGTTGGTACACGATAACCTTTCAGACCCAAGCCTGTTGGTGTTCAGATTTGAATACCGGGCGATTGTGGTGCGGGCGTCTTGCCTGCACCAGAAGGTCAGTCGGGCGAAAAGCCCAGAGGATGGTTAGAGCCATGAAAGTTAATCCTGAATCAGATCAGTTCGCCAATATCCCGGTTCACACGACCACTGACACCGTCAAACCGGCCGGTGGTGGTTTCCAGCAAGTCCTCGGCGGCGCGCTGAGCATCGCCGGGCAACTGGCTTCGGGCGTCGCGGGCGCTCACACCATGGGCCTTGGGCCTCTGGCGGGCAGCCTGCTCGGCGGCCTGGCTGGCGGAGGCGCTGGCGGCGCGGTCGGCGGCGTTCCGGGATTCAACCTGGGCAATGACCCCAGCCCGGCTGATCTGCTGCAGTTGCAGAATCAAATTCAGCGCGAATCGCTGGTATTCAACGCGCAGACGAATATCTCGAAAACAGACCATGAAACGCGGATGTCGGCGATCCGCAACGTCAAGGCCGGGTAATTCACCCGCCTGATGCGACACGCCGGACTTCCCTGCCGAAACCAAACCGGCCGGGGCGTCGGACGGACAGCAACGGAAAAACGCATATGAAGCTCACCGCCACTTCGCTCGGTGATAAGGATACTGCAACCCTGGTGCTTCGGTTTTTATCCGAGGCGGCCTATTTGTGGTCCTACCGAGGTCAATACGACAAGGCGATTTCGATCTTCAAGGCATTGACGATGCTGGCCCCCGACGCCCCGGTCGGTCACCAGGGACTTGCTGAGGTGTACATCACCCAGCAGAAGTTCAAAGAGGCCGAGAAGGAAGCCGACCTGGCTTCGAAAGCAAAACAAAGCGATCGGCGCACGACCGCGTTCGCGTACAAGCTTCGCGGTCGGGCGCAGATACAGATGAATAAACTGAAAGATGCGGAGAAATCGCTGCTTCGCGCCGCGGAAATCGACAACGGCGGCGAAGAAGGAAAAGCCGCTGAAGCATTTTTGGAGACCGCGCGACAACTGGGAATTTTCACTCCCGCCGCCGGTCGTCCTTAGCCAGTAAAGATGGCTGAGGATAAGGACAACGAACCATGAACCCCATTCAACCCAAGTTTACTCCGCCCGGCATCAGCCAGCCGACCAAGGCGAACGAAACCTCCGCCACCGAGAACACCACGGGCGCTGATGAAGCCGCGCGGGCATTTGAAGTCGGCTCCGGCCCGGCTGCGGCGGCCACCCAGACCGCGCAATCGGCCGCCAATATCGTCCGTCCCAACTACGACCGGATTCGCTCCCTGATCGACAGCGGCAACAGCCAGTCGATGACTCGCGAGCAGCTTCGCGATCATGTGGTCGGCGGAGAGACCACGAACCTTTTCGGCTCGAACGCCAGCCCCGAGATGAAGGCGGCCGTATCCGATGCGTTCCAGAACGACCCGCACCTGTCGCAGTTGCTCAACCGGTTGTTGAGCAAGGCTTCGGGCCGGTAAATCAAACCACAATCGTACCTGACAAGGCGAAGCCATGAGTCTCAACATCACACAACCTCTTCCCGGTTTGTCCCCCATGCCCGGCGGCGCGGGCGCGGCCGGGCCGACTCCTCCCAAGCCTCCCCAGGAAACGGATTTCTCCGAGCGGCTCAATGCCGTTCAGGCGGACTCGGCCAAGATCGATCAGAACCAGGCGACTCAGGCCGCCGGCAAGACCGATTCGGTCAATGCGATGGATTCGGTCAACAAGACCCGCAACGACGCGGATGTGACGCGGGTCAACGGCAAGAACGATATTCCCGACCAGAAGGATCCGTTCGGCCATCAGGATCACGTGCGCGGCGAGTTCAACTCGTATATCAAGGAACGCATCGACACCGAAAAACTGGTCTCCGATGGCAAGCTCAAGGCGACGGATCCGAAGGTGGTTTCTCAGCGCCAGGGCGAGATGCGGAACCTGCTGCACTTCCAGATGGAGATGCAGGGCGCGGCGATGAAAGTTGAAATCGCGACGAAGATGGTCGACCATGCCACCTCGGGACTCAAGACCGTCATTTCGACGCAGGCGTAATCCAGCGAATTTTGCGGGCCAGGCCCGGGATCAAGGAAAGCCGTGAGCATGAACCCTTCGAACGCCGCGCGCAGCAGGCCCTCGCATTTTGCGTGGGCCGCTTGCCTTTTGATCGGGCTGGTGGTGGCCGGCTGCGAAAACCGCGAGGAAGTCGCGCGCACCGAGTCGGAAAAGGAGGCCAACCGGATTTTCGTCGAGCTGGCCCGCGCCGGCATCGGCAAGGTCGAGAAGCTGGAAACCAAGGAACAGCGCAAGAGCGGGTGGAGCATTTCGGTGATGTCCACCGATGCGAACCGCGCCCGGGAAATCCTGCTGGCCTGCGATCTGCCGCGCGAGGCGCGCGGGGGATTCAAGGCCATGGCCGAGCAGGGCGGGATGATCCCCACCAAATCCGAAGAGCGCGCCAAGCTGATCTACGCGATGAGCGAGGAATTGTCGCGGACGTTCGAAACGTATGACCGCGTGATCGCGGCGCGGGTGCATATCGTGTTGCCGGAGAAGGACCCGCTGCGGCGCGATTCAACCACCAAGCCCTCGACCAGCGCCACCGTCATGATCAAATACACAGGCATCAAGCCCCCGGAAGATGCGCCGGTCACGCCGCCGGCAACCCGCCCGGGCCAGGCGCCCGATCCCTATCCCGATGCGCCGATCAAGCAGGCGGATGTGCAGCAGATCGTCTCCAAGAGTGTCGAAGGGCTTTCACCCGACAGCGTTTTTGTGGCGATGAGCCGGGCCGAGCCGCTGCCGACGACCCTGCCCTCTTCCGGCGGCAGTACGACCGGAGACGGTTCGGATCGCAAGCTGATGATTCAATTGCTGGCGGCGGCGGCGATTTTTGGCGTGATTTCGATTTTGCTGACGGCGCTGCTGGTTCGCGAAAAACGCCGGCAGCGGCTGGCCCAGACTGATGCGGCATAAGACAAGCGAAATGGGTTGATGTGACCGATGTACTTTCAGATCGCCGACCCGACCTGCGAACCCGCGCCCTTTCATGGGCCGCGCGGACTTGCTCCTCGCGCGTGAGCGATTTGCTGGCGTGGCATCCCGATGGCCCGGCCTTGCGCGAGCAGGCCGAGATGCTGGAGGGGGATACGCTGCTGAACCTGCTTTGGGAAGAGCTTTCGGCCGCCGAGCGCGAGAGCCTCGGGCAGGGGCCTGATGATCCCGATGCGGTGCCGACGCAGGGGACGGCCGCCACCTACTGGCTGCGCCGCCGCAGGCTGGCCCAGGTGCAGCGCTGGCGCGGGGTGGCCAAGCGACTGCCCTCGTTCTGGTTAAGATTGCTGGAAGCGCCCTCCGCCTGCATTCGCTCGGCCCAGCGGGCGCTGGGGGTGGACATGACCGCCATCGCCGTCTCGCGTCAGCCGCCGGCGCAGATCGTCAAATGGCTCGCGCCGCTGGGCAATGACCTGGCCTGCCGCGTTCTGGAGCGCATTCGCAATCCCGCATTGCCCAAAGCGCCCGATGCGGTGGTGCTGCGCTGGCGCGAGGCGTACAAGCGGGCCGCCAAGGTGCTGACCTCCGAGAAACTGGCCTCGACGATGGGGCGCGGGTTGATGGCGGTGCTCTTCCGCCAGTTGCCCGAGGCCGAGCGGCGCGATGCGGGGCAGCTCAGCCGAACGACATTGCCCGCGCTGATCGAACACGATGAATTTCTTGAGCCGGTGACGCCTGAAGAGCTGAAGGTGGGCGCGAAGCTGCTGGCCGACCCGGGCATTATCCGAAGACTGACCACCGTTCGCGTCGCCGATGATGAGGAGACTGTCATTCGATGAAACCCGCGGCCACCCAGACCGATGCCCCCTCGGCCGCCCCGGCCGGCGCTGCCACCGCGACTGCGCCCGGCAATGGCGAGCCTGCCGCGGCCGGCCCCGCCACTTCTGCGCCAACCAAAGCCGCGCCGGCATCCGGGGCCGTCAAAATCGCGCGGGTGGTGCGCGGCGGGGCGAACGTGCAGCCGCTTTATCCGGCCACGCGCCTGCTCAAGGGCGCGGTGCTGGAGGCGGAGCATGCACTGGCGGAAAGCCGCCGCACATTGGAGCAGGCCGAGGCCGATGCCCAGATCATCCGCAACGCCGCCACGGCCGATGCCGAGCGGGTGCGCGAAGAGGCATTTAAGTTTGGCGCGGAGCGCGCAGCCGAGCAGGTGGCGCAGATGCTGAGCAATCTCCAGACCGAGCTCGGCGGGCTCAAGCAGCAGTTCGCCAAGGATGTGCAGCGGCTGGCGTTCAAGATTTCCCGCGTGATCATCGGGGCGGAGTTCAAGACGCACCCCGAGCTGATCGTCGATTTCATCGTCAAGGTGCTCGAGCGCGCCAAGATGTATAACAAGGTCACCCTGCGGCTTCGGCCGGAGGATATTGAGCGGGTCCGGCCGCACCAGGGGGAACTGGCCAAGCACCTGACCTTCGCGCGCGAGGTTGGGCTGACGGCGGACCCCGATCTGCCGCCCCACGGCGTGCGCGTGGAGACCGAAATGGGCTCGTTCGACGGATCGATCGAAACCCAGCTCCGCCGCCTCGAATCGCATCTGCTGGGCGGGGCGGCCGCGCCCGACAGCATTCCCGATGACAATCCCGCGCCGGGCAAGGATGGTGCATCTTGAGCACGACCGACGATATTTTTTCACTCTCCAGCCTCGAAGACCGCCTGGCGGATTTCGACGGTGTCGAGCGTTTCGGGCATGTGACGGCCGTCACCGGCACGGTCATCCGCGCGGCGGTTCCCGATGTGCGCATCGGCGAGATCTGCCGGATCGTCCGCCCGGATGGGGTCGATCTGCTGACGGAAGTCGTCGGCTTCGATCGCCAGGATGTGCTGCTGCTGCCGCTGGGGCGATTGGATTCGGTGGCCAACAAGAGCCGGGTCATCCCCACCGGCAGCGATCCCACCGTGCCCGCCGGCGCTTCGGTGCGCGGGCGCGTGCTCGATGCGCTGGGCAATCCGATCGATGGCAAAGGCCCGCTCGCGGCCGGCACGCGCTCGCCGCTGATGCGCATCCCGCCCAACCCGCTGCTCCGCGCCCGCATCACCAAGCCGCTATCGACCGGCGTTCGCGCGATCGATGGCATGCTCTCCATCGGCGTCGGCCAGCGCGTCGGCATCTTCGCCGCGGCCGGCGGGGGCAAATCGACCTTGCTGAGCATGATCACCCGCAATGTCGATGCGGACACCGTCGTGCTAGGCCTGATTGGCGAACGCGGTCGTGAAGTTCGAAGCTTCCTCGAAGATGACCTGGGCGCTGAGGGGATGAAGCGGGCCACCATCGTCGTATCCACGGCCGAGCAGCCGGCGCTGTTGCGATTGAAGGCCGCCTACACCGCCACCGCCATCGCCGAAGAAGCGCGCGATCGCGGCGAGCGGGTGGTGCTGATGATGGACTCGGTCACCCGCTTCGCCCGCGCCTTGCGCGAGGTCGGGCTGGCCGCCGGCGAACCCCCCGGGCGGCAGGGCTACCCCGCCAGCGTGTTCGCGACGCTGCCGGTCCTTTTCGAGCGCGCCGGTAACGATAACAAAGGCTCGATCACCGCGCTGTATACGGTGCTGGTGACGGGCGATGACATTGAAGAGCCGGTGGCCGATGAAACCATCAGCTTGCTGGACGGCCACATCGTTCTCTCAAGAAAGCTCGGCGCGCGAGGCCACTATCCCGCCATCGACATTCTCCGCAGCAAGAGCCGACTCATGCACGAAATCGGCGCGAAGGATCACCTGCTGGCGGCGCGGAAAGCCGGGGAAGTGCTCGCCCTATACGAAGAAAACTACGACAAGATTTCGGTGGGTGTCTACGAAGCCGGCAGCGATGAGAAAGTCGACAACGCCATCAATCGAATCGGCGAAGTCGAAAGCTATCTCAAGCAGGGCCGCCACGACACGCAGACGTATGCGCAGGCGGTGGAGCAGTTGAAGGAGCTTTTTCCGGCGGAGTAAATGAAGAGAGGATAGAGGATAGAGGATAGAAAATGCTGGGTGTCGCGTTACTTCCATCCTCCATCTTCTATTCTCCATCCTCGTATTCATCTTCTTCGTGCCTTCGTGTCTTCGTGGTTAAAAATGGCTGTTAAGAAAAAGTTCATCTTCGGAGCGCAACCGGCACTGGATAAGGCCATTGCCGAGCAGAAGGTCTGCGAAGAGGCTTTGATCGCGGCGCGGAAGGAACTGGAGGCCGAGAAGAAGGCCCTGATCAGGCTGGAGGAGGAGCTCGCGCAGATCAGGCAACGGATCAAGGCGTTGTACGATAACCTGGTGTCGCCGCAGCGGTCGACCTCGGACCCGCGCGAACTGCGGCGGGTCAGCGAATCGATCGAGGCGACCAAGGTCCAGGAAAAACGCCAGCACGAGACGATCGCCGATCAGAAGAAGAAGATCGCCTGGGCGGCCGATAAAGTCGCATTGAGGCAGCGCGAGCTGGCCGAGGCGACGGCGCAGGTGCAGGCGTTGGAGAAGCTCAAGGAAAACCGCCGGATCGAGCATGCCGCGGCGCTGGCCAAGTCAGAGGAATCCAAGCGCGATGATGATGCGATCCAGTTGTGGAACGCGCAACAGAAAAAAGCCTGAGGAATTGCCCCTCAAGGATTGAACAATGGATATCACGCCGAACTTCAATCTTCCTTCGACGCCCAAAGCCGAAGAATCGACGACCGAGGAACAGGCCCGCCGCGATGAGCGCCATGCGCAGATCAACAGCGCCGACCGCTTCCGCGCCGCGCTTCATAAGACCGCCACCGGCAGCAGCACCGCCGCCCAGGCGAAATCCGCCAATACCGCAAAAAATGCCGATGCCCAGTCGGGCAAGCGCGGGCTCAGCCAGCAGCGGCAGGAAGCGTTCTCGCCGGCATTGATGAAACTGCACGCGGCGCTGGCATCCAAGGAAGCGATTCACGCGGCCGAGAAGGGCGATGTCGCCGAGCAGGAGGCCGTGGCGTCCGAGAATGTCGCCGAAGCGCCGCAGGAACTTCTCGCGGCGATGTTCGGCCCGGCGATCGGCGCTGAAGCGCCGGCCGGGGCGACGGCTCAATCGGCCGAGACGCCGGGCTCGGCCACCACCTCCACCCCCGAAACGATCACCGAAAACACCAACCTCCGCGAGCAGGCGCATCTGGCGGCGCTGGCGGCGGCGCATTCCAGCAAGGGCGGGTCGGCCGGCAAATCCGCCGGGGCGAAGGTCGAATCGGGCGGCGATTCGGACGCGGCGGCGGCCGGTATGGTTCCGCAATCTCAACAGGCGGCGCTGCAGCCGGGGCAGGTCGCGCCGACGGCCGAGCGCGCGCCGATCATTCCATCGGCCCTTCTGGATCGCGTGGTGGAGTTCGCCACCGTCACGCGCAACAGCGAGGGGTTCATGGAATTTCAGATGGGGATGGCCAAGGAGGCGCTGGGAGGCCTGAAAATCAAGGTGACCGCCTACGGCAACCGCAAGGTGGGCCTGAAGGTGAAATCCGGCGGCGGCGAAGGCGGCATCGGGGAGCAGAACATCGCCGATCTGATCGAAGCGCTCAAATCCCGCGATGTGGAGGTGGTGGATGTGGTGATGGAATGATGCATTGTAGCACGGGCATCCTGCCCGTGAACGATCCATGGCGAAGGAGCAACTCATTCTTCAATTCAATGCCGCTCACACGGGCAGGATGCCCGTGCTACATGTTGGGCAGTGAAACCCTTCTTGACCCCCCGCGCCGCCGATGGGATAGTCGGCTGGTCGCACCGGCGATTCAGACAACCAACCCATGGCCGCCTCGACGACTCCAACCCCGCCGCCCTCTCCCGCCGCGCCCGCCGGCGCTGCGCCGCCCGCAACGCCCGCCGCCGCGCCCGCTTCCGCGGCGCAGATGCCGGCGTGGCAACTGGCGGCCCTGGCGCGCCCGGCGATCCTTCGCGCCGGCTCGGTGGTATCGACGGCCGCCCGTTTGGCGGTCGAGCGGCTGTTCCAATCCGTCGCCCAGGCGTTGGAGCAGACATTGGATCGCCCGGTGGCCTTCGATCTTCCCGCCGATGCACCGGCCGCCACATCCGTATTCGCCATGACTTTTTCCCATCCAGCGCTGGACAGCGGCGGGGCCAAGCGCGAAGGGATGATCGCCCTCGATGCCCCGCTGGCGCGGACGATCCTCGATGCGATGGAGACCGATTTCGCCAACCTCCGCGGCGCGGGCGCGCTGACCGAGGTCGAAACCGGGCTGCTGGAATACGTCGGCCTGGCTTGCGTCGATGCGATGCTTCGCGGCGCGCGGCAGGCGCGCGGGGCGGCCGGCTTCGCGATCGGCCGATTTTACAAGGCGCAGGAGGTCCAGGATTGGGCCAAGCTGGCGGGGATTTCGCCCGGCGCGGTCAGCGTCCGCATCGGCGGGCGCGGCGGGCTGGCGCGGCTCTATCTGCCCAACTGGGAGGCGCTGGATCTGGCCACCTCGGCGTGGGATGGCGGCGCGGCCTCGGCCGGGCCATCGACTCTCATCACGGTTCGCCTGGGCCTGCCGGCGCTGAAACTCCCCGATGGCCCGCGCCTGGCGGTGGGCGATGTCATTCTTCTCGGGGCGACCGATCTGGCCGCCACGCCCGGCTGCCGGCTGATCACGCCGATGGGCTGGTCGCTGGCCTCGGCGACGATCGTGCGCGATCTAGCCGATGTCGTCAGCGTTCGCTGCGGCGCGCTGGATCTGCGCGAATGGGATGCGGCCGCCGGCGCGGCGGGCGAGGTCGCCGGCATCGCCATCGGCCGGGCGACGTTTACCATCGAGCAGATCAGCCAGTGGCGTGCCGGCGCGACTCTCGATCTGCTCAAGGAGCTTGCGGCCCCCGCGGACCTGTACCAGGGGCTCGATGTCATCGGCCGGGGCGAACTGGTGCAACTCGATGGCGAGCTGGGCCTGCGTCTAACGGAACTCTCCACCTCGCGCGATTCTTCAACCACGAGCCATTGAACTTGCAACACCCGACCGATTCGCATTTGATCGCTTCGCTTCGCCGGCCGAGGGTTTTTATTGCGCGGTGGCTGATGCTGGGGCTGGGGATTGGACTGATCGCGTTATGGATGAATTCCAGCGCTCTGGCCGCATCGGCCGCGACGTATCCAACCACCAAAGCCGCGCGCGATCCGCTCAGCGATCTGCCCTCGTATGGCGAGGCCGTTAAGCGCATGGTCTACACGCTGATGGCGATCGTGGCGGTGCTGATCCTGGTGGCGCGGTTTCTCCCGCGACTGCTCGGCAAGCGTCCGCTGCTGGCCTCGGGCAAATTGATCCAGATGATCGAATCGCATCGCCTGGAGCCGCGGAAGATTCTGTATGTGGTGCGGGTGGGGGAGCAGTATTTTCTTCTGGGATCGACGGGAGATCGAATTGAAGTGCTCTCAGGCGGCCCGCTGGATCATCAGCGCGTGGCCGAGCTTCTCAAATCCGAGCAGGCGGCCGCGAGCGCGAAAAGTTCATCGAGCGCCCCCGCCCGCAGTTTCGCGGATGTGCTGCTGGGCAAGCGTCGCTCCGACAAATCTTCTTGAAACAGGATGAGGACAACATGGAAGAAATGGAACCGCCGACGGAACAGGTTCAGGAGGATATCCATCACCACGCCCACGAATCCGGGCTGCCGTGGATCATGGGGGTCGCGCTGAGCTCCGCCATCATCGCCGCGCTGGCGGCCGTCTGCGCCATGCTCTCGGGGCACCATGCCAACGAGGCGATGATGGAACAGGTGCAGGCGGTGGATCAGTGGGCCTACTACCAGGCCAAGGGGATCGAAAAATCCGATGTCGAGCGACACGCCGAGCTGATGGCCGCGCTGGGCAAGCCGATTGCGGAAAAGGATCTGGAGAAATCGCTCAAGAAGTACGAGGGCAAAAAGGAGGAGGCCTCCAAGTCGGCCCGCGAGAAAGAGGAGGCTGCGAAGGATCACATGCAGCGTCACAAGATCCTCTCCTATGGGGTTACGCTCTTTCAGATCGCCATCACCATCGCGGCCATCTCGGTGCTGACGAAGAAATCGAGATTCTGGTTCGTCGCGCTGGCGTTCGCGGCGGTGGGCGTTTTCTTTCTGGCGCAAGGCATCTTGTTCCCGAACCTGTTTGGCGGGCCGGCGGCGGCGCACGGCTGACTTCCTCTCCTGCACTCGGGAGAGCGCATGGCTGACCCCCTCTCCTGTACTCGGGAGAGGGCGGGGGTGAGGGCGTGCGTAAACTGACGTTCCCTCGATTCGTGCATTGCGACGCTGACTTACACGCGCATCCATCCCTCTTGCACGTCATCGCCTCACTGCCGACACTACCCTCATGGATCAACTCAATCACCCGGTTTATCTCATCACCTTCGGCGTACTCGTCGGCGTGTTCTCCGGCCTGATGGGCCTGGGCGGCGGATCGGTCATGATCCCGGTCATGGTGCTGGCGTTTGGACTCACGCAGACTGCCGCCCACGGCACCAGCCTCGCGGCGATGATCCCGCCGGTCACACTTCCGGCCGTGATGAAATACTGGAAAGAGGGCAATGTCGATCTGCGTTTCGCCGGTTTCATGGCCATCGGCATTCTGGTCGGGTCGTACTTCGGCGCTTCCATCGCCACCAAACTGCCCAAGGACGAGCTCAAGCTGGTGTTCGGATTTATCCTGGTTTATGTAGCGGGGTATACGGTGTTCAGCTACTTCGGAAACCAGCACCTGACCCGCTCGGTCATCCTGGCGACGGTGCTGGCGATGGTGACCGTGGGGATGTTCATGGTGACGCGCTGGGCGGATGCGAAGCATGGGTAGCATGGGCATCCTGCCCGTGTTGGCTGCGCGGAAGTGAATGCGAATCACCCCGCTGAATCCCCTCACTTCTCCTCCTTCTCCTTCGGCGGCAGCAGCCACGGCGCAACCTCTCCCTCCGCCTTCAGCACCGCCTCCACCCATTTGAGAACCTCGGCCGCCGCATCGAAAAGCTCCTCGGGAATTTCCCGGTCCAGTTCCAGCGCGTACAGGGCATGGGCCAGCGAAATATCGCGCGTGATCGGGATATCCTCTTCCCTGGCGATCTCGCGCAATCGGGCGGCCACGTAATCCCGGCCTTTGGCGAGCAGCCTGGGCGCGCCTTCCTCGTTGGGGTCGTAGCGGAGGGCGCAGGCCAGATGCTCGGGGTTGGTGACCATCACATCGGCCTTGCGGGCGTGTTCCATCATCGATTCGCTCGACAGTTCCTCGTGGGCGCGCTTGCGGTGGGCCTTGTGGTGGGGGTCGCCTTCGCTCTCCTTGTATTCCTGCTTGATCTCCTCCTTCGACATGCGCATATTCTTGTGGTACTGCCAGCGCTGGTACATGTAATCCAGCGCGCCGAAGGCGAAGAACACGACCACCGTCCGCGTCAGCGCATGTCCGCCGATCGATAGCGCCACCCCGGCGCTGATCGTCGGCTCCTGCGTGCTCAGGAGCAGCACGTTGCGCATATCGGCCATGATCGTCTTCCAGAAGATCACCGCGATCACGATCAGCTTGACGGTCGTCTTGAGCAACTCGATATAGGCGTTGAGGCTGAAGAGCTTGTTCTTGATCCCCTTGATCGGATCAAGCTTGCTGAACTTGGGCATCAGCGGCGAAAAGCTGAGCAGCGGGCCCACCTGTAAAAAAGGCATCACCAGCGAAGCCAGGAAAACCACGCCCAGCAGGGGCACGAGCGACTTGGCCCCTTCGAGGACGGCCGTTCCAAAAAGCGTCAGCAGCGCGTTATTGGAGATATTCCCCGACCCGGCCGCCGCGAAAATCGTCCTGGCCATGGCGGGATAGGTGATGCCGACCTCATCGATCTGCCCGGCGATGACGGCCGTGGCGCAGGCCAGCAGCACCGCGCCGGTCAGATCGCGCGATTGGAAGACCTCGCCCTTTTCGCGCGATTTCTCCAGTCGCTTCGGTGTTGCTTCTTCGGTTTTTTCTCCAGCCATTTCCGATCACCCCCTCGCCATGGTTGTGACCCATTCGTGAATCGTATGCAGACCCCGGCCAAACTGCTCGACCAGCAGATCGTAAGTCAGGGCGATGCCGCCGAAGAGCACCAGCAGGCCGACGCACCCCTTGGTGGTCATGCCCAGGAAGTAGACCTGGATGGAAGGTGCGACGCGGTTGATCACGCCCAGGCCGAAATCGACGAGCACCAGCACGACCACGGTCGGCGCGCCCAGCTTGAAGGCGATCATGAAAAGATCGCCGACCAGCCCGATGACTTCGGTGGTAGCCTGCGGGCCGAATAGCCGCAAGGGGATTAACTCGGTCGGCTTGAGGATGACAAAGCTCTCGCCCAAAACGCGGATGAGAATCTGCAGCCCGCCCACGCTGAGGAAAAGCACGATGGCCACCTGCGTGAAAAAGACGGCCAGGATGGATTGCTGATTCTGGGTGAGGGGATCGAGGACATTGGCCATGGTCGCCCCGCGGGCCAGGTCCACCAGCGCGCCCATGGATGCGACGGTTTCGAACAGGACCAGGAGGATCAGCGAAAGCGAGAGCCCGACCAGCGCTTCCTTGCCCAGAAGCAGAAGATAGAGGCCCTGCGGCTGGACGGTCACCTGCTCGGGGTTATGGATGAACATCGGCACCAGCGCCATGGTGAGGAAGAACCCCAGCCCCATGCGGACGCGCTTGGGCAGGGTCTGGCCGCCGAGGACGGGGGAAAAGGCGATGATGGGCGTGAGGCGCGCGAAGATCAGGAAGGCGTACTGGATCACGCCCTTGATCTGGGGGGAGAAGAAAAACTTCTGGATGTCGTCCATTTCCAACTCGCAGGAACAATTCAATGAACCACGAAGGACACGAAGGGCACGAAAAGACTGGAAAAACGAGGATGGAAGATGGAGGATGGAAGATAGAAAATGGCATCTGGCGCGTATTGCTTTCCTTCCATTCTCAATCCTCTATCCTCGTTTTCTCCTTCCTTCGTGCCTTTCGTGTGTTTCGTGGTGAATCATCTTCGTCAGCCGCCGATTTCGGAGATCGCCTCGAACAGGGGTGTGGCGAACTGGATCAACTGCTGGAGCATCCAGGTGCCGGCGATGGCCAGGGCGCCGAAGGTCACGATGATCTTGGGAACGAAGGTGAGGGATTGCTCCTGGATCTGCGTGGCGGCCTGGAACACGCTGATAATCAGGCCGACCGCCATGGCCGCCAGCACGGGGATGGCGCTAAGCAGGAGCGTGAGAAGCAATGCTTCCCGGCCAATTCTCAAGACTGCGTCGGAGTCCATATAGACCTCTCGGTGGGCTGATTCAATTGCGGATCAGGCGGCCATCTACTGAAGGAAAGTTGCTTCAGGGCAGACAAGAATGTCCGCCCCACCATTCATTCATACATAACTCAAGACCAGCCCGCGCATGATCAGTCGCCAGCCATCGACCAGCACGAAGAGCAGCAGCTTGAGCGGCATGGAAACGGTTGTCGGCGACATCATCTGCATGCCCATGGCCATCAGCACGTTGCTGACGACCAGGTCGATCACCAGGAACGGCACGAACAGAAGAAAGCCGATCTGAAACGCCTCGGTCAACTGGCTGAGGACGAACGCGGGGGTGATGACGGTGATATCTTGAACCAGTTGGCGGAAGAGGGGGTCTTTTATTTCGGTGCCGGCCGGGTTGGCATCGGGGGTGTCGGAGAGGCGGGCTTTGAGGTCTTCGAACATGGCGGTGTTCTGGGGGTGGCAGTGGCGCTCGAGGAATTCGCGCATCGGCCCCTCGGCCGCCGACACGCCCCGGCGGACCGATTGCATCGTCGATCCGGCCTCCTCGCCGGCGCGGGGCGGGCCGGCGATCTGCTCGGTCTTCTGGTAGGCATCGTAAATCCGCGACATGACCGGGGTCATGATGTGGACCGTGAGGATCAGCGCCAGCCCGGTGATGACCGTGGTGGGGGGAAGCTGCTGCGTGCCCAAGGCATGGCGCAGCACGGAACCCACGATCACCAGCTTGGCGAAGGAGGTGACCATGGTCAGGACGAATGGCATCAAAGCCATCGCCGCCAGTGTGATGATCCAGAACGCCAGACCCCCCTCGTTGGCCGGGGGAGGGCCGGGGGCGGCCTGGGCAAGCATGGAGACTGCGGGAATTACGCTCATCGATGGCCTCGGTTGGTCATGACGATAACATTGGCGCACTCATGGATGCAAGCAAAGAGTTTTTGGATTATCGCGGAAGACGGGCGAAGTGTTGCATGAAATTCCAGGAATTCTTCGAACACCGTATCGTAGCATGGGCATCCTGCCCATGTTGGGCGAGCCGATTCTGAAGAACAAATGGAACGGAGACGGGGCTGGTGTGCGGAGATCCTCCACACGGGCAAGATGCCCGTGCTACGTTTACGGCTTGCCGATGCGCTCCAGCCACCGGCGGATGAGGGTGAGGATCGTCACCGCGATGGCCGCCCCGATGGCATCGGCAAACCAGTCATTGAGCTCGCAAGACCGGCCAATGAACGGGATCGCCTGGGTGATTTCATCGAACGCGCCATAGGCCAGGCAGATCAGGTACGTCAGCCAGGTGGCCTTCTGGGTATGGGGCGAGGTGCCCCAAATGCTGAGGAACAACCCGCCGGCCAGCAGGCCATACGCGCCGAAGTGCTCGAGTTTGTCGTTGACGCCGATCTCCGGCACCTTGCTGGGCGGCAGGTGGGTCATCGTGAACAGGAACAGCCAGTAGCCGATGGTGAATAGCCAGAGGAGGCGGAGTGTGCGGCGGGGGTTGCTCAATGGGCCTCCGGGGCGATCAGGATTTGGCGGCGGGTTCTTCGGCCGGCGCATCGGATGTCGCGCCGGACGACGCGGCGGAGGCGGGATTGGAAACTGCATGTGCCGCGCCCGGGATGGAGACGGACTTGCTGATGACACCCGGCGTCCGCGCGGCCTTGAGACGTGCAGCCTCGGCCGGGCTGACGAGCATGGCCAGCTTGGGTTTGGAGGGTTTGGGCTTTCGTTTGGTGGCTTCAGGGTTCAGGGTTCGGG
>JBBRTW010000001.1:0-70069 GCA_038244055.1 Tepidisphaerales bacterium | reverse complement strand
TGCCCGTGGGGTTTCAGACGTTGTCCAAGACGCGGTGTGCGCCGATCCTGAAAAAGCTCGACGCGGTTGTGGACGGTCTCGCGGGAACTGCGGCCGACTCAAAGCCCGTTCTGATTTCCGTCGGCGACGCGGAGGCCTTAATCGATATGATCGGATCCCTGTTCGATCCCGAGGAGGGAGAGTATGAATTCAACGTGGAGGCCGTCAAAGCCAGTATTCGATACATCTGTCGCCAGTGCCCTACCGAGGCCCGGCGCGAGGAACTGCATTTGCTGGTACGTCGCGACCGCGAGAGCGTCAGGGTGCGCGACAGTGGGCGCTTTTTTGATGCCCCCGACACCTCGCATATCGAGGGCGCGATTGCCGTCAAGACGGCAACGGACCTGCCGATGCTGATGCTTTTCCGGCAGAATGGCGACGAGGGGAAAGGGTGGCGCGGCAGCCCCTTCTACTGGCCTGTGGTCTACATGCCACAGAGCATGCGGACTGTCGTCTTTGCCAATGACGTGAATGAGTTTGATGAGGATGATGTGATCCCCGCCGACGATGAGTAATTCACCCCAAAGACGCCCCAAGCCATGGCCAAAAAGAAACCCACCCCCTCGCCCAAACCCGCCGGCCCTTCCCGCGCCCGCACTTCCATCGATACCATCAAACACACCGCCTCCAGGCGCAAGAACATCCCCACCGAGGAGCTGCGCGATTTCGTCTCCGACGATGAGAACGCCCCCAGGGCCATGCTCTATCCGCGCGATCCGTCCCTCGACCCGCAACTCGTCTGGAAGGGCAAGGATGAGCAGGACCGCGAAGCGCTTGCGGTCCCCGCAGTGCCGATCTACATCCAGGAAAAGATCCACCCGCAGGTGATCGTCGCCGACTTTGTCTCCTCCGCTCAGAAGGCCGGCGGGGCGGCCGAGCAGCAGCCCGGCCTCTTCGCCGACTTCAACGGGATCGAGGGCGCCGGTGGCATCGGGTTCGACAAGAAGCTCGATTTCTACCACCACGACCAGCACTGGACCAACCGGATGATCCTCGGCGATTCGCTGCTGGCGATGACCTCGCTCGCCGAGAAAGAGGGGCTCAAGGGGAAGGTGCAGACGATCTACTTCGATCCGCCCTACGGCATCAAGTTCGGCAGCAACTGGCAGGTCAGCACCCGCAAGCGCGATGTCAAGGACGGCAAGGCCGAAGACATGACCCGCCAGCCCGAGCAGATCAAGGCGTTCCGGGACACGTACAAACTTGGCATCCATTCCTACCTGCCGTACCTGCGCGATCGGCTGACCGTGGCGCGGGAGCTACTGACCGAGTCGGGGTCAATTTTCTTGCAAATTGGGGACGCCAACGTCCATCTTGTACGTTCTGTCTTGGACGAGGTCTTCGGTGCTGAAAATTTCGTGGCTCAGATCACATTTGCCAAGACCAGTGGGTCCACGCGAGAGTTCATTGGCGGCACATGTGATTTTCTGTTGTTCTACGCGAAGGCTAAAGACAATTTGAAATTCCGGACGCCGTATGTCGAAAAGTCGGTCGAATCTGAAATTGGCGGGCCGTATTCAATGTTGCTCTTGCCGGATGGCAAGCGTCGGAGAATGACCGCTGACGAGAAAGCTAATCCGAAGATGATTTCGGCAGGCGCTCGTGTCTACCGAATCGACAACCTGCAGAGCCAAAGTATGGGGCGCGAAAAAGGCGAGGGTGCATCATGTTGGTTTCCGGTTACGTTGGAGGGAAAGAAGTACCTACCGAGCGATAAGAGCCGTTGGAAGACGAACGAGCCCGGCATGACGAAATTGCTCGCCGCGAGGCGCCTGGAGGCGACTAGTGGGGGACTGTATTACGTAAGGTTTATCAATGACTTCCCGGCCATGCCGATCAGCGATCTTTGGGCTGATACCGTCGTTGCCGGATTTGCGAGTGACAAGCGGTACGTCGTCGAAACATCAGTGAAGGTGGTGGAACGCTGCATCATGATGACCACCGACCCCGGCGATCTCGTCCTCGATCCCACTTGTGGTAGCGGCACGACTGCCTATGTCGCCGAGCAATGGGGCCGTCGCTGGATCACTACCGACACAAGCCGCGTTGCCCTGGCCCTCGCCCGCACTCGCCTGATGTGCGCCCGCTTCCCGTACTACCTCCTCTCCGACTCTCCCGAGGGCCGCAAGAAGGAAGCCGAGTTGTCCGCCTCCGTGCCCTCCGTGTCCTCCGTGGTGAATCCTTCCGCGGCATTCGACGGCGACGTGCGCAAGGGCTTCGTCTACCAGCGCGTCCCCCATGTCACGCTCAAATCCATCGCCAACAACCCGGACATTAAAGAGGGCATGACCCGCCGCGAGATCGACGCCGCGATCGCCAAACACGCCGATACCGAGACCCTCTTCGACAAGCCCTACGCCGACGCCGGCCGCCTGCGCGTCGCCGGGCCGTTCACTGTCGAGAGCCTCTCCCCGCACCGGACGATCAGTGTCGAGGCCAAGGAGCGGGCGGCCAACAAGCCGACCGACCTGGGCTTCACGATGAAGATGCTCGCCGGGAGCGACTTCACCAACACCATGCTGGAGAACCTCAAGAAGGCGGGGGTGCAGAACACGGTCAAGAGCCAGCGGCTGAAGTTCGACTCGGTCGAGATTTACCCGGGCGAGTGGATCTGCGGCGAGGGGCGGTACGCGGACGCCGACGGCAAGCCCCGCCGGGCCGCGATCTGCATCGGCCCGGAGTTCGGCACGGTCGAGCCGCGGCTGGTCAAGGATGCGGCCATGGAGACGGTGAAGGGGGTCGGGTTCGACATCCTGCTGGTCTGCGGCTTCGCCTTTGACCCACACGTAGCGGAGGAGGCCAAACGGTACGGCAAGCTCACGGTTTTGTCGGTCAAGATGAACCCGGATTTGTCGATGGGGGATGAGCTGCTCAAGAAGACCGGGGCGGGGAATCTCTTCATGGTTTTCGGCGAGCCGGATGTGGCGATCCTCTCCGGCGATAAGCCGGCCGGCGCTGCCGCCGCCAAAGGGAAAAAGCCCGCCGCCGACGCCGGAGCGGTCCGCTACGACCCGGATGTGCCCGAGGGAATGCTGGTGGCCGAGATTCGCGGCCTGGACGTCTATGACCCCACCACGGGGGAGATTCGCTCCAACTCCACCGATGACATCGCCTGCTGGTTTATCGACACCAACTACAACGATGAGAGCTTCTTCGTCCGCCACGCCTATTTCACCGGGGCGGATGAGCCCTATGAGAAGCTCAAGAAAGCCCTGCGCGCTGAGGTGGATGAATCGGCCTGGGCCGACCTGTACCAGACCAGGAGCCGCCCGTTCCCCCGGCCCGCGTCGGGGAAGATCGCGGTGAAGGTGATCAATCATTACGGGGACGAGGTACTCAAGGTGTACGCGGTGGGGAAATAGACCAAAAGAAAGGAGCAATGGCCATGACGACGAGAAGACCATTGGACGAAGCGGAGGAGAGTGCGCCGGTGCGGTTCAGAACGGAAGCCGGCACCGCACTTTATTATCCGAATCTCAAACCAGACCTTGGTTGGCTTAAATCTAGCTTGCTGTATTGGGAGCGGGTGCGGCGGATCGTCCCGAACGCCCTCAGATTCGAGGTGCGGGACTCGAAGGAGGTGAATCAGGCCGCCGGGGCCGGATGCCTCCTCACCGGCGATCCCCGGGATTACGCCGTCGCTGCGGCGGAGCTTTTCAAGGCGCGGGTACTGCCTTGGGCGAATCGGGAATCCGAACAGTCGGCGACCATGTGGGGCACGTTCGCCAATAGGAGGGGTGCGGATTACGTGTACAGCAGCAAAATGAGCGAGGAACTGCGAGATCTTTTATTGAGGAGCGGTCGTGCAGAGAAACGCGGTGACTGGATGAGAATGGCGGTCGACCTCAGCGCGGGCTACATGGCGTGCCTCGCCACCGTGATGTCGCGGGAAATGGGCTGTCCCATGGTGACCGACGTCCCCCGTGTCGCGCCTGGGGGCGAGTACCTCTTGCACGCCGACGCGCTCCCGGAAGAGTGTGACGGCGAGGCGGTAAGACGGTCGTTCCTGCTGCGGCTGGGGATCGAATTCCCGACAGCGGATTCAGTCGCCAATCTGACCATGCGCCAGATACTCGATTTCCGAGAAAGACGGGCCGATGAGCGCCGCCGCTTTCGTGAGGCGGTCGAGGCGTTGGGCGTAGGCTGCGCCGAACTGAAGGACCCGGCTGCGATCGAGGACTTCATTGTGCAGAAACGGGGCGAAATCAAATCGGCGATCCGCGACCACCGCAAGGCATTGCGAGAGGCCCGGATTGAGACGGGGGTGTCGGCACTGGCAATTTCGACGCCCGCCATGGCGGCTGCGGGCGCTGCCACAGTTGCCGGGACCGTCTTCGCTCCGGTCTTGGCAGGAATCGGGATCGCAGTGTCGCTCGTGGCGTGGTGGGTCAAGCACCGAGCCCGGACGAGGAAGGCAATCCGGGAATGTCCTTGGCATTACGTCCAGAGCCTCGCGTCGGCCACTCGGCGCTAGGCGGACCAGCGTCCGCATGCGGCGACCCGGAGATCAGCCAGGGAACTTCAGGTTAATTCCGATCAGATGCCTCGACTGTCAGTATGTGCGAGGGCGCGGCCGGCATGCTACAATTCATGCCTACCACGCCAAGGAGAGCCATCATCCAGAACGCCAAGCCCATGCAGGATCTGTACGACCGCCTAAAGGAACGCGGCTTTGACGCCGCGTTTCTGAAAGGGGTCGTGCTACCCGACTGGTGGGAAGACAAGCTCGCCGCCGTGCCCGCCAATCGCGCGCTGGCCGAGGCCGCGATCGCCAAACAATTAGGCTTCAAGATCGCCGAACTGCGTGATCCAAAGCGCGCCCTGCCCGTGCCCGCAATCGGCTCTTTTCGCCTGAAGCGGCATAAAAACGTGCCCGCCGAGGAGTTGCGCCCCGCCGTCCACATCGCGCAGCGCCTGGCAGCGCTGGTTGTCGCGCATACGACGGCTCCTGCGCCCTTCGGCGGGTCTGTAGTGGCGGAAAAGGTGCGGGGGCACATCTTGGCCGATGCACCAGCCGTCGATCTGGCATCGCTTCTGACCTTCGCCTGGCGGAGCGGAATTGTCGTGTTCCACGTTCTTCCCGAGCGCCTTCCCCGGGCGGCAAAGAAGTTTGCCGGCTTGGCGCTCTACTGTGGCAATGTCCCGGTGATTGTCCTGGGTTCGGTGAAGCAAAGTCCGCCGTGGCTTGCCTTCCACCTGGCTCACGAGATGGGGCACCTGTTCCTGGGACATGTCAATCCGGGCGAAGCACCCCTCGTGGATGCCGATATTGACCGCGTTGATGATGACGCCCAGGAGAAGCAGGCGGACGCCTTTGCCAATAAGGTTTTGACTGGGCAGGAGAAGCCGGGGTTCCGCCCCGAGTGGGGGCTGACCGCCGCCAAGCTTGCCAAAGCCGCCCAGCGCTGGGGCGCTGAGAATGGTGTGGCTGCTGGCACTGTCGCCTTAGTCTATGCACGCTCCGCCAATCGCTGGGGGCCAGGTCAGTTGGCGCTCCAGACGCTGGGAGAAGATGCCGGCGCCCATGCCATCATCGCCGAGCATTTGAAGCGGCACGTCGACATGGGTGACCTTCCCGAGTCGTCCGCCCGGTTCCTCTCGTGTCTATCCATTGGCGATTCCTGTGATTGAGAAAGGACGGGGATGGCAGACCGGCTGCTCATCATTGACTCCGATATCTTCATCCTCCTGGCCTCGGCCGGGTTGATCGGACGCGTCGCCGCGCTGCTGGGGGTGGAGGACGGGAACATTCGCCGGCTGGAGGCGCTGCCGCACCAGCTCGACCGGGGGAAGGCTTTTAAGAAGAACTATAGCGATGCCGTGCGACGAAAGGCGGTCGCCGAGTGCAACGGCATTGCGCCCCTGATTGACCGTCCCGCCGACGATGCGCTCTTCCAACTCCTTAACGAAGTCGAAGCGATTGATGAAGGCGAGGCCCTGCTCCTGGCACTGGCGGCCGAGAACCCCGCCTATTACATAGCCTCGGGCGACAAACGCGCGATGCGGGCGTTGGCGGCGGCCCCCACCCTCCAGGCCGTGCGGGATGCGCTGCGCTGTCGCATCGTCTGCCTCGAAGCAGTATTGCGCCTCCTAGTGACCGCAGATGGCGTGCAGGCAACCGCCGCGGCGTTCGCCGCAGTCCGCGATAAACACACGACTTTACGGGTGGTCTTTTCGGAAGTCGGCTCGACCGATCAGGCGCAATGCCTGCAATACATCGACTCCTACCTCAATGAGCTGATCAAGACCATCGGTACGGAACTGCTATTCAAACCCTTGGGATAGCGCTCTGCCCATCACGTACGTCGCTGATACCGATCGATTCCCGCCGCGTAAAGATCCACGTCGCGCGGGTCGAGGACCTGGCGACCGCCCTCGTTTTCGAATCGCTTCATCAGATAGTTGTCATTGGAAACATACACATCCGCGCTGCGTGAAGTTCCTTCGACAAACCATCCGGGGAATACCACCACGGCTTGGACCTTCACATCCTGGCCCGTCTGCTCTCGCAGAACCTTCTGCACATGGCGGGCGGCCGCCGTCGCCTGCTTGAGTGGATCGCGGTCGAGCTCAAAGCCATCAACCAGGAGCTTTTCGCCGTCGTGGGTCACCTTGGCATCATGGTCATTAGGCTTGGAAATCGTCTTGGTTTCCACCGCGAAGACGCCGCCGGGGCCGACCAGCACATGGTCGATATTCCAGGCGTCCTCGCACAGGTCGTGGAAGACGTGATAGCCCATTGCCCGCAACTCCTCCAAACGCTGGCCCACGGTTCGTTCGCCGCGAAGGCCGAGCTCCAGCGCGGCCAAACCGCGCCAGATCCTTCGGCCCCGGATTGCAGAGTAGGTGGCGACGACCAACGCCGTGATGGTGAGAATCCAGGGCGAAACCGGGACCCGGAACCAGTATCGGAGCCACTCAAAAGCCGCGAGCATGATGAAGATCGCGGGGAGGAAGACGAAATAGGCGATGTCCAGCAACCGCATATTGCGCTGGTGCATCAAACTTTCGCCGGCCTGCGGACGCGAAGGTTGTTTAATCGGTGAACGTTTGGCGGCGGGTGTGCTGGGCATCGCTCTTCCCTTCGAGAAGTGTTTCGAATTGATGGATGGATTATCGTCCGCCATACCCATGCGACACAAGACAGCGCATTCGGCGCATACTTCATCTCATGTAAGTCAATGGCCGATATAGACTAACACGTTTTTCAATATGCGCAGGATGACGATTTCCATGCCGGATCGGCCGCGCCGGCGTGAATTATCATTGAGGGCGAGTTGATCGCTTAGGGCAATGAATCGGGCGCGGGTCCTCGGATGCGCGTGAGATGAAACGCAAACAGGCGGCGGGGCCTGTTTGCGCATTTCCGCCACAACTCGGCATCCAGCCCGCTCCGCCCGTGGTTGTGTCGCAATCCGAAGTCGAAATCGCTCACGGAAACAGTAACTCCCCGACATGGTTACCATGGGCTCACATTGACCCATTCAACGCTGAAACTTCCTCGGGCGGTCATCCGGATGGTTCGGCGAAACATGGGGGCGGGGAAGTCGTCGAGCGAAACTTTGTCCAAGGCGCGAGTTACTTGGGAGAGCGCCTCGGAGATTTGCCGGCAGGGCACGCAGCCGAAGCGGTTCAAGAATCGCACCGTGTCGCGGGCAATCAGTCGAGTGTATGCGCTACCCCGCACCGTCGATGCCTGCCTGGCCGCCATGACCAGCGGCTCGACCGCACCAGGCCCAATCGTCAGGATGAACAGCCGAGCCGGCCGTCCGCCTTTGGCGCCAGGACGGAGATAGGTCCAGTTGCCGATGCCGGCGTCCACCAGGGCCTCCAGACGGCTTCGGGCATCTGCGGCATGGCGGCAGGTAGCCAGGCTCCGGGAAAGCTCCCGAACGCTGACGCGCCCGCCGCGCTTCTGGATGAACGCCAGGAGCTTGATATCGAACAAGGCTGGAGGCGGCGCATGGCCTGCTGAAAAGACGTTACCCCGGCTTGATGCTTTACTCATGGCTTGACCCCGTTGCTGGCCGATGCATTCACCATCGCCACGATGCCCGCCCGGAGCGCGGCCGGCAGTGTCGGCCAGGCGTTCGCCACGTCGGTCAAGTCGGGGTCAATTGGGCACTCCGCCAATTCTCCGAGTGCCGCTTTCACGCCACCCAGGTCAAAAGCAGTCACTTTTCCAGCAGAATCCAGCGGGTTTGTCGAGGGTTCGACCCCCTTCGCCCGCTTTGTTTCCTCAGTCCTGCCCATCCCTGCCAATTGATCATTTTCCCCTTGTTTTACAGTGTTTTCCTCACCATCGGCCCGGCGGTCAACCCTGCCGCAGGCTATGTAGATTGGGCTCGCCGGTAATCTCAACCGATGCTGTGGCGAAGCGTTGGCACAAGCATTCGCGCTGGATTGGTCTCATCGGGCAGGGAAATTGCGGCATCGGTGCCGGTTGCCTTGGCGAAATTCCCTGCGTGTTCACATCCAGCGGCAGTTGATCCAAACGAGGCGGGAGATGGGGTTTTAGTGTACTCTCGGCAACCTGTACCCGGTCGCAACGCCGGCGCATAGGGACGGCCGAGAATTAAGGCTGACGGTGAATCACACGATGAAAACTCTACCGTTTCACGCGTGCCTGTGGCTGGGCATGGTGGCCATCGCCTGGGTATCTCCCGCTTTCGCCGCCTCTCCCGCGACCCGTCCCATCCCCACCCGGCCCGCGCGCCCTGAACTGCTTGCTCCGGGCGATCATCTCCGCCGCCTGGAACAGGATCATCTCCCGCGTTCGTACCTGATTCACATCCCGCCCCAATACGATCGGGCCAAACCCACGCCGATTGTCCTGGTTTTTCACGGGGCCTGGATGAACGCGGCGATGATGACCACGTTCTGCGGGATGAACGCCAAATCCGATGAGGCCGGGTTTATCGCGATCTATCCCAACGGCACGGGCTTCGGCGACGCCGCGCTGTTCTTTAATGCCTGGGGAACGCCGGGAAAGCCCGGGCAGGACCCGCCCGGGCCGGTGGATGATGTCGAGTTCACGGCCAAAATGCTGGACGATCTCAAGACGGTGGTGAACGTTGATGCCAAGCGGGTTTTCGCGACCGGGATGTCCAATGGCGCGATGATGTGTCAGCGGCTGGGGGCGGAGTTGTCCGACCGTATCGCCGCCATCGCGCCGGTGGCCGGAACGATGGCCATGCCGATGGCCAAAGAGGGGCTGCATCCCAAGCGGCCGGTGGCGGTACTTTGTTTCCACGGCACGGCCGACACGATCGTCCCTTTTCGTGGCCCACCGGCTCAAACGCCCAAGTTCCTGCGCTTCCAATCGGTGGAGCAGACCATCGGACTGTGGGTTGGGCTCAACGGGTGCGATGCCAAGCCGCAGGTGACGGAGTTGCCCGAGATCGTAGCGGACGGCACGCGGGTCACGCGGAAGATCTACGGGGCGGGCAAGAATGGGGCGGACGTGGTGCTTTATGAAATCGAAGGCGGCGGGCATACCTGGCCCGGCCAGGCGCCGCCCGTGAAGTTCATCGGCAAATCCACGAAGAACATCGTGGCGAACGATCTGATCTGGGAGTTCTTTTCCCAACATCAAATTCGCTGATCGAGGTGACAGCCGCCGCCATCGCCAGAGAGCGGGACTGGGCGCGGAGTCGGGCCGGGCCCTATCGATCCCGCACCCATACCATCGACTTTCCTCCGCGGTTGTTGCGGGCATAGTTGGGGATCGCCAGCATGGGCGAGCCATCGGCGAAGGCGCCCTTGATCACCATCACGCCGCCCAGCAAGTCCGGCCTCCACTCCGCGGTCAGCATGCTTTCGGGCACCAGCGGCTTGTCGAGCTTCTGATCAGCGGATTCCAGGCTGTAGATCAGCGGGCCGACGCGCAATGCGACCTTCCCGGCGCACGAGGCCACTTTGTCGATGGCCTTGACGCGCTGCACCTTCATCGGCAATTCCAGATCGATCTTGTCGCCGGGCTTCCAGTTGCGCGCGATGACGGCGTAGCCCTTCTCGATGACCGGCGCGACGAGCTCGCCATTGACCGCGAGCGATGCGATGCCATTGGAATCGGGCGCGCTGGAATAAAGTTCGCTCACGCTGCGGTCCGGCACGCGGATGCGAATGGCAAAGCGCTTTTCCTCAGCCGGCCTCACCGTGATTGCGACCTTGCCGCTCCAGGGATAATCGGTCTGCTGGATCATTTTCACCGGCGTGCCGGCGACGCTGCCGACGTCCACGGTGCTGCCGATGAAAAGGTTGACGTACAGTCCATCCTCGTCGCGCGCATACATCCAGGTCGGCAGCGAAAGCAGCGTGCGCGGAATGTTCCCGACGCAGCAGGGGCAAACGTGCCACAGATAGCGAGCATGGCCCTGATCCAGGGGATTGGTATAAGTAAAGTGCTTGGCCTCCAGATCGACGCTTCCCAGGATCGCGTTGTAGAGCGTTTCCTCGACGAGGTCCGCGTATCTGGCGTCGTGGTGGATCAGGTTCATCCGGTGCTGGAAGAAGACTTCGCCGCATCCGGAACACGATTCGTTGTATGCATTCTGCGGGAGCGAATAGTTCTTTCCAAATCCCTCGGCCGTCTCGCCGCTGCCCACGCCGCCGGTCACATAATATTTCTTGTTAATCAGATTGTTCCAGATGCTTCTGATGGCGCTGTGGTAATCGATGTCCCCGGTTTCCATGGCGATGTCGGCCATGCCGGTGTACGAGTAGACCGCCCGCACCGCATGCCCCACGGCCTCATACTGCTGTGTCGCCGGCGCGTGGCTCTGGTCGTACTCGGCGCCATCTCGGCGGGAGTCCATCAGGAATCTGGCCAGTTCCACATACTTGCGCCCCCTGCCCGGGCCGTCGATCTCCTCGACATGCCGCGCCAGGCGCACCAGCGCCAGTTCGAGCTCCTGATGCCCTTCGTACCAGGCGCGCTTGGGGGCGGGGCCGATGTGGTCCCACCAGCAGTCGGCCATCTTTTTTGCGGCGTTGTACAGGCGCGTATCCTTGCGGCCGGTCATCTCGTGATGGGCAATGGCGGACTCGATGAAATAACCCGCGATGTATCCCTCATGATCGTGTTTGTTGGTCCACCGCTGACGCCCGCTGAGGGTGTAGGCGGACTGGAAATAGCCATCGGGCTCCTGGGCCGCGAGAAGCTTGGGAATCCAGTCTTCGATTCCATCGCGGATGCGCTTCTGGGCGGCGATGATGTCGGCATCTCCCTGAGGATCGACCATCATCCCCACGCACATCGCCTCAAGCGTGTTCACCACCCAGGCATTGGCGAAGACATACCCATGGTGCGGCTTGAATGGTTTTCCGGCGAGTTTGTTGCCGGCTTCGATGATGTTGTCGATTCCACCTTCTTTGGTGGCCGGGTCGGAGCATTTATCGTAACAATATGGAATCCAGTTAACGATGAGCATCTTAGCGCGCTGCCGCCAGAAGGGACTTTCGATCGAATAGTTCCGCGTTGGAATGATTTGCAGAGGGCGAGCCGGTGGAGCATTCTCCACGCTGACCTTGAGCGTGTCGGAAGCGCTCAACTGTCCATCGCTGGCGGACAGCTTGAGCACATACTGTCCCGCCGCAGAGAACTCGGCCGTCGTCGCCAGCGCGTTCGCATCGTCGAACTTCACTTCGCCGGGGCCCGATTCCTTGCTCCAGACGCTCGATAGCTTCCCCTGGGGCTTGCCATCATCCCTGATCCGCCCGGCCAGATGCGTCTTGGCCGGCAGGATGGCCACGCGGTCCGCCCCGGCCACCGCCACCGGCGGGAAATTGGGCGACTTGCCATCATCGTACACGCGCCATTCCAGGATACCCGTGGAGAACTTCTGACTGCCGTCCATCTCCAGCCGGAGGCGCATCGTGGCGATCGAGTCGAACGTGGTGGTGTTGAACTTGTTCTTTTCCAGGCCCAGGCCCCGGGAATTGGCCACGGGGATGAACTGTTTTCCGTCCCAGTAGCTCAGCGTGCAGGATTTGGGCAGCCGCACGCCCTGATTGTCATCGAACCAGTAGACCGCGACACGATTGGTGCTGATCGCCTGCGGCCAATCGTACTGCACCCACTGCCTGCCGGTCTGCGGCCAGTTGCCATACGCGCCGTGACTTTTGTCGTTGGAATCCCGGGGCGCGTTGCCATCGTTGAGGGCGTCGATTGTTTCGTGGCCCGAAACGAACGATGTCGAGGCGGTCGCCGCCGCCGCCACGTTAAGCGCCGGACCGGCGGGCTCCGCTCCGGAGAGCCGGTGAGTTCCCGCCAAAAAGAATACGATCCCGATCGCCCCGCAGACCAGTGTTGCTCGATCCATGGATTGGCTCCTTTGCTTGCGCTCCATTTTATTCATAGCCGCCGCGGACCGGGCGTGTTGATTTGACCCCAGGAATTCCTCACGTCACTGGAGCCCAATAAGGTGGATCTGCCCGTGCAGCAGGTGGGCCAGGCGCTGCACATATGAGGATCAGAATCCCATGTCGGGCATACGCCGAATGCAATTACGGATCCGATCCCCCCCGCTATCGCCGCGACGTCGTGGCAAACTGCGAAACCCGCCTTAGCGCGCCGCCGTGCAAACCTTCGCACAATCTCAAGATTCCTGCCCTATCTTTGCCCGCATGATTAACTACCAACCCCGCAATGCAAGGATGCCTGCGCCGGTGCCCAGCCATCCCGATTTCCACGTGACATCGAATACTTCCGATAACGTCGCGCCCCTCGGCGCGCTGGCCCAGATCCGGCAGATCGATCAGTCAATCGACTATGCCGCCCGCGCCGCCAAGTCGACGGTCAGCGAGTTTCTCGCTGCACCTTCGATTCTCGATGCCGGCGGATTGCCGTGGATCGAGGTCGCCGTCGAGTTTTTCATCCCGCCGCATTCGGCCGCGGACTTCGCGATTCAACTGGACCGCGCGCTCATCCGCCGCAGCATGGAATACTCGGCCGCCCGGCGCTCGGATCAGATTCAGGCGATCCACCTGACCCTGCTCCCGCCCGGCGCATTCCATCAGTGGCGGATGGCCTGGAATATCGACCCGCGGATGCAGCACGACAACCGCTGGACGCCATCGCGCCGAATGCTCGAGAGCGTGGTCCATCAGGCCCAGACCGGTTGGCGCGAGATGTGCATCGGCTGATCATCTCTTGATCGCATACACCTTCACGCTGGCCGCGTAATCGTTCACATCGTACTGCTTCAAAAGGCCCGCAAGGCGCTCATGCACCGTGCCGATGGCCGGCTCTTCCTTGCCGCAACAACCGGTTTTAGCGAGGGTCAGGCTCTTTGGATTGGGCGCGCTCTCGCCGCCGCAGCACGAGGCGGCCGGCTCCGGGGTCATGGTTGATGAGCAGCAGGCGGCCTGATTCTCCACCTTGGCGTAGGCGTTTAGATCCGCGCCGCTGTCGACGACCTGCACGGCCGAGAATCCCGCGTCGATCAGCCCGCGGCGATATTCCTCGATCGGAATCGCCCCGGCGATGCAGCCGACATAGGCCATCAAATCGCTGGCCAGTTCCGCGGGCAATTCCTTCTTGAGCGCGATATCGCTCACCGCCACGCGCCCGCCCGGCTTGAGGACGCGGAAAATCTCGCGGAAGACGGCCGCCTTATTGGGTGCGAGGTTGATCACGCAATTGCTGATGACGCAATCGGCCGAGGCGCTGGCCAGGGGGAGATTGTCGATGGTCGCCAGGTGAAACTCGACATTGCTGATGCCGGCTTTGGCGGCGTTGCGGCGGGCGCGGTCGATCATTTCAGGAGTCATGTCGATGCCGATTGCCTTGCCCGCCGGGCCGACTTTCGGCGATGCGAGCAGTACATCCAGCCCGCCGCCGCAGCCGAGATCGACGACGACTTCGCCGGGCTTCAGGCTGGCCATGGCGGTGGGGTTGCCGCAGGAGAGGCCCATGTTGGCATCGGCCGGGATCGAGCCCAGTTCCTCGCGCGAGTAGCCAAAAGCCTCGGCCACCGCGCGAACGCCGGCATGATCGTTCGAGAGTGCGCTGGCGGCGACATCGCCGTACTTGTTCTTGACCGCTTGGGTAATTTTATCAGACATCATCAATCTCCGTAGGATGGGCACTGCCCACCGGTATCGAGCGAATATTGCAATTACCACTGGCAAGCTTACAGCTTGACAGTGCCACTCCGTTTTGTGTCGACCATCGGGCGGCGGACTCGCCCGCGCGCTTACACGAGCGCCGTCCGAGCGGCCTGCACCACTCGCGCCACGGCCTCTTCGGTCACGGGCGATTTGCCCTTCTCCATGCCCATGTCGTTCAATGCGATGTGGGTCAGATCGCCCAGGCCGGCCCGCGCGAGACACTCGAATCCGCAGTTCTTCTCGCATCCATCGATCACCAGGAGCTTCCCGGCCTCCCGGGCCTTGGCGACCATGTCCGGCACGAGGCCGCCTATGCCCGCAAGACAAAACATCTTCGCCGCGCCCGATGCGCTCAGCGCCCGCGCTGCGCGATCGGTAATCTCTCCGACATCGGCAGCGCCCGAGCAGGCGAAAACCAGCGTCGGGGCATTCGATTCACATTGTCCACCACATGACTGTTTCATAACCCACATCCTCTCTCGCGCGGAGTCCCGCGCAGCGATTCGATGCGATCTCAGCTACCGGCCGGCGCGAACCGTCGCGCACGGCACCGATTCCATCTTCTTACCCGCCCCATCTTCCGCGGCATTCACGCCGAAATACCTTCGGCCCAGCCACAGCGACACGTTCACCAGCCCGATCAGCGCTGGCACCTCGACCAGCGGGCCGATGACCGCCGCGAAGGCCGCGCCGTGATTGATCCCGAACACCGACACCGACACCGCGATCGCCAGTTCGAAATTATTGCTGGCCGCCGTGAAGGCGATCGTCGCGGTCTTGGAATAATCCGCGCCGGCCTTTTTCCCCATCCAGAAACTGATCAGGAACATCACGATGAAATAGATCAAAAGCGGAACCGCGATCAGCCCCACATCCCACGGCCGCTTGACGATCTTCTGCCCCTGGATGCTGAACATCACGATGATGGTAAACAGCAGCGAAATCAGCGTGATCGGGCTGATCCGCGGAATGAATTTCTTCTCGTACCACTCCCGGCCTCTGGATTTAACCAGCGCCAGACGAGTCAACATCCCCGCCACGAACGGAATGCCCAGGTAAACCAGAACGCTCTGCGCGATCTGGCCCATGGTGATGCGCACGATGCTTCCCGACAGGCCAAAGATCGGCGGCAATACGGTTACGAACAGCCAGGCATAAACGCTGTAAAACAGCACTTGAAACACGCTGTTGAAGGCCACCAGCCCCGCGGCGTATTCGCTATCCTCCTTGGCCAGCTCGTTCCACACGATGACCATCGCGATGCACCGCGCCAGGCCGATCATGATCAGGCCCACCATGAATTCCTGATGCTCAGGCCGATGCAGAAACGCCAGCGCCAAACCAAACATCAGGATTGGCCCGATCACCCAATTCTGCACCAGCGACAATCCGAGCACTTTGACGTTGCGAAACACATCCCCCATCTCCTCATACCGCACCTTGGCCAGAGGCGGATACATCATCAGGATCAGGCCGATGGCGATGGGGATGTTGGTCGTCCCGATGCTGAACCGATCGATAAAACCCTGCGCCTGCGGGATGGCGTAACCGAGCAGGACACCCAGCACCATCGCCAGGAAAATCCAGAGCGTGAGGTAACGATCGAGGAACGAGAGTTTTTTGCGATTCCGGATTTCATCGGTCTTCTGCCTTCTGCAACGCCTCGGGCAACCTCTCCACGAACGCCCGAATCTCATCCCTTACGCGCCGATAATGCCCCAGCGCCTCTTCTTCCGTTTTCGCCTCTTTCGCCAGTTTGGGCGGATCGTCGAAACCGACGTGGATCACTTTCGCACTCCCCTTCGCCAGCCACATCGGGCAGCTTTCATTGGCGTGGCCGCAGACAGTCACGACGTATTCGAGACCCACGTCTTTGAGTTCATCCACATGCTTCGAGCGATGGGCCGAAATATCGACCCCGGCCTCTTTCATCACCCGCACGGCATTGGGATTCAGCCCATGCGTCGCGACACCGGCTGAGTAAGCTTCGATGACATCGCCCTTCAGATGGCGAGCCCATCCTTCCGCCATCTGGCTTCGGCAGGAGTTGCCGGTGCAGAGGAACAGCACTTTGATTCGTCGCACGCCTTGTCTGGTTCCATCGCGCCGCTCGCGGTCGATGCCTGCTTCTCCGGGCGCCCCATCTGCCTTCTGCATACTGCCTCCGGGTCTTCCTGAACGATCTCCGCCATCCGTCGAATGTCGGCCTTGGCCTGTGCCTCATCCCCGAGCCATTTGCTGGCCCAATCGATCGCCTCGCGCACCATCGGACTGGCCGACTCACCCGCCAGGCGGTAGTAAATCCAGCGCCCTTCCTTGTGCATTTCCACCAGACGCGCCTGGCGGAGAATCTGCATGTGCTTGGAAACCGTCGATGGCGCAAGTTCAAGCAGCTCAATGATTTGGCACACGCAGAGCTCCCCGCCACGGAGCGACAGAAACGCCCGGGCGCGGTTTTCATCGGCAAGTGCGTTGGCAATGGCAAGGAACTCGATCAAACGTCATCTCCATAATTCGCGAATTAACGAATTATACGAAGTGGATCGTCTAAGTCAAATGGATTCCCCAAAAAACATGCGCCCGAGGTCCTGCTGAGCGCAGCGAAGCATCTTGCCTATTCGGCCGAGGGCGTTTCGAAAGGTGGAAGTGGAAGCGAAGTCTTTCAACTGCCGTTCATCTGCCGCTCTGCCAGTTCAAGAACCGGGCCAATTTCCAGATGCTTCAAACAGCTCTGATGCCAGCAGGTTTTCAGATAGCACGGCGAGCAGGCGATCGGCAGGCGGATGACGCTTTGCATCCGCCCATACGGGCCGGTGCGCACGGGGTTGGTCGGGCCAAACATCGTCACCAGCGGCCGGCGCATCGCGGCCGCGATGTGCATGGGGCCCGAGTCGTTCGAGATGACCAGCGCAGCGCTTTCGATGAGCGCGCAAAGCTGGCGAAGCGTGGTTTTCCCGCCAATGTTGATTGCGCCAGGGAATTGGGACGACATCGCGGCCACGTCCGGGCCGCCGATCAGAATGGACTCGAGCCCGAAACGATCCCGCAAAGGCGCGACCAGCCCGGCGAATTTCCCGGCCGGCCAGCGCTTGGTGTCCCAATTCGTGGTGGGAGCGAGAATCGCGTAGCGCGGGGCGGCAATGTGGAGGGATGAAGATGAAACACCGAGGGGCATGGAAGCGGCCGGGCTCGATTGGACGCCGCGCATGCCGATCGCATCATCGATCATGGCCCTCACCGCGCGTCGGTCCTCATCATCGTGCGCGAAGACAAATTCCACTTCCCCCTCGCAGCCGATCGAGCGCGCCAGCGTCAAATACCGCTCGATCGCATGCTGCTCCATCGTGCCGATCGGCACGCGATGCGTATAGAAGAACCATGCCAACTCACGGGCGTTGCGGAAGCCAACCCGCATCGGCGCATGAGTTTTCCGGGCGAGCCAGCCACTGCGGAAAAGCCCTTGAAGATCGAGGACCAGGTCGAATTGTTTCGCGGCAAGCGAGCGCGTGAAGCGGCGCAGCTCGAAGAACACGCGCGGGTTTTTCCACATGGAGCCGAGTTTTTTGCGGTCGAAGAGGATCACTTCATCGAGCTGCGGGTGCCCCTGGATCATCCCCGCGCAGGCGGGCGTAATGAGCCACGCGATATGCGCTGCCGGCCAGCGCTTGCGCAGCAGATTCAGGATCGGCAGCGTATGCACGACATCGCCGATGGCGCTGGGTTTGATGACGAGGATCTTTTGGGGGCTGGTCAAAGGGGAGGGTATAGGGTGTAGGGTATAGGGTATAGGAGAGGAATCACTTCTCGCGGACATCCTCTTCAACCTCATTCTCCCCTTCGTGCTCTTCGTGTCCTTCGTGGTTCAATTCTTCTTCAGGTTCCAGAAGCGTGAATGGCGCGTAGCCCTGGCAGAGCGCTAGACTGTCGGCCGGGGTGTATTGAGGGTGTTCGAGCATGGATCTCAATAGCCGGCGGATGCTGAACGCGTCCCAGCGATAGAACCGGATGCCATCGACATCGACCAGTATCGGCGTCGGCCCGCGCTTTTCATCGGGCGAGATGATCCAGTTGCTCGACTTGGAATCGAAATGGCTCATCCCCGTCGTCTCGATTCGGCGGAGCATCCTCCCGCAGCGGCGGAACATCTGATCGCGCTCGCTCCCCGGCAGGGCATCGAGATCGGTCACCGCCAGCGACTGCCCGGGCACGCGCTCGCAGATAATGACCTGATCCATGACGTAGCCGAGCGTCTTCTTCTCCACGATCGCCAGAGGCCAGGCCGTGGGGATGTTCCGCGTGACCAGGCTCCAGCTTTTCTTCCAGGCCCGCCAGGCGCGCGAGCCCCGGCCGATTTCATTGATATAGCGATACCACCTCTTCCGACGCGGGCGCTTGACGATCACATCGATCGCCCGCCCGCCCAGCGTGACCTGCGCGGCCAAAACATCGCCGCTGCGGCCCGTTTTCAGAACCTCGAACGCGCCAGATTCCATCTTTTCCAACAGCATCGGCCATTCCCGCGCCCAATCGGCATCGGAAACATTTAGCTGGCTGGCGGCCGACCAACGGTAAGGATATTTCCAGTGCTGAAAAAACGATCCGCTCCAGCCTCGCGAATCCATCTTTCCGAAATAGCGATTGCCGCCGGCGATCTGATCGATGAACTTTTGCCAGATGCGCGAGGAGGTGGCATTGCTGCGCGGCATCGGCGCGCCCTCGGCCAGCATCGCCCAGGCGCAGCGGACATCGCCGCGCGTGGCATATCGGGCGGCGCTGTGGCCGAGCTTCATAAGCTGTTTCATCTTCAGCCCGCCGGGGGTGACGGCATAGGCGTCGAGGAGATAGACGGCATCGCCGGACTTGAGAAAGTTGCCCAGGTGGAGGTCGTTATGGCCAAAGCCGGCGCGGCCGAGGGAGAAGACGAGTTCGCGGACTTTGGCGGAGAGCTGAAGATGATCGGCGGCGCGCTGGCCGAGCAGTTCGAAGCCGTTGAGGTATTTGTCGAGTTGGATCGAGGGCTCAATGGCGAGTGAAAGCACAGCATCGCCCTTGATGCCTTCGATGGTGTACCCGGCCAGCATCGCCACCGCCCGTGGCGAAGGAATCTTCGCCTTCTGGAGCCACTGCATCCGCAGGAATTCGCGCATGGCGGGGTTGCCGCGAAACACGCGTTTGAGGCGCGAGCCGGGGCGGGGATAGAACTTGAGGTAGTAAGCCTTCCCGCCCGCCTCGAAACGCCAGACCTGGCGATAGGGCCGATCCTTGATGCGCTGGCCGTGGCGCGGAAGGTCTTTGAGTATGGTTTCGAGCTCGGCGGATGACACGCGGAAGGTTATCGCAGATCAAATTGAAGAATCAAAGGCGGGGTGGGATATCATACTGTCATGCTGAGCTTGCGAAGCATCTTGCTGATGCGTTGAGGACCATTCGAGTGAGCGTGGCGGGCCTCGACGTTCGAGGCCAGATGCTTCGCAAGCTCAGCATGACGGATTGGAAGGCGCCGCCTGGTTGATCGGTGTTCCGCATTCGGGGCAGCGTGATTCGGAAGCGCGAAGATCGTAGCCGCAATTCCGGCATAGACCATCGCGGATTCTCCGCGCGATGCGCCGGCCGCGCGTGCCGCGGATGATCGCCGTCCCCGGCAGGATCGCGGTCAAGACCGCCAGGCTCCAGTAGGGGACGATAATGAAGGAATAGTCGCCGAACGAATCGTGCTTACCCGAGGCGAACCCCAAGCGATTCCAGATCGAATGAGGATACGCTATTCCGGTCGCAAGCGTGCCTTCCACATGCCCGGTTGAATGGAGGAATGCAGCCGGCTTCATTGGCGGCGGATTTGTTTGCCCGGACATGACGGGCAATGGCAATGTGGTCCATCCCAATGAGATCTCACCGGCCATCGACTGCATCGCTCGGACTCGCGCTTGCTCGTAGATTCCACTCTCATCCGGCCCTTGCTCAATCACCGCCCATTGGTCAGCCACGAACCGGCTCCTCACCCACATCACCACCACGCACAAAAACAGAATCGACGACATCGCCACCAGGAATAAGTCGCACGCCTTCCACGCCAAATACCAAAGCCGCCCGGCGAAACCTGAGTTCCGCCGGGCGGCCGTATCAGCTTGTGGAGCGCGAATGTTCATCCGTGCCCATCCGCGTTCATCCGGGGCAAACTTCACTGCCCGGCTGGCTGCCCGAACATCATCATCGGCCCGCCAAAACCCGGCATCTGGATGTACGGCGCATTCAGCACCCGGTCGATCTGCGCCTTGGTCTCCGACAAATGCGCCCGCGATCCAAGATCCAGCCGCTCGCCGGCGTTGTTCAGATCCGTGCCGATCTGCTGGGCCAGGTCGCGCAGGGTGAAGCAGACCATCGAGTGCAGGTCGGCCGACACCAGCGCGCCGGGCTTGGATTCGGCGATCGCCAGCATGAACTGCACATGCTGCCGCTGCAAATTCCGGCGGACGCTCGTCAGCAGCGGCTTGGCATCGGTGTACTTGACGCTGCTCGCGGGCTTGGCACCGCCCCAGATGATCGTGCGCACGCGCGAGATCAACTCGGCGGCGGTGAACTTATCCTCCGACTTGCTCTTGAGCTCGGCATCGTAAATGCGCTGGAGATTCTGCGGCGTCACCAGGCTCGCCAGTGCCAGGCCCTGGTAGCGGGTGATGTAGGAATGCACGGGGAAATCGACGCGCGGCGTGCGGAACGGATCCTGCCCGGCCCAGTCGATCCAGCGGCCCGATGGCACCAGCTCGTTGTAAAGCTCGGGATCGACCGCCAGGAAATCATCGCGGAAAATCGTCGACTCCAGCACCGCCAGCGCCTCGCGCTGCCGCTTGGGCTCGACCAGTTGCAGCGCCGGCTTGGCATCCGGATCGCCCGGCCGGTTGCGGTTGAAATTCTGCCCGCCGACCACGCGCGTCACGAAAAGCAGATCGCGCATCTTCTGCGACATCACATACAGGAACGATTCGCGCAGACGGTCGTTCGGATCGTTGGGTTTGACCGCCCATTTCTTGAAATCCTTCAGCAGTGCATCGCTCAGCGCGATCCGCGACTTCGCCCACGCGATCGGATCATCGGACAGATCGAATCGATTGGCGGTTGGATCGACCGAGGACGGGCCCATGACATCTTCATCCGTGGCGTACGCGTTCTCGCGCTGGGTGTTGCGCGAGGCGACCTTGGCAATGAGAGCCTTCTCCTCGGGCTCTTCCTTGGAGAGGTTCTTGTAGCCGTATTCGATGGCCCAGTGATCGTAGGGTCCGATGCAGGGGGTCATGAAGTGCTTGAGCTTGTCGATATCGTCGCCCGCGAAGAAGACCACCGGGTTGTAATCCATCACCGAGGCCACCAGCGGCTCATCGGTGGTGTCGCGGCGCTTCTTGATCTCGGTCTCGCTCAGCCAGGAGGAGGCTTTGAAATTGTGGCGCAGGCCCAGCGTGTGGCCGACTTCGTGGGCAACCACTTCGCGGATCACTTCGCCCATGAAGCGGTCGGGAATCTTCTTTCCACCGGCGGCGGCCGCGAGGTTGGCCATGGCGATTTCCTGACGCATCCCGGCCGCGTAGCTGCAGGCCGCGCGGGCGGGGGCAATGCGCCGGGGGGCGATTGCCATCGAATCCGGGCTGGTGTTATCGCCCGAGTCGCGGAGCAGTTCCGCGCCGGCCGTCTTGGCGGCGTCACGCACCTGATCCGCGTTCATCCCCATGGGCATGAACTGCGGATTGGCCGCCAGGAACTGGAGATATTCCGGCCCCATCGCCGAGGAAATTCCCTGCGGCCCGAACACCTCAAACTCGCGGAAGTAGAAGCGGAGCATCGAATCGTCGAAAATAATATCCGCATCGAGAATCTGCCCCGTGCGCGGATCGGCCCGCGAAGGTCCAACCGCCATCCCGCCATCGTTGACGGTCCAGCGGATGAAGTTGTAGCGGGCATCCTCGGGGTCGGCGTTGGCGAATTCGTTGTCATCGGTCTGCTGCTGAACGACCACCGCGCCAACGATTCCAAGCTTTTCAAAGGCCTTGTTCCATTCCAGCGCGCCCTGGGCCACATAGTTGCGCCATTGCAGCGGGACGGTCTTCTCGATCACGAAGACGACCGGCTTCTCGGGGGGCGAGAGTTCGAGCGAGGGGTCTTTCTTCTTGACGTCCCAGCGGTTGACGTAGCGGAGCGTCGTGTCTTTTTCGGTGTGCTTCATCGCCCAGTCGCGGCGGGCGGTGGTGAAGTAGCCCACCCGCTCATCGGCGATGCGCGGGGTATACGAGGCAATCGGAGGCAGGCGGCGGAACGAGTAGGTGATGCCGACATTGGTGCCCGCGCCGGTTCGGCCGACCAGGGCGATATCGGCATCGATCAGGATATTATCGGGAAAGGATTTGACCTTGGAAAAGGTCGAGAGGTCCTTGCGCGGAGCGAGCCCAGCGCCGGCGGGCGGGAGGCTGACGATCGGCGTCAGAAGGGGTGTGCCGATCTCGACCACCGGGTCGCCATTGGGCGCCATCGTCAGAATCGGCATGGCCGTCAGGAAACCATCGTTGTAAGTGCGGTTGACCGCATCCGACACCGGCTGATCCGCGCGGCTGACGTAGCGCGAATCCGGAACGCTGATCAGGATCAGCCGCCCGGATGCCTCAAAGCGAATCAGGTAATCATCCCACTGAAAACCCGCCATCGGCCCGCGCGAAATGCTCGTCGCCAGCAGCAGGTCCTGCTTGAGCAGCGCCCGCGGAATCTGGCAAAGGAGCTTGGTCTGATCCTTGGAATTGTCGGCCGGGTTGTAGCGGTAAAGGGTGAACAGGCCCTGCTGGGCGACCATGTCCTTGGTGACCAGATTGAAATCAGGCCACTTGGGCGCTTCGGCCGGCGCGGCGGCGGGCGCGGGCGCGGCCGGAGCCGTCGCCACTGGGGCGGCCGGCGCGGGCACCGGAGCGGGTTGAGCCAGCGCCCCCATCGGCAGGCAGGCCGCCGCACCAAACACCATCGCCACAACACCAAGGCGGCCGGCGCGAATCCCGCGCTGACAAGCTTCCGACACTGGCTGCATAGAAATACTCCGTAAAAGGATGACCCAACACGATGACCCGCTCCACCCCGGCGCGAGCTGTTCGAAGAATCTACCCGGTCGAACGCAGAATCGTACGATGCCCGTATGACGGTGGCCCGGGGAGTATTCTAACCGATTGTCTGAGTGAAGATAAAGAAGATTCGCATTGCGGATTGGCGATTGCGGATTGCGGATTGAATTTCCCGCGCAAAATCTGCAATCTCAAATCTCAAATCCGCAATCCCCCTACACCACAATCGCCTCCACGCCCGCCTCGGCCGGCTGCGTCTGCGTCTGGATGCAAACCATCGTCAGGTCATCCGGCAAGGGCCTGTTCCCCCGGAAATGATTCACATGGCCCACGATCGAATCGATCAGCGACTGCGCCGATTCCGCCCGGCCATGCACCGAGTCGATCAGCCGGCGCATCTCGAATCGCTTGCCCTCGGGGGAGCGCACATCGAGCACGCCATCGGTGTACATCACCAGGCTGGCCGAAGCCGGCAGGATAAAGCGCTCGGTTGGATAGCGCGATTCTTTCTCCACGCCCAGGACCAACTGCGATTCGATGGCCAGACCTTCGAATCGGCCCTCGCGGCTAATCAGCGGTGGATAGTGCCCGGCCGTGGCGACTTCAAGCGATTGCCCATCCACATCAAGAACGCAAATCAGCATCGTCACGAATTGGCCATTGAAGACCTGCATGCAGAGTTGGCGGTTGACCTCGGTCAGCGTTCGCCCGGGGTCTTGCAGCCGCAGCATGGTCGTATGCACCAGTAACTGCGTGGTGGCCATGAGAAACGCGGCCGACATGCCGTGGCCGGTGACATCGCCAATGGTGACGACCATCCGGCCGCCCGGCAGCTCGAACCAGTTGTAAAAATCGCCGCTGATATGGCTGGCCGGGTGGTTGATCGCGGCGATATCGATGGAGGGGATCGAGACCCCCTGCTGCGGCAGCCAGGCCATCTGGATTTCCCGCGCCTGCTTGAGTTCCTTGTTGATGACATCGTGGCGGATGCGTTCGAGACGGATGCGCCCGCGGATGAGCTGGATCGAGGATGAAACCAGGATCGCGGTCATCGAGAAGACAACGAAGATCGCCCAGTACACCGCGCGGCGGAAGATCTGGCTGACAACCATGTCCACATCCGAAAGCGGTGTGATGATCATCAACATCCACTTTTTTCCGCCGACACTGACCGGCTCGATGGCGACCAGCCCCGGTGGGAATTTCTGCCCGCCCAGCACGTACTCGCGCTCGATCGTCCGCACGGCCTTGGTCGGGCTGGCGGCATAATCGGTGGCCAGCCGCATCACCTCCGGGTCCTTGAGCGACTGCACTTCCCGGCCGACGAGTTGCGGGTTGGTGCCGATCATGATCGTGCCGGTTTCATCGGCGAGGATCGCGTTGGTTGAATCGCCATCGCGATTCAGATCTTCGATGAAACGCTTCTGGGCATAGGCGATCGGCACCGCCGCCACGATCAGGCGATTGCGCTCGGGCGTGGGCACGGCCACGAGATTCATGGATTCAGTCTTGTCCCCCACCGTGATCTGCTGGAACGGGCCGATCGTGGGCTTATCGACGGCGCGGAGCCAGTCCATGGATCGGGCGACGATTTCGCGCGGATGGATTTGTTTTGGATCCACCGGGCTCAGGGGCATCTGGATCGGGCCTCTATCGTGCAAAAGCTCGCGATCAAGCTTGCCCTTGCCCAGTCGGTCGCGGTCCACGCGGAACAGGAGCGACACCCGCCCTTGCAACTGCTTCCAGAGGATGCTGGCGTAGAGCCGGGCGGTCACCGTGTTCCCGGTGCGGGAGTCGCTGCCCATCAGGGACTGGAAGAAGGGCTTCAGTTCGATGCCGTTTGGCGGGGCGGTTGGGGAAGTGGTGGGTTTTTCGCTGGTCACCGCGCCTTCATCCTCATCGGCCGGTGCCTGCCGCAGAAGGTCCAGGTCGTTGAGAATGGACTTGTAAAAAGCCTCGATCCCCTTGGCGGTCTGCCCCGCCAAAATCAACTGCCGCGCCTCGGCCTGCTTGAGCGCCTGCTCGCGAGTCGTGTCGTACACTTCGCGCGAGGCGGCGTAGATGATCCCGATCACCGCCAGCAGTAATGCCAGGTGAATCATCAGGATCCGGCGGGCGAATTTTCGAGCGGCTTCTTCCATAACAACTCATCCCCGACGACGCGACAATCCAGGAAATTTCGCCGCAGCCGGGAAACCCCTACATCGGGATTCCCGTTTGCGTAAGCGAATGCGTTCGACGTGAGAATGCTCTGTTCATCCTACGCTGGCCACTACAAATGTTGAACGGATATGCACCGCCCAATATTACATGGACGCGGTGAGATTGCCGGGGTTTCACGGTTCAAACGATTGCGGGGGTTACAAATCCGCAATGCGAGCAATTTCTGCCGTCCCAGCGGTAGGAGAAGTGGCACTGGCGACATCAACGAAAACACCCGCCATTCACCGGCGGGTGTTTCCAATCCTATCGGGGCAGGCGCACCAGACAGCACGCCGCCCCACTGTATTGTTCCGCATCAGGCCGCGTCGAGATGCGCGGCGATGCTGACCACGAATTCTACGCCCGCCATCACCTTGGGGTTCTGGGAATCCATCGAGCGGTCGATCCAGACGATCTTGGCGGGGATCATGGCCCGGCGGTTGGCCAGCGCCTGCCCCTGATCGTTCAGCCCGACGTGGACGCTGATGGTCTTGCCCTCGCGGACGGGCATGGAGGCCGGCAACTCGATCCGCAATCCGGTCGCGGAGACGTCGCAGGTCTGCCCGCCGAAGTAGCGCGAGGTCATCGGATCGAAGACCTTGATCGGCCGGGCCTGCTCGATGCGCAGCCCGCGGCGGCGCTCGGCCCCCGTGGCGGCGCTCCGGCGGGGAGCGATATCCAATCCGGCGTGGTCGGTCTCAGGTTGAGTCAACAGCAGCATAAGGCACACCTTCCAGGACATTCGAACTGGCTTACTCTGATGTCCTATATCGGTTATCGGAACGCTGTCGGCTCAATTTAGAACTTTCCTCCAAAATTTGCGCAAGATCGCGTTATGGGACGTCCTTTGTCAATTGTCCATTGTCCATCGCGTATGCCCGCTCGGACAACTCCTCCTCCAATAAACAATGGACCATGGACAATTGACCATGGACCATTGACGCCTTCCCGCCCAACCACTTTCCGCTATCATCCAACCCGTTATGCCTTACAACTTTACCGCGATCGAAAAGAAGTGGCAGCAGTATTGGCTGGAGAACAAATCCTTCCGGGCCTTCGACCCCGAGGAGGCTCCCGATCAGCCTAAGAAATACATCCTGGATATGTTCCCCTATCCCAGCGGGTCCGGGCTGCATGTTGGCCATCCCGAAGGATACACCGCCACCGATATCGTCTCGCGCTTCTACCGCATGAAAGGGTTCAATGTCCTCCATCCCATGGGCTGGGACGCCTTCGGCCTGCCGGCCGAGCAATATGCCATCAAAAACAACGTTCACCCCGCCGCCACCACCCGCAAAAACATCGAGAATTTCCGCCGCCAGATCCAAATGCTCGGCCTGAGCTACGACTGGGATCGCGAAGTCGATACCACCGACCCCGGCTACTACCGCTGGACCCAGTGGATCTTCCTGCAACTGTTCAACTCCTATTTCGACCCGATCCAGCAAAAGGCGATGCCCATCGCCCATCTGATGAACGAACTGGCTAACGAAAATTACGTCGTCGCGCCCGATTTCACGATCCATGTGAACCCAACCACCGAAGGCCTCGAGCAGGTCGCCGGCGAAATCCGCTCCGAGCGGCTCTGGCGCGAGCTGTCGGAAGAAGAGCAGGCCGATGTAATCCTTAACTCGCGGCTCGCGTACAAAGATGAAATTCCAGTGAACTGGTGCCCGGGGCTGGGGACTGTGCTGGCCAATGAAGAAGTGATTGATGGCAAGTCGGAGCGGGACGGTCATCCGGTTGAGCGTCGGCCGATGCAGCAATGGCTGCTGCGCATCACTGCATATGCGGACCGCCTCGCCGATGACTTGGACAGCGTGGAGTGGCCCGAATCGCTGAAGCAAATGCAGCGAAACTGGATCGGCAAAAGCATCGGCGCGGAGGTGGATTTTGATGTAGTCGAACAGAAGCGAGAAGGTCCGTTGTCCGTCGTCAGTGGTCCGTTGTCAGTTGGACCGAGCGAGCAATCACCAACAACGGACAACGGACAACGGACAACGGACAACTCGCGTAACTCGCAACTCCCAACTCCCAACTCGCAACCCGCAACCTCCCTCGAAGACGAACTCGCCGCCGAAACCGACATGGGCGATGTCATCACCGTCTTCACCACCCGCCCGGATACGCTCTACGGCGCTACTTACATGGTCCTGGCCCCCGAGCATCCGCTGGTCGAGCGGATCACCACCGATGCGCAAAAGTCGGCCGTCGGAGCCTACCGCGCCGCCGTCGGCGGGCGCTCCGAGCGCGATCGAATGGCCGATTCCAAAGACAAAACCGGCGTCTTCACGGGAACGTATGCGATCAATCCGGTGAACAAGGAGCAGATTCCGGTCTGGATCGCGGATTACGTACTGATGGGCTACGGAACCGGGGCGATCATGGCCGTCCCCGCGCACGATGATCGCGACTGGGCGTTCGCGAAAAAGTTCGGCCTGCCCATCACCCGAGTCGTCAAACCGGCGACCGGGACCGCCGACCCCGAGACCTGTTTCGTCGGCGAAGGCATCGCCATCAACTCCCCCCTGATCGAAGGCCTGCCGACGGCCGACGCCAAAGAGAAAATCACCGATCACCTCGAAGACGAAGGCGTCGGCCACAAATCCATCAAATACAAACTCCGCGACTGGCTCTTCTCCCGCCAGCGCTATTGGGGCGAGCCTTTCCCGATCGTGCTGGATGAAGATGGCGAGCCTTATCCGCTGGATGAATCCGAGCTCCCCCTCGCCCTGCCGGAAATGGTCGATTTCAAACCCACCGGCACCCCCGAGCCCCCCCTGTCGAAGGTCAAGGATTGGATCGCCTACACCGACAAAGCCGGGGATACCTTCACGCGCGAGACCAACACCATGCCCCAGTGGGCCGGCTCCTGCTGGTATTACCTGCGCTACATCGACCCGCGCAACTCCGACCGCTTCGTCGACCCGGCCAAAGAAGCCTACTGGATGCCCGTCGATCTGTACGTCGGCGGCGTCGAGCATGCCGTCCTGCATCTGCTCTACTCGCGCTTCTGGCATAAGGTGCTGTTTGACCTCGGTCATGTGGCAACCCCTGAGCCATTCAAGCGCCTGGTCAACCAGGGGCTGATTCTGGGTGAGATGGAATATCACTTTTTCGAAGACGATGGCGGCAAGCCGGTCTCGGCCACCGAGGTCCGCGATGTCGAGGAAGAAGCGACCGAGGCCGGCGTGCGCATGTTCGGCTACCACAGGCAGACCGGCGTCAAACTCTTCGCCCGGCGCATCGAAGAAATCCTGATCCAGAAGCAGGGCGACTCCTACGTCCTCAAGGCCAACGCCGCCATCAAGGTCGATGCCCGGTCCTTCAAGATGTCCAAATCCCGCGGCAATGTCGTCAATCCCGACACCATCGTGGGCGACTACGGGGCCGACACCTTCCGCCTCTACGAAATGTACATGGGCCCTCTCGAAGCCCAAAAACCCTGGAACACCCGTGATATCGTCGGCATGGCCCGCTTCCTCAACTCCGTCTGGCGAAACCTCGTCGGCGACTATGAAGATGGCGGCGAAGAATCAAAGGACCAGAAGAAGAAGGTCGTCGTTATCAGTACCGGCCCGATCCCCGATGCCATCGATCGCCAGATGCACCGGACCATCAAGAAAGTGGCCGAGGATATCGAAGACCTGCGCTTCAACACCGCCATCGCCGAGCTGATCAAGCTGAATAACGAGATGGCCAAACTGGAGTCGATCCCGCGCGACTTGGCCGAGAATTTCACCTTGATGCTGGCCCCCTTCGCCCCGCACATCGCCGAGGAAATCTGGGCCCGCCTGGGGCATTCCAAGACCCTCACCCGCCGCCCCTGGCCCACCTTCGACCCGGCCAAACTCGCCGAAACGGCCATCGAGATTCCCGTCCAGGTGAACGGCAAACTCCGCGGCAAAGTCACCGTCCCCGCCGACGCCCCCGAAGCCGAAATTCTCGCCGCCGCCCGCCAGGACGCCGGCGTCCAGCCCCATCTGGCCGGCAAGACAGTGGTGAAGGAACTCTACGTCCCCAAGCGGCTGGTGAATTTCGTCGTGAAATGAATCGCATCGATATGTTCAAAATATTCTCCTGGCCAGTGGATCGAATTCCCAACGCTCCTATCATCAGTCACAAGATCCGCGTCCTTCATCCTTCATCCTTCATCATTCATCCTTCCCCCTATGCCCGTTGAAATCGAAGCCAAAATCAAAGTGGATTCCCTCGCCCCGTTTCAGGCCAAACTGAAAGAGCTCTCGGCCGAGCCGGTCGGCGATTTTTTTGAGATCAACGCGATCTTCGACACCGATGATCGCTCGCTCCTCGCCGCCGATATGGGCCTGCGCGTCCGCTCGGCGCGGAACGTCGCCGATCAAAGCGAGCAGTGCACCATCACCTACAAAGGCCCGCGCCATCCCACCGCGCTCAAAAGCCGCGATGAGACGGAACTGAGCGTGGCCGACTTCCACAAAGCCCTGGACCTGCTCAAGGCCCTGAAATACCAGCAAGTCCTGACCTTCGAAAAAAAGCGGCAATCGTGGCTCCTGCGCGGCTGCAAGATCGAGCTCGATGAGCTCCCCCACCTCGGCACCTTCGTCGAAATCGAAGGCCCGACCGAAAAGGCCGTCCAGGAAGTTCAAGCCGCCATGGGAATGGCCACCCGCCAGATCATCAAGACCAGCTACGTCGGCCTGGTCATGTCCCACCTCCAGGACAAGGGGCATGGGATCAAGAAGCTTTCATTCACCTGAGCCTTATCTCCAAATTACAGTGAAAAGCGCGGACATCCCGCCAATCCATCGCCACCTTCAAAAATGCATCTCAATCCGCAACGTCACCGCCACTGCATCCGCCGTCCCCCTGCCGCCGGGATTTGAGATGTATTGCAGGTCCGGTTTGATCGCCATCCACGGCGCAATTTGAATGCGATAGAAAACCTCGTAACTGGTCTCGAAGCGGCAATCCGCGCGATACGCATCGCCAAAGTGAATCGCCTGAACGCCCACGCCCAGAATATCGTCCGGCCGATTCGGCAGCGCCCCGGTCCACGCCAGCCCGCCCCCAATGCCATGATCGTAAGGCAGGATCGTCGGATCGCCGTATCCATACATGAGAAACACAGCGATATTCGGGCCATCTTTCTCGCTCTTCGGGTCGGCGCGCCAAATCGTTTGATCGAGCAGAAGATACGGGCCGCCCGTCCCCGTAACCTGCCGGCCGGCCGCGCCCATGGCCGAGTCCATTCGCTGAAAGTGATTTGTGCTGTACCACCCGCCAACCCCCAGCCTCCCCGGCAAATGATCTTTGCCAAGCTCCCAAGTCTGATCGATCTCCGCGATGAGGAATAAATCCTGGGCATTGCGGAAGAACGTCCGCGGACCATTCGATCCGGTGTGAACCCCCTCTGCCCCCGAGCCATCGAAAATCGCGAATCCGATCTGCGTATCTTTATTCGGCTTGAGAAAGATCGTCAGCCCCGTCGCCGGGTCGGGATAAGTCGGCAGCGTGAACAGCGTCGCGCTGGAGCCAGTCGATTGATGCAGGAATTCCTGGGCCGTTGGGGAGTGATCGAAATCATTGTTCGCATCGATCTTCCCCGCCTTGATCCGCAGCGCGCCATCGAAGGCGATTTGCTGATACCAGAGCTGGCTGAGTTGCGTGCGGTTCTGATGCGGCAGCCCCGGCACGCCATCCAGGCCATCGATTCCCTGAATGTCGCCGATCAGCTTATCCGAGGCATTCGAGCCTTGCGCATATTGAAAATCGGCGAAGATCGTTCCCCCTTCAATCCCCAGCAGCGGCTTGGTATCGAGGGTCAGCGTCGCCTCAAACATGCGCCGCCAGGAGGTGCCGGCCGTGTCCAACCCACCGCGGAGGTTCCTGGTGGTATCGCTGATGAAATCGACATCGAACGACACCCCCTGCTCCGCCAGCCTTTTCCGCGCGGCCCAATCGCCCGTGAGATTGGGCGAAGGATCGGCCGGTGCCTGCACGGAAGCCTGCCGCTCGTCCGGGCTGCCCTGGGCATGCGCATCAGCCGATGCCGGCGAATCGGCCAGCGAGATAGTCGGAATCGCCGCGATGGCCATTAAAACGACCAGGCCAGACATCGCCGCCATGCCGCCACGCAAGCTACAGGCGCGGCGGAGGTACATCGCTGCAAATCGAATTTCGAATAGGGTGCGAATTCTTCTCATATCGTTTCCAAGGCGTTCATCGGCCAATGCCATCCCCCGATCGTGAGAAAGAACACGAACACGCACCTGCCGCAAGCACCTTAACCGACTTCGCACGCCCGAAAACCCAAGGGATTACCCCACAAGCTGATCGCTAGCGTAAATTGAGCGCCGCCACGCCGGGTTCGGAGCTTCCAGCCACGACCCGGATGACGACGATCACCCCCTGCCTGGTCCGCTTCCAAACGCTCCCGCCGGCAACCGCTTTGTGCCGCTTAAAAACTGGAGTATCATTCGCTTGTCATTTCAGAGGATTCATGGCCGCTATTCAAAAATCCGCCCGTCGCGCTTTCACCCTCGTCGAGCTTCTCGTCGTCATCGGCATCATCGCGCTGCTGATCTCCATTCTCCTGCCCTCCCTGAACAAAGCCCGCGAGAATGCCCAGCGCGTCAAGTGCTCCTCCAATCTCCGCCAGCTCGGCATGGCCATGATCGCCTACACCAACGACAACAAGGGCTATCTCCCCTTCGACTCGCGAAACTCCGGCGGCATCTGGGAGGAAGATTTCATCTGGTGGCAGCTCAGCCGGGTCGGCCAGATCGGCGAATCCGCCTGGGCCAAGTACGTCAACCTCTCGCCTTCGAATCTCGAAGTCATGCGCTGCCCCTCCGATGATTGGACCATCCGCCCGAGAACAAACTCCGCCGCCATGGGCCCCTACTACTTCAGCTACGTCATGAACTGGTTTATGACCAGCGGCGGCACCAACGCCAACCCGGCCACCTTCGTGATCGTCAAAAAGCTCAGTCAGGTCAAAGGCTCATCCGACAAAATCCTCATGTACGAAGAAGACATGGCCACCATCGATGATGGCAACGGCGTCATCTGGAACGGCCCGGGAAACGGCGTCAACCTCCTCTCCCTCCGCCACGACATGGCCAAGAAAAAAGTCGCCGATGCCCCATCCCCCACGCTCCCCATCCCCAATCCGGATGCCAGGGGAAACGTCCTGTTCTGCGACGGCCACGTCGACTACGTCGAGCGCCAGTTCGCCCACAGCTCCGAGCATGGTGAGCCCGCGCCGAAAGTGCCGTGACTTTGAACCACGAAGGGCACTAAAGGCACGAATTCAGCACGTTGAAGGTAAATCTGTACTCTCCCGCCGCAACGTGCTAATATTTCTTGCCGATAATCCCGTGAGGAGTGTTAATTATGGCGACGCCGACCAAGCTCAAAAAGAAGCCCAAAAAGATCCCGCCACCCGGTCGGAAGATGAGCGCTCAGGAAGCGCGTGACTATGTCTTCAAGACTCACGCGAAGGCGATGTCCTTGCTGGCCAAGCACTAAGGTTTCGTATGTGGCGAAAATATAAATGGATGTGCCCATTCCTTAACAGATCGGGCACATTTTCTTATGGCGGATACCACTACCTCTGATGACGACGATGCGAACGCACCGCTCCAAATCGAATTCCTACCTCACCCGCAGCGTCTCCCCTTCAAACGTAATCCCCAGCGGCACGATCTCCACCGCTTTGCGATCCCCCTGCTTCCGCACGGTCCCCGCGATCCATGCTTCGTGCCTTAATGATTCCGCCAATCGCAATACTTGTTGCGCATCGGACGGGCTGACGTAGACCGCGAAACCCGCCCCCATGTTGAATGTCGCATACGCCTCGCGCAGATCGATTGGCCCTTTCTCCATCATGAAGCCAAACACCGCCGGCGCCGGCCGAACTTCGGTCATGCGATAAACGAACGGCTCATCCAGCCGCATGATTTTCCGCCAGCCGTGGCCCGTGATATGCGCCGCATAATGCAGCCCCACCCCGGCCGACTGACAGGCCGCGATGAAGCGCACATACAGAACGCTCGGATCCAGCAGCGCCTCCCCATACGCCCGTCCATCCGCCATCCTCGTCAGATACCCCTCCGGAAGTTTGTCCGCGATCGCCCGGCAAAGCGTCAGCCCGTTGGTATGCACCCCGCTGGAAGCCAGCAGGATGATCGCATCCCCATCTTTCACATCGTTCATGATCCGAAGATTCTTTGGCGCGATCCGCCCAACGGCCGACCCCGCCAGCACGATCGTCTCCGGATTGACGATCCCCTTCAGCGCCGGCGTTTCCCCGCCGCCCCAGACCGCGTTCGCCTGCCGGCATCCCTCCGCGAACCCCCGCGCGAGATCCTCGGCCACCTGCTTGTTGGCGAACCAGCCCGAATCCCCCACCGCCGCGTGCATCGCCACCGAAATCGGCAGCGCCCCGCAGGTGATCAAATCGTTGACCATCGTCGCCACCGTATCGATCCCGACATTGGCGTAAAAACTCCGCCCCGTCAGCTTGAGCATCGCATCGGCCACCAGATTTTTCGTCCCCAGACCCTCTTCCACATGCGCGAGATATTCCGTCGGCATCTCGATCAGATAAGCCGATTCCCCCCGCACCCTGGCCGGCTCCGAGAGTCCATGCAGAGCCAGCGCCGGCGCAGTCAGCGCCGCCTCGCGCTGACACGCCCGCTTGAACGCATCCAGCATGTCATAATCCACACCCGACTGCTCGTAACTCATCGAAGCCATGAGGGAGTTTTAGTCGAAATGAGCGGGTGAGCAAGCTTGCCATCTTACAACGGGAAAATAGGGCGAAATCGAGATCAAGGGCCGAAGGTCTCCGGCTCCCAATCCTTACTGTCGAGTCGGATTGCAGGAGCCGCATCGATTTCTGGACGGTGAATTGCGATAATTCGAGACTCAGTGAACTTGCGGATGGATTCGAATTCGGACGGAAAGTAGTTGTCGCACCAGATCGCCTTTCGATGGGCGGATGCGATGATCTTCAGGTAGCGCTGAGTGCCGTCGGCGACATCGGCACGATAACTCTTCTTGAGACGCCAATAGTCGATTTGAACCAGGGCCTGACGGAGCGCCAAAAGGGTCGCGGAATCGATCTTAAAGTTCGCGCGACGCCACCCCGGATCGAGCATGGTCTTACCATCGGGAGATTTCGTATAGGCATGCTGCTGGTATGTGTATTCACAGCTTCCATCAGCGTCGACTTTGAGGACGTCATAGCCATGCCAGCCGCTTCCATCACCGATGGTGAAGTGAAAGTCCGTGGCATTCAAGAGATCGACCTGTCCCGCGCTAACCGCTTCGGGATCCGCCTGGGTATGGACAGTCGGATCCAGAATCGCGCGCCCGGGCCATACAAAAAACCCAAAGACCACTATTCCAACAAACGCCAATGCGGTGATGAGAAGTCGCCGGCGTTTCATGGATAAACCTACCTGGTTCGATCCTACTGCAGTTCTTTGATCCTCAGATTCCGGAATTGCACCTCGGCACCATGCCCGAGAAATCCAATATGCCCGGTCTTGTTCCGCAGGCCCGGATGCTTCTTCAATTTCGCTTCATCCTTCACATCATCAAGGTTCGCATCCGTGATCACCGTGCCGTTGAGTGTCACCGTGATGTGCGGGCCATCGGCTTTGATCTCCTCCACGTTCCATTCGCCCACCGGCTTCTGGAAACCCTGCTTGGCGGCGAACACATCGTAGATCGAGCCGTGATGTTGCTCGGGGCGAATCCATTTGGTGCCATCGGGCTTTTTGTAGGCTTTGCCTTCATCATCGAGAACCTGGATCTCCATGCCGGCGTAGGCCGAGTCGCCGGTCAAGGGGGCGCGGATGCCGATGCCGTTGTTGGCGCTTTCGCTCAGCTTGAACTCGAAACGGAGGACGAAGTTGCCGTACTCTTTTTCGGTGTAAAGGTTGCCGCCATCCTTGACGGTGCAAAACACCACGCCATCCTTGACCTGATACCCCTCGCCGGCCTTGTTCTCGCCTTCGCTGCCATCTTTTTTCTTCGCCTTGCCGTAAACCCAGCCGGTGAGGTCTTTGCCGTTGAAGATAGACGTGAATCCTTCCTCCGCGGCCGGCTTGGGGTCGTCCGCAAGTGCGATCGAGAGCACCGTTGCCATGCAGAACGCCACCAATGTCATCATTCCGATTTTCTTCATCATTCGCGCGAGGCTCCTTTCAACTCGTTTCACGTAGCACGGGCATCCTGCCCGTGGAAGCGAGCAGTATCAACATGACACCCTCAACACGGGCAAGATGCCCGTGCTACAAGTTTCATGGGCAAGATGCCCATGCTACAAATTATACCACGGAATCGCGCCGGCGTGATATGAAGGGAGACGGTTGCGACACCCGACCCCGACAGGAGACAAAAAAAATGAGCCTATGGAAAACGCTGGCGGCGGGACTGGTCATGGCGGGCGCGACCGCGCTGCGGGCCGCATCGGGGGATCCCCAGATCAAGACGGATCATCCCTTCTATCCCGGCGAGCTCTCATGCTCCACCTTCGAGCGCCTCTTCAAAACCCAGGCCGAGACTTACGAGCGGGCCACCGGGAAAAAGGTGGTCACCGATGAGGATAAGGCCCTCGCCTCCTGGTACTGGCGGAACCTGCACTACGCCCATGGCGAAGAAGGCAAATGCGACCTCTACGGCCAGGGCTTCAACAAGACCGAATGGAATCGCGACTACTGGGCCGGCCTTTTCGCCCACGGTTTCGGCCTCTGCGGCACCACCCACGCCCAATGGACGGCCGAGATGGATGCACTGCTCGGGCATTGCCGCAGCCGAAGCGTCGGCGTCTCGGGCCACAACTCCTTCGAAGTTTATCTGACGGGTGGAGCGTATGGCGCGGGCAAATGGGTTTTGCTCGATCACGATATTTCCACGGTCATCTTCTCCCCCGATGGCAGCCGGCTGATGGGGATCGATGAGATCGTCCCGCAAATCAAGACGCTCAAAGACCCCGGCTTCAAGCCCGATCGCCAGCGCGGCTGGCGCGTTTCGGGATTGGCCGATGAAGATGCGGGCGGCGTCTACACTTCGTATCGAGTGGCCGAATACCTCGCGGGTTACGCCGGGCCGCCGCCGATGGTGAACCTGCGCGCCGGCGAGACGATGACCCGCTATCTGAAGCCCGGCCTGAACATCGGAGACGCCTATGTCTTCTGGGGCCGCAACTACAACACCGGCGGCATCCCCGGCCCGCAGCGCGATCGAACCTGGGTCAACCAACCCGAGAAAATGTATGGATCCAAGAAAGGCACCGGCGCAGCCCAGGGACAGGTGCGCTATGGAAACGTCGCCTTCAATTACGCCCCCGATTTCGCCAGTGGGTCGTACAAAGAGGCGGTGGTGGATGAAGATGGCAAGCAAATCACGTTTGAATTCCGCTCGCCCTACACAATCGCCTGTACGCCTCCCAACGACAAACCCTGGGGTATTTACGATCCCGGCGGAAAAAATGGCCTGGTGATCTACATTTCCAACGGAAAATTCCCCATCTCCATCTCTACCAATGCCGGCAAGACCTGGAACGATGCCGGCCGGGCCGTCAAGGCGTTCACCACGCTCATCAAGTCGCCCAACGGTCATGTGCATGGCCCGGCCCCGGACATGATCGATGCGACCGATCTTGTGAAAGGCCAGTACAGCTACCTCCTCCGCATCGCCGGGTCGATGGATGATCTCAAGAAATCCGGCCTGAGCATTCAAACCATTTGCCAGACCAATGTCGCCGTCATCCCCCATCTCCACGATGGCATGAACCAGATCACCTTCGCCCAGTCCAACCAGGGCCTGATCTCCGCCGGGCCGACCTTGCCGCAGGCCGAGGCGCATGTGGTGGATGGCAAGATGGGTTCGCCCAGCGTAACCCTGGAACTCACCGCCCCGCGCGGCGAGAAGGCGGTCAAACTTTACGCCGCCAGTTGGCAATCCTCCGGCGCGCCGCCGCGACCCGAGGTTAAATATCAAATCGATTTCTCGGCCGATGCCGGCCAAACCTGGAAGCCAGTGGTCAAAGACTGGCAGATCCTCCGCCGGCAGCCCGAGCCCACCGATTACTGGAGCCAGTCCTTCACCTGGGGCGATATCGCCTTACCCGAAATCGCCGGCCCCGTGCGCGTCCGCTTCACCAACAGCGGCGGAAAAACCTACCGAAAAGTCGAAGCCCATCTCGCCTACGCCAATTCCCAGCCCAGCCCCACTCAGGTTACTTTCTCCTGGAAAGATTCCACCGGCCAGTCCAAAACCGCCGCCCATACCTACGCCGCGCCCAATGCGGGCGAGGATGCCTCCTGGTCTTTCGACGCCGGGCAGAAGGTTGAGACGCAGTGGGTGGAGTATTCGGTGAAGTGATTTTCGTAGCACGGGCATCTTGCCCGTGTGAGTAACACAGTAGCACGGGCATCTTGCCCGTGTAAGTAACACGGGGCATCTTGCCCGTGGGAGCGGCGTTGGTGTTTTGGGCTCTGCATTTTTATGCTCCGCGCACTCCACATGGGCAGGATGCCCATGCTACGGTTTAGGTTTTTAGTTTTTCCGCTATAAGGAACCCCATGACCCACCGCCTGTTTACCGCCGCAATCGTCATCGGAGCTTTGATGCTGTCCGCGCCGGCCCGCGCTGAAGTGAAACTGACGCAACAGCCGACTTCGATCAAGGTCGAAATCGACGGCAAACTTTTCACCGATTACCACTTCCTCCCCGGCGATGACAAGAATTTCCATCGCCCCTTCGCGTATCCGGTGAACGCGGCCGATGGGCAGTGCATCACCAGCGATCAGACCATCACCAACCCCAAGGAGCATCCGCATCACCGCTCTTTCTGGATTTCCCAAGGCGATGTCAATGGCGTGGATCACTGGTCCCATCTGGCCGGCAAATCCGGGATTCAGAAACACATCAAGTTCGACAAAGTCGAAGGCGACACGCTCGTCGAGCAGCTCGAATGGAGCGGCAAGACCGAGACCGATCCCACCCTGCTGAAAGAGACGCGCACGCTGCGCTTCTTCGCTTTGGAAGATGGCACGCGCGGGATCGATGTGACAGTGACTTTGGTCCCGGCGGGAAATGAAGCGGTCACGCTCGGCGACACCAAGGAGGCCGGCCTCTGCGCCGTCCGTCTCCATTCCGAGATCGGCAACAGTGAAAAAGGAGACAAGGCCCGCAAGGGCGCGCTGACCAACTCGGCCGGCAAGACCGGTGAGAAGGAAATCTGGGGCAAGCCGGCCGACTGGTGCGATGAATCCGGACAGATCGGCGGCAAGCCCTACGGTGTGGCGATCTTCGATCATCCCGAAAACCCCCGCCACCCGACCATGTGGCACACGCGCGAGTATGGCCTGCACGCCCCCAATCCCTTCGGCCTCCACGATTTCGACAAGAACCAGCCCAAAGGCGCGGGCGACTTCAAGATCGAACCGGGAAAGCCCGTCACCTTCAAATACCGCGCCCTCTTCCACACCGGCAATGCCGCGGCCGCGAAATTGGATGAACGGTACAAGGCGTGGACGTCGGGGAAGTGAATGGGCTCACCAAGCTCGAGCTCCAATACCTCATCCCTCTCGATGCCGACCTGCCCAATCTCCGCCGGCCGGCCACGCCCCGCCCCCTCCCGCGCGGGATGTCTTCTCACCATTCCGCCGCCTTGTTGAAGAGTCTGCCTGTTTTGCCTTTTGACATTTGACATTATCTCCCGTTCTTCCCAAACCACCCCCTGAGCAGAATCTCCCGCGAAGTCTGCGTCTCACTCGGCTTGGTGTCTTTCGGATCCGACCCATACTCCACGCTCCACCCGCTCCACTCGCGAAAGGCGTGGTAGGACCAGTCCCAGCCGAACTCTTCGAACAAGCTGATGCAGTCGGCCAGGTAATCGCGGGCGGATTCACCCGGCGCCCAGCGGATGGCGCTGAACTCGCCGATGTAGATGGGCACATCGTAGTCGAGCTGGTAGTCGCGAATCTCCGAGAGGGCCTGGCGCATCGCGGCCTTGTCCCATTGTTTGCCGGCGATTTCGCCGGGGTACGCGATCGGGGCGGATTTGCCGAAGACCCCCTGGTGGGTGAACTGGCCGGGCTTGTACATGTGGGGGCTGTAGACAATGCCTTTCACCGGCAGAGGTGGGAAGAAGGGGAGGTTTTCCCAGTCACCGCCGGGGCCGGGCTCGACGATGATCGCATGGTCGGCGTCGACCTTGCGAATCCGCTCCGAGACGGCCAGCGCCAGTTCGCGCCAGCCCAGCAGGCCCGGCGCGGTCAAACCTTCGATCGGCTCGTTGGCCAGGTCGTAGCCCCAGATGGTCTTGTTCCCCTTGTAGCGGGCGGAGATGCGATCCCAGACTTTGATGAAATGATCCTGGTACTTCTTCTCTTCGAAGAGTGCCCAGGCACCGATGTTGATCCCGCCGCCGGGGGGTGTGTGCAGGTCGATTAAAACCTTGATCCCATGCTTCTCGCACAGGGGCAGCAGGGTATCCATTTGATCGAGGGTGTGGTCGATCCATTTATCATACGCCTCCAGCCCATCGCGCCAGGCATCGTGCTTGCCACCCGGCACCCAGTGCAATTGCCAGCGGATCAAGTTCACATTCCACTTCGCGAGGGTTTCAATATCCTCGGCCTTCCCGGCCGGGCCGTACATGACCCCGCGCAGGCGGGAAATCTCGGTGCATCGATTGGAATTGACCGCGCTAAGGGCAGGCCGAACGGCGGGGCGGGTGCGCGGGACAGCCTGCACCATCACTTTGATCTGATCGAACACCGCCCGGCCGGTGGTGGCCTCCACGCCCAGGTCCAGCCAGGCCTCGGTGGCATCTTTGGGCACACTGGCGAGAAACGCCACCGGCTTAAAATCGAACGTGCCCCAGAGTTTGGAGGGATGCTGCCACTGCGGCCCGGCCGGGCCGGTCGTGTAGAGCATCAGCTTGATTCCCTGAAAACTCTTCTCCGGCGTCTTCACATCCTCCGACTTGATCAAGGCCGAGATCGCCAGGCGCAGCCCGGCGATGCGCTCCACGGGCAGCTTGATGCGCATCTTCTGCCCGGGCATCTTGGGCGCATCCACCTGCGCCGCCATCCCCCCCTCGCGCGCGATCAGGGTGACGGTCCCCGGCCCGGTGATCTGCCAGCCCTTCAGCCCATCGGCCGAATCAAAATCCCCCCGAAAGACCTCGGTCCCCGGCTTGAGCCCTTCCTTCTCCTCAGCATAAACCCCATTCGAGCGATCCTCCCCACCTCGCACACCCACGAGCATCCACAACACCAGCGCCACCAGACATCGGATCTTCATCATGAAATGTCCTTCACTTAGGAGCGCCCGATGATACCGCCGATCCTTCTCCCCCAGACGCAATGCTCACCAATACCCGAGTCAGCGCATGCGAATCCCGCCGCCTGCACAATCCTCCTCATGGCGAAGGCGGGAAAAACATAAAGACATAAAACAAAAGGAGGCAAGGGGGGCGGATGGGGCTCGAGGATGATTATGTCTTTATGTTTTATGTTTTATGTTTTGAATGCGGGGCGTCGCCAGGGCGGACATTATCAGGGCGATTTTGTTCTTGATCCGATACGCATCGGAAACCGGCATGAAAAAGGCACCCAAAACCGGGTGCCGGCGGATTGCCATAAGTGCTTGCAATTACTTAAAATGCGCCATTCAGGACTTGAACCTGAAACCCGCTGATTAAGAGTCAGCTGCTCTGCCAATTGAGCTAATGGCGCTACGAAAAAGGCCTCTCGCCTTGGGGCGGATACTCTATCGGGCGGGGGGGGGTTGTCAAGGGTCGGTCCGCTCGCGCCAGAGTCTGTTTAGGGCCATCGCATGTAACACCTATCGCACCGATTTCGGATTTCGGATTGTGGATTGCGGATTGCGGATTGAAAACCGCCTTTCAATCCGCAATCCACAATCCGAAATTCGCAATAGTTGCCCTTTTCATGCCACATGCGATTGCCCGGCGAGTCTGTTGGGGTCTCTGTGAGCATCAACGCCCCTGGCTACTGATTTCTGACACATTGAGTTCCAATCGATTGTGGCCCTGCCTTCGATCGATATAATCCGCCCAACTTCTCGCCCGGTATGGAGTGCCGGGTTTGCTCAAATCCCCGTACTCCGCAGGAGGCACACCATGGCTGACCCCGTCAATCAGGATTTTCCGACCATTTTAGGCCCAGATGCCAGCTTTAAGGGCGAACTTTCGTTCGAGAAGGGCATGCGCCTCCATGGGAAGTTCGAGGGGAAGATCATTACCCCCGGCAAACTGCACATCGCCAAGGAAGCCAAGATGTCGGCCGATGTCGATTCGGGCGGGATCACCGTTGAAGGCGAAGTCACGGGCAACCTCACGGCCAGCGACAAAATCGAATTGAAACAATCGGCCCGCTACGAAGGGGATTTGCGCACGAGCCGGCTCGTCGTCGATGAAGGCGCGATTCTCGTCGGTCATGTCACGGTCGGTCCCGAAGCGGTCAAGAATCGCCCGCCACAGGGGCAGAATAAGCCGGCCCTGCCCGCGGGTCAGCCACAGGGGCCGAAATAGTTGCGGGTTGCGAGTTGGGAGTTGCGGAAATAGTTGCGAGTTGCGGGTTGCGAGTTGTGGAGGATTTCGGTTTCTCGACTCGCAACTCATAACTCGAATCTCGCAACTCACTCGCATCTCACTCGAAACTCGAATTGTCTCTAAGCTGATTCCCCCGCTAGAATGCTCCCATGGCCGGAGGCGATCTTCCCATCCCTTCCTCCGATGATCGCCAGATCATCTTCTGCATTTACTGCGCCAAGCCCCAGGAGATCGGCAAGAAGGCCCTCACGGTCACCTGCAAGTATTGCAACAAATCACTCACGATCGAAGACATTCGCATCAAGGAGTACCGGGCTCGCCGCAGCATCGAAACGGTCGGCATGGTCACGGTTGAGAAGAAGGGGAACGTCGTCGTCACCGATCGCATCACCTGCGGCGGGCTGATCGTCCGCGGGAAGCTCAAGGGGAATGTCATCTCGCATGGCCCGGTGCTGGTGAGCCCCGAGGCCGAGATTCACGGCGATGTCACCGCGCCGGCGCTGGCGGTTGGGTCGGGCGCGATCCTCGAGGGTAAATACGACATCCGCCCGGGCAATAACCGGCCCAACTCGCCATCGGCATGACGCGTCTCAACGCTCCTCGATGCCCGTCGGCATTCTGAATGAGTGCGCGCGATCGTGCGCTTGTGGTGCGGGCACCTCCGCCTGCTTTGGCAGCCGAGACGGGGCCGCACCACATGCGCGAAATCGCGCGCGATGATTTGTTGTCGTGTCATCCTCCTCAATTTGATTACCACGCAGGTTCGGGCAGCGTATCGGAGCGAAGGTCATCAATCCAAAATTTGAGTGTCGCATAGTCCGCGCGTAGGCACGGCCCTTGCTCAACCATTTCCCGAAACCCGCTGTCGGACTGCCTCACCGTTAATTTTGACCTCTGATCCAACCGCCCTTGGCACCGGCGCCCGGATAACTGGTCAAAATTCCGCCAGCGCCTGGCCAATCGCTCGCCAGAATGCTTTTGTCGTATCATCCTGTCGGCACCCGTTAGTAAGATTCCGGGAACTTTTTCATACCTCGACCCCAACATGAGGAATCCATGACCCGCAAGCTCCGATTGTTTCTGTCTCTCGCGATTTCCGCTTCGATCATCGCCCCGTTCAGTTTCAACCCCCTGCCCTACCCGCGCACGGCCATCGCGGCCGACGCCCCGGCGCTGGACGCTCGCGTTCAGGCCTCCATCGATAAAGCGCTTTCCTACCTCAAAGCCCAGCAAAAGCCCGATGGCGGGTGGCAGGGCGAGAAGGACCCCCCTGCTCTGACGGCCCTGCCACTTAAGGTCTTCGCGCAAGACCCCAAGACCGGCCCGAATGCGGATTTCGTCAAAAAAGGCTACGACAAGCTCCTGACTTACCAACTCGATAACGGCGGGATCTACCAGGACCTGCTGGCCAACTACAACACCTCCATCGCCATCTCCTCACTGGCGGCCGCCAACAACCCGGCCTACAAGGAAAAGATCGACCGCGCCGTCGCCTACATCAAGGGCATCCAGTGGACCGACAAGACACCGCCCGGACCCAAGGGTGAAAAGATCGCCGATGATAAGAATGTCTGGTGGGGCGGGTGGGGTTATTCCCGCGCCGGCCGGCCTGATCTTTCCAACGCGCAGATGTCCATGGAAGCGCTGCAGAACGCCGGTCTGTCCAAGGATGATCCCGCGTTTCAGGCCGCGCTCAAGTTCCTGACCCGCACCCAGAACAATACCGAAACGAACGAGCAGAAGTTCGCCAGCGATGATCCAGCCCAGAAAGGCGGATTCTTCTACTCGCCCGCCAATGAAGGCGAATCGCCGGCCGGGATTATCCTCGGCCCCGATGGCAAGCGCGTCATTCGCTCTTACGGGTCGATGACCTATGCGGGCCTCAAATCCATGATCTATGCGGGGCTTTCCAGGAACGATCCCAAGGTGAAGGCGGCCTGGCAATGGATCAGCGAGAACTACACGGTCGATGCCAACCCCGGCATGCAGGTCAATGACCCCAAGCTCGGCGATATGACCCGCTATGGTCTTTACTACTACTATCACACGATGGCCCGCGCCCTGCACGTCTACGGCGAGCCGATCATCGTCGATGCCAAAGGCAACAAGCACGACTGGCGTCTGGACCTGACCAATAAGATCGCCGCCCTCCAGAAAGAAGATGGCTCGTGGCAGGGCGACAAGAAATGGTTCGAAGACAGCAATATCCTGGTCACCTCGTACGCCACGCTGGCGCTTCAGGAAATCCAGAAGGATCTTAAAGAACATCCCGAGAAATAGTTGCGAGTTGCTAGTTGCTGGTTGCGAGATTTACCCCCTCTCCTGTACTCGGGAGAGGGGATCAGATGAGCGGCCCGTAGCATGGGCATTCTTTCGCAAGCTCAAGACAGGCTCTGCCCATGTCTGCGAGATTCGGACTTTAGAAACTCGCCAAATTCTTAATTCTCAACACGGGCAGGATGCCCGTGCTACACAAAACACTCGTTTTCCGCGATTATTCTCGGCATGATATAGTCGTATTTACTACTTTCACAGTTCTGGGAGGAACTCCATGCTTCGCGCCCTTCGATTGGCCATTGCGGCCGCCCTACTCGCTCTCGTCTTGCCTGCCCTGGCTGAAAATCCCGGCGCAGGCGCACCGCCCGCCAACTTCGCTCCTACCGACGACAAACTCGACCTCACCAATCCACTCACGCTCGACCAATCCGCCGCTCCCGCCCCCGCGCCAGCCCACCTCCGCTCCTATGAGCTTCCCCCCGTCAATGTCACCGCCAACAAATCCGAGCTTCGCGAGGAAGACCGGGTCGGCTCCTACGGCCAGCCGCGCTGGACCGCCACGCGCCGATTCCCCAACACGCGCGTTTACGTCATCCCCGAGGGCAAGGTCGAGGCCGAGCTCTGGTTCATCCCGCGCTTTCTTAAATCCGGGGAAACCAACGGCCGGTATCTGGCCGAAATCTCCTATGGGCTGCCCTACCACTTCCAGGTCGATGTCTATTACCGCCTCGATATCGACGAATCCGGCAAGGGGCAGAACGGCGCTCAACTGGAGGGCCGCTGGGCTCTGGCGGACTGGGGCAAGATCTGGGGCAACCCTACGTTCTATGCCGAATATATCTACCATGAGTACGATGCGGATGGCGTGGAATTCAAGCTGCTGCTCGGTGATGAGCTGGCCCCGCGCTGGCACTGGGGCGTGAATTTCGTCGGCGAATTCGAAACCGGCGGCGGCCGCGAATACACCTACGAAATCGATGGCGGCATTTCCTATACCCTCATCGACGAAAAACTCTCTTTTGGAGCGGAAACCAAGGTCGAGTTCATCTCCACGCACGGCAACCGCGCCAACTACGAAACGTCCATTCTCATCGGCCCCAGTGTCCAGTGGCGGCCGGTTCCCCAGCTCAGCATCAATGTCGCCCCTCTTTTCGGCATTACCCCCGATTCCGCCACGGCCCGCGTTTACATCAACATCGGGTGGGAGTTCTGATAACACGTTAGGAAGAAAGAGAGGGTAGAGGATAGAGGATTGAGGATAGAACGAAGCGCCAAGAAACACGCGGTATTTCGTCTACCCTCTACCCGTCAATCTTCTACGCTCATTTTTCTCTTCTGTCGCGCATCGCCTATACTATCCCCGTGCCCCAACCTCCGCGCAACCTCGATCCGGTATCCAGACCGGGTCTGCTGCGCCGTCTTTTTTTCGGCGATCATCGGCAGCATCGCCGCCGCGATGATTCCTTCTTCATCATCCTCGCGCTGGTGATGGCCGCTCACGCCGCGGCGGCCGTATTGATCAAGGTCGAGTTCTTCAGTCAGCCATCGCTCGAACTTCGGTTTGGCAACGCCGCCCAATTCGACGGCACGCCGGCCGGTGCGCCCGCGCTGGGCAACATCGCCGATGCCCCCATCATCATCCCGCCGCCCGGCGCGCTGGCCGATGCGCCGCCAACCTCAACTTTGCTCGCACCGCCGCCGCTGGAGGCGCCGCCCATCACCCCGCACGCTCCCACGCTCGATCATCTGGCCGGTACGGATTCCGAGCCTCTGCCGGCGCTCCCGACGCAGCCGATCACCGCGCCGGCCAGCCTCAATCGCCCGCCCATCGCGATCGGCCCGCTGATCACCGATGAACCGCGATCGGCCAGTGAGAACAATACGGCCGGTGATACCAACCCCTCTGGTGCATCCGGGGGCTCATCCACACTCATGGCCTCCGTCGCCGGAACGAATTCATCGCCATCCAAGCCCATCCCGGCCTCCGGCGGAACACCGGGCCAGAATGCCGGCCAATCCGCCTCGGCCGCGCAAGGCAAAGGTTCCGCGACCGGCGATGGCGGCGGCCGCACGGGCGTGCCCGATGGCGTTCCCATGCCCTCGGAGGACAACCGCAGCCCCCGCTATCCGGAAAAGGCGTACGAGAAGGATTGGTCCGGCACGGTCACGCTCGAAATTTCCATCGACGCCACCGGCCAGGTTACCGATGTGCGCATCCTCGCTTCATCCGGCCACGACATCCTCGACAACGAAGCCGTCAGCACCGCCCGCTCCTGGAAATTCCAGCCCGCGCGCTTGAACGGCACGCCCATTCCCGTTCGTCTGACCCGGCCGATCAATTTCAACATCACGCGGCGCGGAAAATAACGCGGCTGACGACTGCGCCCGATGAACATCATGGCCGACGTTCAATCCGCGCAGGCGCGCTACTCACCCCTCGCACTCCTCCCGCCCCCGCCACACTCGGCCGCCAATCCGGTATAGCCATTCAGGCCCATCTCTCGCGGAGGAATCGCCCATGGCAAAACCGGTCAGGACGGCATCGTTTGTGTTCTCGATCATTCTCGTCGCGGCGATCGCCGCGCAGCGCCCGGCAAGCGCGGCCGAGGCAAAACCCAAACCCTACCGCCTGCCCGGGGTGAATCTTCACGAGCCGATCATCTGGGGCGCGTCCGCCGAAGGCCCGGATGGCGCTGGACTGGCCTTTGGCGGACAGGACCAGTCGGCCGAAGATGGCCGGGCCGGAACGCGGATTCTGGAAGGCGGCAAATGGACGCCGATCGGTTCCGACCTGCGCAAGGCGAACAAGCTGCAGGGATACCATGACCTCTGCGTGAAGGCGGCAATCGATCAGGCGAAACTTCTCGCGCAGGCGCGCTCGGCATGGTTCCAGGGATTTCCGGCCGAGCGCCGGGAGGCAGCGGCCAGAAATCAGCTCCTACCCGCCCAATCCCAAATCGCCAAAGACGTTTCATCGCTCGAAGCGGGTTTGAAGGGCGAAACCCTCAACGGCGGCGATGCGGTCCGGCGCGATCGTAGCGTGCTTAGGCTGGTGGCCGTAGCGCGGCAGTCCGCGGATGTCGAAAAGTCACTGGGTGAAGATCTCAATGCTGAATCGATGCACGCGATGTGGGAAATTCAGCGCGCGCTCGAACAGGCGGCCGAGCCTCTGGATGCGGAGCCTCCCGCCCGCACCCTCAGCCCAATTGTCTTCGATCGCAAAACCGGCCTCTACATTCTGTTCGGCGGCGACCACTGCGACTATGTGACGAGCGACACCTGGGCCTTCGACCCCAACTCCCGCGCCTGGACCTGCCGCCAGCCACCAACCGCCCCGCCGCCTCGCGCGAACCATGCACTGACCGCCGCCGGCGATGGCACGGTCAAACTCAGCGGCGGCTACCAGTACGCCAACAACACCGACTACATGGGCGGCCAGTACATCAACCGCGCCGATGGCGAATTCACCTACGACATCGCCGCCGACCGCTGGAGCAGTTCCGCGCCCGATGCACTCGCCGAGGCCGATACGCGTCAGTATCGCACCGGCGCATTTCATCCGGACTTTTTCCTGAAGGACCCCGTTCCGGATGCGCAGGCGTTTCAACAGCGCCTCGGTAATCTGCCCGCCAACACCTGGGTCGCCATCAAACCTCCGCAGTTACCGCAGGTGAATCGCGACTGGGGAACGGCAGTGCTGGATGTGGATCGCGATCAGATCCTGCGCTTTTCCGGTGGGCACTGCGCGCATGGCGGCTCGGATGTGCTTCACTTTCATCTGGCCACCGGCCGCTGGGAGCTCCCTTTTCCGGTTGAGTTCCCGCTGGGCCAGACCTATTCAAACACAGAATATCCCGATGGCTACAACCTGAATCGGCGCCCCTGGATCACCGGCCATTCCTATCAAAGTTACGCCTACGAACCGCTCATCAAGCAAATGATCTTCACCGGCCGACGAACCCATTCCTACTTCTACGACCCCGACCGCGCTGACTGGAGTTCGCGCGCCCCCAAACCCAAAGGGATGGATCATGGCGATTGCTTCTACGACCTGACGCTCTGCCCGACGCCGGCCGGTATCGCCTGCTGGACCAAGGACGGCGCGATCTTCCGCTTCGATGCGAGCAAGCGCGAATGGCTCCGGCTGAAAGTCACCGGCGCGAAATTGCCCGGCTCGCGCGTCGACAATTCAACGATGACCTATGACTCCAAGCGCGATCGCCTCCTGATGGTCCGCAAGGAATACGGGGACACGCATCCCTTTGACGGCATCGTCCACGCGCTGGACATGAAAACCCTCGAAGCCAGCCGGATCGAGCCGGCCAACGCCCCCGCGGCGGCTTCCATCTCCTATCTCTGCCAGCTCCGCTACGACCCCGATCACGACCTGGTCCTGGCCGGATGCACACTGCCCGCCGATGAAAGCGGTGTTCGCCGAACGCCCGCCTTCGACCCGGCCGCCGGTCGCTGGATCTCGCTGAAAATCACCGGCGACGACCCCAGCGGAGTCAAAGGCCGAAATGTTTCGCTTGGCCTGATGCACGATAACAAGCGGCATCTGTTTTGGGCGGTGGATGCCAAGAGCCAGGTCTTTGTCCTGCGTCTGGATCCCAACGCCGCTGGCGCCCGCGATATGCGATGAATCTGAATTCCAATTCTCCATCATGCTCCGACTGATCGGGTTGGTGCGCCGATGGACGCGCTCCGCAAGCGGAGCGGCTAAAATCGGACTGGGTTCGCGGCGCGGGCGAGGAGGTCATCCATGAATTTTCTGGGGATGCGCCGGCCATTGGCGGTGCCAAGCGAGATGTCTTTTTTGTTGCCGCCATGGAAATCGGAGCCGCCAGTTTTGAGCAGGCCGTAGCGATCGGCCAGGCGGGTGTATTTATCGACGAGGGCTTGGGAGTGGTCGCTGTGGATGACTTCGATCCCGGCCAGGCCGAGATCGAGAAGGTCTTTGATGACTCGATCGAGCTGGGCATGGTTGGTGGCGCGGAGTTGGACGGGGTGGGCAAGAACGGGCAGGCCGCCAGACTGGCGAATGCGGGAGATGGCGGCGCGGGGGGTGAGGCGCTCTTTGTCGAAGTAGGCCTTGCCGCCGGGGGCGAGATACTCATCGAAGGCCTGCTTGACGGTCTTGACGATGCCCTTGCGGATAAGAAGCGCGGCGATATGGGGCCGGCCAAGCACGCCGCCGCGGGCGTAGTTGACCGCTTCATCCATGGTGATAACGATTCCGAGCTCACGCAGTCGGGCGATGATCTTCGGATTGCGATCGTCGCGGGCATCGATGAGATTGCGGGTCATTTCGGCCAGCGCGGGGCTTTGCGGATCGATGCAATAGCCGAGGATATGGAGCGTGCCATTATCGATGGGCGGGACGGCCGAGATTTCGATGCCGGGAATAAAGGTGATCTCGAGCTTTTTGGCCTCAGCCGCGGCCTCGGTAATGCCGGCGATGGTGTCGTGATCGGTGAGGGCCAGGCCGACCAGGCCGGCGGATTTGGCCAGGCGAACGACGTCGGCGGGGGCGAATGTGCCGTCGGAGGCGGTGGAGTGGGAGTGGAGGTCGACGAACTGCCGCGTCATTGGATCACGTCGAAGCCGCGCTGCCGGCTCTTGCGGGGATAGAGCTTCAGATACAAAAAGATCGAGCAACCCGCGAAAAGCCCGGCCAGGCAACCGTAAATCGCACAGATGCGCTTGGTCATCGACGCATCCTCCATGTTCATCTCCTTCAAATGAAAGACAAACACGTAGGCCGAGACCCCAAGCACCGCCAGCGCCCCCAGCGCCAGCAGGGCGCTGAGGACCATGATCACGCGGGCGATGCTGAATCGTCGAGTCGCCATCTTGGTTAGCCTTGGCTTGCAACCGCCTTGCCGCCCCACGCCGCGTGCAGGCCGCATTCGCGTTTTTCATCGGCCTTGGCGGGGTCGAAGTAGTCCCACTCGACCGGTAGGTCATGCTGCTTGCAATACTCGTTCATCTGCTGGTCGTTCCAGTTAAGAACGGGGCTGACTTTGAGCGTCTTGAAAGTGGGATCATCGCTGATGATTTCCATGCCGGCGCGGTTGGGGTTTTGCACTTTTCGCAGCGCGGTCAGCCAGACACTGGGGGCGAGTTCGCGCATGCCGCGCTGGAAGGGCTCGAGCTTCATGACGGTGCTGAAGGCCTTGATGCGCTCCTCATTTTCCGCGGTCGGCTCGGGCGCGCCGCCGTGGATCGCATCGTAATGGGCGGCCGTCATGCGCGGGACATAGAGCCTCACGTTGAGCTTGAAACGCTTGATCAGCTCTTCGCCGTGCCGGTAGGTGGCGGGTTTGTTGTAGCCGTGATCAACCCAGAGGACGCGGATGTCCAGCTGAACCTGGGTGGCGAGATGGAGGATGACGGCCTCGTAGGGGCGGAAGTTGGTGGAGACGACGGCCCGGCCATCGGAGCGGGTGACGGCCCAGCGGACGATTTCGAGGGGGGATTGGGTGGCGAGAGCGGTGTTGGCTTGGTGGATTTCGGATTGAGTCATGGGTGGGCTTTTTGTGATGCTAGAGCAATGAATTTTAGAAATTTCAAATCGGCGGCGTCATCAAGGCTTTCCGGCTTCCCCGCAATTCTCCGCGATCGTGCGTTGGGAATTCCAGATTTGGAATTACGTCGCACCAGCCGCTTGAGCAATGGAAACTGCGATATTGGGAACCGCGCGGAGAAGCGCGGCATCCTGCGTGACAAGAGGCACGCCAAGCGATTCCGCAAGCAAGACGTATTCCGCGTCATAACTCGAGGACTTCAAAGACTTGCACAAATTGAGGACGCCGGCGGCATCAACTGCGGCGTCTGAAACTTGAACCATTGACATGCCGCGTTGAAACAATTTCAGGGCGTCATCGCGCTCCATGCCGTAGATGCGCATTTGCGAACACAAAACGTTGAGCAGTTCGCTTCGAAACAGCGCAGGCACCATCCACGGACGATTCCTTTTCCGAACTTGATGCGCTGCTTGGGTGTAATCGCCGTCGATGAGCAGATACACAACCAGGTTGGCGTCCGCAACAATCATTCGCGGCCCCACTGCTTCATGTCTTGGATCTCGGTTTCGCTGATGGACGGAATTCCCTTGGCTTTGAGTTCCGCCCGCCCGGCGGCAAGTTCCGCCAGGAGTTCCGTTTCGCGAGTATCGTCATCGGCGAGAGCCTTGGCTAACAGTTCAGCCGCTTCCTGGCTCACCGTTGTTCCATGGGCCGCCGCTTGTTCCTCGATTCGCTGGTACATTCCATCCGGCAAGTTGGCGATTTCAAGACTGCGCATGCTACGCCTCCTCCTCAAACAACGGCGTGCTCAAATAACGCTCGCCGAAGCTGCACATGATCGTCACGATCATCTTCCCCCTATTCTCCGGCCGCGCCGCCACCTTGGCCGCGGCCGCAACGTTTCCGCCGGAGCTGATGCCGCCGAAAATGCCTTCTTCCTTGGCCAGGCGGCGCGCCCATTCGAAGGCTTCTTCATCGGTGATCTGGACGACTTCATCGACGAGTTTTGTATGCAGATTGCTGGGCACAAAGCCCGCGCCGATGCCCTGGACTTTATGGCGGCCGGGCTTGATGGGCTCGCCTTTCATCGTCTGCGTGATGACGGGGGAAGCGACCGGTTCGACGGCGATGGCTTTGAAGGAGGGCCGGCGCGGCTTGATCACCTCGGCCACGCCGGTGATCGTCCCGCCGGTGCCCACGCCGGAGACCAGGAAATCGACCAGACCGTTGGTGTCGGCCCAGATTTCCTCGGCCGTCGTCAGCTTGTGAATCTCCGGATTGGCCGGGTTGTCGAACTGCATGGGCATGTACGATTTCTTATGCTCCTTGAGCAGCTCGTTGCCCTTGTTGATCGCCCCGCGCATGCCATCGGCGGCGGGGGTCAGGACCACCTGCGCGCCCAGCGCCTTGAGCAGGCGCCGCCGCTCGATCGACATGCTCTCGGGCATGGTCAGGATCAGCTTGTAACCGCGGGCGGCGCAGACGAAGGCCAGCGCGATGCCGGTGTTGCCGCTGGTGGGCTCGACGATCACCGTCTCCTTGTCGATCTTTCCCGATTTCTCGCCCGCATCGATCATGGCCACGCCGATGCGGTCCTTGACACTCGAAAGCGGGTTGAAGAACTCGCACTTGACCAGGACCGTCGCATGATCGGCGGGGATGATGCGGTTGAGGCGGACCAGGGGCGTGCCGCCGATGGTTTCGGTGATGTCGTTGAAAATTCGGCCTTGGGGTTTGATGGGCATGGTCTTTCCTTCTTTCGTTGTTTTTTCCGCGACTCGATCATCCTACAACAACAATCCGCGTTTGGGCAAACTGCTCGGTTTCCTCATCCAGATACCAGCAAGTCATGTCCGCCGGCTTGCCTTCCATGATGGAGACGATCACCTGGCTGTAAAACGAAAACGGCGGCATGTTCTGGCGGTCGTACTCGCTCGGGCGGGCGGGGTGATTGGGGTGGCTGTGGTAATATCCGAGCAGCATTTTTCCTTCCGCATCGGCCGACTTTTCGGCCTCGATCTGCGCCCGCGGATCGATTGTGAATCGGTGATACTGCTCGGAGGCATCGAAGGCATTTTTCATCGGGGCCAGCCGTTCGACGATGCGCTCTCCACCCGCCAGATCCCGGCCAATGAGTATGCCGCAACATTCACTCGGAAACGCGGCCACCCCCTCGGCCTCTATCTGCCGCTTGATCGCTTCGGAGATGTGCAGCACGATAGTTTGACTCACGGCCAGTTCACCGCCTCGCTGTCCATTTCGGTCCAGAAACTCTCCGAGAGATATTTAGAGGCCGAGTCGCAGAAGATGGTCACGACAATCCCCTCCTTGATCCGCTCGGCCACCTGCATGGCGGCGTACATATTGGCGCCCGATGAAACACCCACCAGCAACCCCTCCTCGCGCGCCAGGCGCAGAACTGTGCGATGGGCGTTCTCGGTTCCCACTTCCACGTGCTCATCGGCAACGGTTGCATCGTAGATGCCCGGCACCAGCGCTGTCGCCATATGCTTCATCCCTTCCAGACCATGCAGCGGCGAATCGGGCTGCATGCAGATGCACTGGATGGCCGGGTTGAGTTCCTTGAGCCGGCGGGTGACACCCATGAACGTTCCACTCGTGCCGACACCCGCCACGAAATGCGTCACGCGGCCTTCGGTCTGCCGCCAGATTTCCATGGCGGTCGAATCGTAATGGGCCCGCCAGTTGGCGTCGTTGTTGTACTGATCGGGATAGAAATAGCGCTCGGGATGGTGCTGGACCAGTTCCTTGACGTGCCGCTGTGCCCCATCGGTTCCCTCGGCCGGGTCAGTCATGTCCAGTTCCGCGCCATAGGCCAGCAGGCATTGCTTGCGCTCGACACTGGCGTTCTTGGGCAGCGCCAGACGAACGTTATAACCGCGCTCGGCGCAGATCATGGCGTAGGCGATGCCCGTGTTACCGCTCGTGGCATCGATGAGCGTTTTGCCGGAATGCAGCAACCCGCGTTTTTCGCCATCCAGGATCATCGCCATGGCGGCGCGGTCCTTGACCGACCCGCCGGGGTTGTACCATTCCGCCTTGGCCAGCACCTGCACCGGCGCGACGTTCTGGGTCATACGCTTGAATGACAGGAGGGGCGTGTTGCCAATGAGCTCCAGGACGGATTTCACATGGAGCGAGGGTTGTTTTAAGACGTTGTTCAATCCGGGCCAATGCTAGGGGGAATGGGCGGGCACTTCAAGAAGCCGCCCGATTCCTTCATGCGCCGACAAAGCGGGCATGAATCGACCGGGCGCGGTCGGCCTCCTGAACGCCCTGAATCAGCGATCGGCCATCCGGAAAGACCGTCAAAACCACACCGGCTGGGTCGCTCAGGCGGCAGCGGAGCAGGTGGGGGGTTTGCTCCACTTCGCCGGCGGTCCGGAGGCGTTGTGCTAATTGGTCGAGGTCGATCGCCACACGCGCGGCCGGCCGCACCTGCATGGCATTTCGACCACAGAGACTGACGGCCGAATCCGCGGCCGAATCGAGAAACTCGAATTTCCGCAACCCGCAACACGGGCAATCTTCTCGCCGGGCATCGATTGTCGAAACTGTCCCCATCCGCCAGGGCCAGAACTCCATCCGCAGCATGGCCTGCTCGGGAGCCTGGCCGACGAGAATCTTGATCGCCTGCATCGCCTGAAACGCGCCGATGATGTTCGCCCCCGGGCCTAAAACGCCGGCGGTATCGCAGGTCTGGAGCTCGTGGGCGCTGGGGGGATTCGGGAAGAGGCAGCGGAGGCAGGGCGTCTGGCCGGGGATGATCGCCATGACCCGGCCTTCGCTGGCGACGGCCGCGCCGTAAATCCAAGGCAGGCTATATTTCACGGCCACATCGTTAATCAGATAGCGCGTGGCGACATTGTCGGTGCCATCCAGGATCAGGTCCATTGCCGGTCGCGGATTTGATCCCGAAATGCCCAGCAATCCCTCGATGTTGCCGGAGTGAACATCGCAGACGAGCGGGGTGATTTGGACGGAAGAATTGATGGCCGACAGACGCCGGGCGGCGGCGATGGATTTGGGAATTCCCTCGGCCGCGTCTTTTTCATCGAAAAGGGTTTGCCGCTGGAGGTTGGTCAGCTCAACAATATCCCGATCGGCTATTGTCAACTGCCCCACCCCCGCGCGAACAAGTTGCTCGGCGATGACCGTTCCCAGAGCGCCGCAACCGACCAACAGCACCCGAGCGCGGGCGAGGCGATCCTGGCCGGCTTGGCCGATCTGCGGCAGGAGAATTTGGCGGTGGTAGCGGGACATGGGGGTAGGGTATCGGGTGTAGGGTATAGGGTATAGGGCAGGCGCGGTCATGCATGCGCGGTTACGACTTCTGGATTCTCAGTTCGTGGAACGGCGCGCGTTTGCGACCTATGGGCGAGAATGTCCATTCAAATCCGCCCCCACTTTCCTATACCCTACACCCTATACCCGATACCCTGTTCTTCCCCTGCCGGACACGCCCGATTATAGTGTCGAAAAGACAATCGAACGAATCTACCGAGGAACGCACCCATGCCGACCGATACGCAAACCATTCTCGATGCCGCTGAAAAAATCGCGGTGATGCTCAAGGACCACCCTTCCTTCGACCGCTACCGCACGGCCGCCAAATCCGTTTCCGAAGATCCCGAGGCCGGGCGGCTGGTCGCCGAATTCAACCGCCAGCTCGAGACGCTCATGCGCCAGGAGCAATCGGGCATGCCCGTGACCGATGCCCAGCACCAGCAGCTCGAGAGCTTCCAGCATCGCATCGCCTCGCACATCAAGATGAAGGCGCTGCATCTGGCCCAGGTCGATTTCTACGACATCATGCGGAAGGTGAGCCAGGCGATTCAGAAGCCGATGGCCGAGATCACCGGTGCGGCCGGGGCCGGTGGATCGCGGGCGGGTCGGTAGGATTTAAGAGACGGCATCAACATCAACCGGAGCATTCGCGCATGGCCCGATGGCTTCTCAAGACCGAACCGGATTGCTACTCCTGGGATCAATTCGCCCAGGATAAGAAGACGGTCTGGGATGGCGTGACCAATGCCCTGGCGCTGAAGCACATTCGCACGATCAAAAAGGGCGATGCGGTTCTGATTTATCACACGGGCGATGAGAAGGCCGCCATCGGCATCGGCGAGGTCGCCTCCAATCCTTATCCAGATCCAAAGGAAGAGGATGAGCGGATTGTCGTTTTCGATGTGAAGTCGAAGAAAAGGCTCGGCCAGCCGGTCACCCTCTCCGATATCAAGGCCGACCCCGCCTTCGCCGGTTGGGATCTGATCCGCAACAGCCGATTGAGCGTCGTGCCCGTGCCTGATGCGATGTGGAAGCGAATCGAAGAACTGAGCCAACCTGAAAAAGATGAATGAACCGGTCGGAGGCGCGATCAGCCCAATTTCAGGCCGATCGGAGCGCCGGCCGGAAATCGAAGGAGCCCGAATATGAGCGAGACACCGAAAGACGCCCCGCAGAACGCCCCGCACAACGATTTTGAAGATCACGCGCCGCACAAGGAGGCGGATGATCGCGAGGAGGTCTATTACAGCGGCACGCCCATGCTGCGCGGGCACTTTGGCAAAGTGACGCTTTGGTCGCTCATCGGGCTGGTGATCATGGCCGCGCCGTTCCTGATCCACCACTTCTTCGAACACGGCAAGCCGAGCTATCATTGGCTGGTCTATCTCATATGCATCGCCATCGGCATCATTGTGGTAATGGTGCAGATCATCATCACGAAATCGCTGCGCTACCGCATCACCAACTACCGCATCGATTTCGAGCGCGGCATCCTCGGCAAGCGGATCGATACGCTCGAACTGTGGCATGTGGAAGACATCCGCTTCGAGCAATCGTTTACGGACCGCCTGCTGGGCGTGGGAACGATTACGGTCTTCTCGAACGATGACACGACGCCGCAGCTTCCGATGCGCGGCCTGCCGAATCCCCGGCCGCTATTCGATACGCTCAAACAGCGCGTGATCGCCGTCAAGCGGCAGCGCGGCGTGGTGAAGATGGATATCGGCGGGCACGATGTCGGCGCAACTTTGTAGTTGTTAGCCGCTGGGCTTGCCCAGCGCGTCCAGAGCGCACGCCATTCGTGATTCACATCCTGCGCGCTTGTCGCGTCCATATCATCGAAAACCATCGTTGCGGCTCGTATCCGTGCCAGCCCGTCATCGCGCTTGCTTTCGCCCGCCTTCCCCGCGCACAATCCCGCTCGAAAGGACCTCATGCCCCACACCATCAACCGCCGCGGCATCCTCAAAATGTCGGGCGCACTCGCCGGAGGAATTGCTTTGAACTCGCTCATCCCCGCCGGCGTTCTCGCCGCCGATGCCCCTACCGCCAATCCAAAACGCACCCTCAAGAAAGCCTACTTCGGCCTGCCCAAGGGCACTTCACTGGTGGATCAGATGAAGGTGCTGAAGGAGGCGGGATTCGACGGTCTGCAGCTCAATCTCCCCGATACCAAGCTCCCGGTGGAGCAGATTCAGGCCGCCCTCAAGGAATCAGGCCTGCTCTTCGAAGGCACCTGCGATTCCCAGCACTGGCGGCTGCACCTGTCTGATCCGGATGCCTCCATTCGCAAAGCTGGAGTGGACGCCCTGCTCGAATCCATCCGCCAGTCCAAGGCCCTCGGCGGCGGTTCAGTGCTGCTGGTGCCGGGTGTCGTGAATGAAAAGGTCACCTACGACGAATGCTACAAACGATCGCAGGAGGAAATCCGCAAGGCTATTCCCCTGGCGACCGAGCTCGGCATCAAGATCGCCATCGAAAACGTCTGGAACAATTTCCACCTCAGCCCCGTCGAGGCGGCGCGCTATGTCGATGAGTTCGAATCCCCGGCCGTCGGCTGGTACTTCGATATCGGCAACGTCATGCACTTCGGCTTCCCCGAGCAGTGGATCAGAATCCTCGGCAAGCGGATCGTCCGCATTCACGTCAAGGAATACGACATGAAAAAGAGCGACAAGGAGGGCAAATGGGCCGGCTTCAAGACGGACCTCCTCGAAGGCTCGAATAAATGGCCGGCCATCATGAAGGCGCTGGATGATGTCGGTTTCTCCGGCCCGGATCACTGGGCAACCATCGAAATGGGCGGCGGCGATCTGGCGCGGATGAAGGTGCTTTCGGGGAGTCTGGATAAGATTCTGGCATCGTAAGACGAAGGGAGGGCGGCCGTGGATCACGATCGATTGTTCAAGGAACTGTTGACGACGTTCTTTGCGGATTTTATCGATCTGTTTTTCCCTGAGGTGATGCAGTATCTCGATCGCGATTCGATCGCCTTCATGGACAAGGAAATCTTCACGGATGTCACCTCGGGCGAGAGGCACGAGGTCGATGTCCTGGCGCGGGCGAAGTTCAAAGGGAGCGAGGCGTTCTTTCTTGTCCATGTCGAAACCCAGGCATCGCCCGATACGGACTTCGCCCGGCGCATGTTCAAGTATTTCGCGCGGCTGCACGAAAAGCACAATCTTCCGGTCTATCCGATCGTGCTGTTCTCCTATGTGTCGCCGCAGAGGGCTGAACCGGAGGAGTATTGCCTGACGTTTCCCGATCTCGACGTTTTGACTTTTCGATATCGAGTGATCCAGCTCAATCGACTGAACTGGCGCGATTATGTGCGGAGGCCCAATCCGGTGGCGACGGCCCTGATGGCGCGGATGCGGATTGCCCTCGAAGATCGGGCGCGAGTTAAGCTGGAATGCCTGCGAATCCTGGCCACATTGCGTCTGAACCCCGCCAAATTGCGAATCGTGGGCGGATTTATGGATTCGTATTTGAAGCTTACGGCGGCGGAGGCTAAGGTATTCAAGGCATCGATCGAGCAAGTGCCTTCGCCCAGCAAGGAGCAATTTATGGAAATCATGACTGGCTGGGGTGAAATGGCCCAGCAGAAGCTGGTTTTGCGGCAAATGACCAAGCGGTTCGGGAAACTTCCAACCGACTTGCACGAGACGATTGATGTATTGCCCTGGCCGGCGATTGAAGAGCTTGGAGAAGCGATTCTGGATTTTAAGAATCTCGAAGATGTCCGCGAATGGCTGCGGACTCACCCGGTCCCGTCATGAAGGGTTTCCGCACTTCGCTATCTTTCAAAGCACCCACATTGAGGCCACTGGATGGACCACCCAACTACGACGACCCCAGTCGCCAGCGGTGAGGTTGACGCCGCGGTTCTCCCCTACTCCCCTCCCGCTACCACAACCGCTCCTCCCCGCGAAGCCTCCACCCTCCGCGACCTCACCCCCGCCCAATGGAAATCCGGTATCGCCGCATGGCTCGGCTGGCTCTTCGACGGCCTGGACATGCACCTCTACACGATGGTGGCCGCCTCCTTCGTCGCCATCCTGCTGACCGCCGATCCCGCCTCGCCTGTCAATTCCTCCGATGCCATCGTCAAGCAGAAATCCTCCTGGATCCAGGCCGCGTTCCTCATCGGCTGGGCGCTTGGCGGCGGATTTTTCGGGCGTCTGGGTGATCGCATGGGACGGGCGCGCGCGCTGTCGCTCACCGTCCTGACCTACGCCCTTTTCACCGGGCTCTCCGCCTTCGCGACTCAGTGGTGGCACCTGCTCATCTTCCGGTTCCTGGCGGCCCTGGGTATTGGCGGGGAATGGGCCGTCGGGTCATCGCTTCTTTCCGAAACCTGGCCCAGGAACTGGCGGCCATGGATCGCCGCCGTTCTCCAGACGGCCGTCAATCTCGGCGTGCTCATCGCCTTCGTCGCCGCATCGCTGATGAAAGGGATCAACCCGCGCTTCGTCTTCCTCGTGGGGATTTTGCCGGCTTTCATTGTTTTCTGGATTCGCCGGCACGTTCCCGAGCCCGAGGAATGGCACACCGCCAATGCCGCCGCTCGCGCGGGTTCCGAGCGGCAACCTTCCATCGCCGACCTCTTCCGCGGGCCGACCCGCCGGATCACGCTCCTCACGATCGTGGTCTGCGCCTGCGCCCTGACCTCCTGGTGGTCGATCATGTTCTGGGTGCCGCAGTTGATGAACTCACACCCGGATATTAGAGACTGGTCCGATCCCGACAAGCGGCAGATGCAGGCGGCGGCGCTGATGCTCCCGGTTCTCGTGAGCATTCCGGGCAATTTCTTCGCGGCCTGGCTGGCGAAGATTTTCGGCTTCCGCCGGGCCATCGCCGTCATGTGTCTGGGGTTTGTCGCAGCGATCACCGTCGCCTTTTGCATCGAGCGAAGCTGGATGCCCTTGCTTTACTTCTACATCCCCCTGGTCGGTTTTTTTTCGGGAATCTTCGGCCTGTTCACCATGTACCTCCCGCCGCTTTTCCCCACCCTTCTTCGCACCACCGGCGCGGGCTTCTGCTACAACATCGGGCGAATCGCTTCTGCTGTCGGCGTTATTCTCTTCGGCATCTTCGCCAACAGCCTGAGCGGCCAGTTGCGCATCCCCTTGCTCGTGGGAGGATTCCTATTCATCCCCGCCATGTTCGCGGCCATGCTGCTGCCGGACCACACGCGCGAAATGCGCGAGGAAGCGCCGCGCGGGCCGATCGAATGAAGGGGCACGAGCGTCCCGCCCGTGAAAAGGGGGAAACCCAGTAGAATGAGCCCCCTCGTTTGACGTCCCTGGATGATATGCATCGCGCTCCGCGCCTACTGCCCCGAGGCATACACCACCACCGCCTTCATCAGCGCCGCCGAACTCGCCGGCGTGTAGCCGATGATCCCATCGACCGCCTGCCCCACCATGCCGACGCTCAGATCCTCGGGGCTGTAAATGATCGCCAGCTTGTTGTTGACCTCCGCTCCGCGCAGGCGCGGGCCGTGGACGCCGCCCAAATGCTGCTTGCTGGCGAAGGGACGGTACTCGATCTTGTCGGCCGGCATGCCCAGGCCGGTATAGAGGGGGTGATCCTGCTTGAGAATATCGATCTTGGCGGTGGAGAGGGCCGCCAGCTCTGTTTCCAGGCTGTTGGCCGCCTCGCCGTTGCCGCCGCAGGCATCGGCAATGAGCGTGCCGCCGCCGGCGATGAAGGCCTTAAGTTCCTCGCGTTCCTTGTCGCTCAGCTTGAACTTGTTGGTGGAGGTCAGATGGGCCAGTTTGTATCCGGCCAGTTTTCCCTCGCCGAGCCGGATGGTTTCCACAGTCAGATCGAGCTGCGCCTCATTGTGCAATACGGCCGACTCGCGCTTCCACGATCCGGGCTCGGGGTCCCAATTGCCGGCATATTGCAGGCGCGCCAACTTGGCGGTTTTGCTGGCCTGCACGTTGGCATCGGGCTTGAGGATGTAGGTATCGCCCTTAAATCGGAAATCCTTCTTCTCCGACATGTAGAGGTAGAGATTGGCCAGGAACTGCCACGCCTCCTCGCGCGCGCCGTAAGTGCCGGTCTGCCAGATCCGCGAAGGGTCGGCCGAGGCGAAGAGGATCATCAACTCCCGCGCGCCGTTGTTCAGGCCCTGCACCGACAATCCACCCTTCCACTTGCTGCGCTGATAGAAGTTATTGAAGACGATGTGCCCAGCCGGCAATTCCTTGAACTCGCCGGGGGGAAAAAGCTTGGCGCCGAGTTTCTTGAATGACGTGGCGAAACCGAGATGCCCGCAATCGGCATTGCCCAGGATCAGCCCGCCCTGGTTGACGAATTCCTTGAGCTTCGCCTCATCCTCGGCCGTCAGGTTCAGCACCTGATTGCCGGTGATGTAGAGGATCGGCGCATCGTGCAGATCATCCACCGAGCCCTTGAGATTGACGATCTGCCAGTTCAAATCGCGCTCGAACTGGCGGCTCATCCAGCGGGTGACGTTGGCCGCATCGCGCGGGCGCTCGTTCCAGTTGGTTCCCGCATTCTTCTCGCCGTGGAAATCGATCGCATATTCGAGCTTGTTCATGACCACCGGCGCACGCCCGCGCACCAGGAAGAGCAGCGCGAAAGACGTATCGAACGCCGTCCCCCATCCGCCATCGGGCTGCTGCAAACCGACCAGCTTGTCCGAGCCGATCTCGTACCAGTCAATCGTGCCCAGATACTTGTACCCCGAGGCCAGGCCGATGCGTTCGACACCGTATAACGCGTAGAACGGCCACTCCGATTTGAACACCTGGTTGAAGTTGGTGGTCATCCACTTCATCCCCGCTTCGATCGCCTTGTTGCTGATATTGCCTTTGCAATCCAGCGCATCCTTCATGTGCAGGTAGTCCTGGGTGATGAAGAGGGTTGCCACACCGGCGGCCGTCATCGTCGGCGTAATCGGCTGCATCGGCCGGAATAGCGGCCCATAATTCCACCCGCCGGTTGCCTTATCCTGATCCTTCAGCCAGGCATCTTCAACGATTTTCCAGTAACCGTTAGGCGATTCCATCCCCGCCTGTTCCAGCGCCCACATGCCCAAAACGCCAAACTGCGAGGCCGAGTGGTCGTAGCCGTTGTCATCGGCCGTGTAGCGGTAGAAGCCCTTGAATTCTTCGTTCGGATCGACGCCGCCCGGGCCGATCATCGGCCCTCCCCCGGCCGGCGGCCGACGCGCGCCGCCGAGGAGGCTCTTGCCCCCGCGCATATTGGTGATGAGAATCTCCCGATCCTTTTTCATCACCTCCGCGAATTCCTTGCGTTTTCCCGGCGGCATCAGATACCAGAGCTGCGCCCGCATGGCGATGGCGTAGGTGCCGTTGATCTCATGCGTTGAGAGCCACTTGAGCGACTCGGCCATCCGAGGCTCCTGCGCGCTTTCACCCGAGGCCAGCAGCGCGTAAGTCACCAGCGCCGTGGTGCCGCCCCATTGATTGGAATTGATGATATCGGTGATCATCACCTGCCCCAGCGCATTGGGGCGCGGCTCGGGCATGCGCTTTTGCGCGCTTTCCCAGTTTCCCTCGCGCTGGGAATTGATCAAAAACTCCTTGGCCTTCTTAATCGCATCCTCGACCTGTTTGGACGTCGCCGCGGGCGCGGGCGTCGGCCAACAGATCAGGATTCCCGCAACAATCCAGACGACAAAGGCCCAGTGGCGCATGAAGAGGCTCCTCGCTGACCCCAAATCGTATGTCACCCATGGGAATTATGCGCCAAGTCCGTTCAGGATGGAATAGAAAAGGGCAGAAGGGAGAAGTTAGAAGTTGGAAGTTAGAAGCGAGAAGTTAGAAGCGAGAAGCGAGAAGCGAGGAGCGAGAAGCGGGAAGCGAGGAGCGATCGGCAGTTCACTGACGAGAAAGGGTCGCGAGCCTGAATCAGCCGATTCCACTGGGAAGATCGCTGGTAACAGGCTTCCGACCCTTCCGACCCCTGTGAATTTCTTCTCGCTTCTCGCTCCTCGCTCCTCGCTTCTATCTTCTGCCTCAAAACGCCTTCAGCAGCACCTTCACCACCCGCGTCAGCCCGCTCTTGGCGTTGCCGACGAATTGCTGGAAGACTTTGTTGGTGACCTTCATGAAGTCTTCCATCCCGGCCAGGCGCTGGCGGGTGATTTGGACGGGGTCGAGTTTGGCGGCTTTGCCCAGGGCCTGTTCGCCGAGCATTTCCTGGCACTGCTTGATCGTCTCCAGCACCGGGTCCATCTCGCGGCGTTTGCGCTCGGCCGCGATGATCGAGAACATCTCCCAGACATCGGTCAGCGATTCAAAAAACTCCCTGCGCTCGCCGCGCTTGTGCAGGCGCTTGATGATCCCCCAGTCGCACAATGCCCTAAGGTTCATCGAGGAATTCCCGCGGGAAATGTGCAGGCGCTCCATCACATCATCGGTGCAAAGAGGCATACCGACGATGAAGAGCAGCGCGTGAATCTCGGCCATCGTGCGGTTGATCCCCCAGGTCTGCCCCATCTCCCCCCAGCGGCGGATGAACGTATCCTGCACCTCGCGCAGACGCTGCTCGACGGCGGTCATCGGTTTCGCTTTCACGGCGGGAACGGCAACTTCGGCTTCATCGGCAAGATCGGTCAGGACGGGGTTCGTGGCATTCATATAGGCTCCTTAAGTTTCAAAAGGTACTGAAACTATAGCGTATATAAAAGCCCAAAATCCAACTTTCACGGGAAATGAAAACACACACCCCAAAACAGAACCGGTGCGGTATCTCGATGACACCGCACCGGTCACTTTCTATTCCTGAACCCTGACCTCTGAACCCTGAACCCTTTAAGCGGTCTTCTTCATCAACCGATCGCGATAGAAATCGATCATCCTCGCCAGGCCTACCTTGCGGGAGACTGTTGGATACCATCCCAGCACCTGCCGCGCCCGCGTGATGTCGGGGCAGCGCACCTTGGGGTCATCCGGCGGCATGGGGAGGTGGACGATCTGGCTCTTGCTGCCGGGGATGAGCTCGCGGACTTCGCGGGCGATATCCAGCACCGTCAACTCTTCAGGATTGCCCAGATTGATCGGCTCGATGAAATCCCCTTCCATCGTCAAGTTGATTCCGCGCACCAGATCGCTGACGTAGCACAGGCTGCGCGTTTGCCGGCCTTCGCCGAAAACGGTCATCGGTTCATCGTTGAGCGCCTGGCGGATGAACGAAATCACCACCCGGCCATCGTGCGGGTCCATGCGCGGGCCGTAGGTGTTGAAGATGCGGATGATCCGCGTATCAGCGCCGCGCTCGCGGTGGTAGGCCATCGTACAGGCCTCGCTGAAGCGCTTGGCTTCATCGTACATGCTGCGCAGGCCGATCGGATTGACGTTGCCCCAGTAGTCTTCGCGCTGCGGATTGACGTGCGGATCCCCGTAGCATTCGCTGGTCGAGGCCATCAGGAATCGCGCGCCTTTGGAGAGCGCCATTTCCAGCAGGTTCCAGGTCCCCTGGCTATTCACCTTCATCGTGGCGACTTGATGTTTGACGTATCCGATGGGTGAGGCGGGGGAGGCCATGTGATAGATGCGATCGATCGGGCCATCCACATGGGCGGTTTCGATGACATCCTGGCGGATGAATTTATATTTCGGGTTGCCGCTGAGGTGGAGGATGTTGTCCTCCTTGCCGGTGATGAAGTTGTCGAGGCCGACGACTTCATGGCCCTGCGTAAGCAGGAGGTCGGTCAGATGCGAAGCGAGGAACCCGGCGCCGCCGGAGATGAGAATACGCATAAACAACCAGCCCAATAAAAAAACGGTCAACCGCGCCCGTTAGGACACCCGGGGCCGCCATGAGTTAGGGGACCCCGGACATCACCAGTCTCTTCGCAGACGTGTCTTGCCGTCAATTGCTAAATCGGAATCGGATGATTGCGAGGATGGCTTTAATCCCGTCCTTCCAGGTGATCTTCTTACCTTCCTCGTAGCTTCGCCCGTAATACGCCACCCCGACCTCGTATATTCGCAGGCGCGGCCGCATCTTGGCGACTTTAGCGGTGATTTCCGGCTCGAATCCGAACCGATTGCACTTGACGTTGATCTGGTCCAATACCGATTTGCGGAAGACCTTGTAGCAGACTTCCATATCGGTCAGGTTCAGGTTGGTGAACATGTTGGACATCCACGTCAGGAACTTGTTTCCAACCGTGTGCCAATAATACAAAACCCGGTGCGGCTCGCCGATAAAGCGGGATCCGAAGACTACATCCGCCTTGTCGTCGTAGATGGGCTGGAGGAGCTTGAGATAATCCTGCGGATCGTATTCGAGATCGGCATCCTGGATGAGAACGGTATCGCCGGTGGCCAGCTTGAAGCCATCGCGGAGGGCCGCGCCTTTGCCCTGATTCACGGGCTTATGGACGATCTTGAACTCGGTTTCGGGGAAAAGTTTCGGCAGTTGATCGAGTTTCTCGGCCGTCTTATCGCGCGAGCAATCATTGACGCAGATGATCTCACGGGCGACACCTGAGGGGAGCGGCCCTCTGACGACCAGCCCGACGAGCATCTGCACCGTCGCCTCCTCATTGTAAACGGGGATGACGATGGAGACCTTGGTCATCCGCTGGATCTTGGGGCGCAGGGGCCCATCGGCGAAGGCCTGCTCAACCTTCAGGGAGCGGAGTTCGCCTGTATCTTCGAGGGGTTTATTGGGATTGAATTCAGCGCTGCTGGGTTCGGTCATGGCAATCATCAAGGTACTCCGCGATATCGGCCGCTCGTAAATACGCCATCCGCAAGCGGTTAAAGGAACCACTGCGGGGAATGAAAACAGGCCCCTCTCGGCACTTATCGGCCGGGGAGTCGAAGGCCTGTAGTTTCAGCAGCCTGTACCACGGGGGAAACCATGTTAATCGGGGGGGGTGGATATCTCAAACAATGTGGATTGCGGATTGGCGATTGTGGATTGGCGGGTGGTCAATGGTCCAATGTCAATCGTCAATTGTTGAATGCCCGCGTTGGACGAGCTTGGACGGTCGTTGTTCACCGCTCAAACGTCGGAGATTACAAGCCCGTCTTCCATCGTGACTTTGCGGCGGGCTTTCTGGGCGAGGGACTGGTCGTGGGTGACCATGACGATGGTCTGGCCAGTCGAGGCGAGTTGGGCGAAGAGGTCGGCCACGAGTTCGCTGTTCTTCTTATCGAGGTTGCCGGTGGGCTCATCCGCCAGGAGGACGGCCGGCTCATTGGCGAGAGCGCGGGCGATCGCAACGCGCTGTTGCTCCCCGCCGGAGAGGCGATTGGCGCGGCGCTTGATTTTGTCGGCCAGGCCAAAGTGCGTGAGCAGTTCGGCCGCGCGGTCGAGTGCGGCGGATTTGGAGAGCCGGCCGAGCTTGAACATCGGAAGCGCGACATTCTCGGCCGCGGTGAATTCCTTGAGCAGGTAGTGGAACTGAAACACGAAACCCACTTTGGCATTGCGGACCGAGGCGAGTTCGACATCGTTCAAGAGTGTCGTATCAAAGCCATCGATAAAGACCCGGCTGGGCGGATCGAAGAAGACGCCGGAGGAATCCGAGCGCGAGGGACGATCCAGGCCGCCTAGCAGGTAGAGCAATGTGGATTTGCCCGAGCCGCTAGCGCCGACGATGGAGACGTATTCATCGCGGGCGATGGAGAAGTTGACGCCCTTGAGAATGTGCGTGGCCGTGTCGCCCGAGCCGAGAACCCGGTGGACGTTCTGGGCGCGGAGGAGCGCGGCCGGCGCGGCAATGTTTTCGCGATGATTCGCGGCCACTGGGGTAGACGTGTCGGATTCCACGAAAGGTCTTTTCATTCCAGTTGTCGCCGTTCGAACATTGCACTTGCGGTGATCCCGAGCCTCACCGATCGCGTAAACTTCACGAAGCTTTAAGTTTTTAGTTTTTAGTTTTCTCTCTCCCCCGACGACTCACACCACATTCACCCCATCGCGCCGCTGCACGATGACGATGGTCTGATCATCGTTGGGCTCTTCCTTCCCCTGCCAGGTGATCATCGCATCCTTGAAAAGATTGAGCAGCGTGGCCGGGCGCTCGTGCAGGTTGGAGTCGAGAATCTGCACCACCCGCTCGACGCCGAACATGTCCCCCGTTGGCCCCATCGCCTCGAAGATTCCATCCGACATCACGATCAGCATTCCCCCATCGAGGATATCCACCGGCACGGTCTGGTCGGCGGCGAACACATCCTCGATGCCGATCGGCGGCGCGGGCGGATCGAGCACCTTGACCGGCTGATCGGGGGCGGAGCGATAGAGCACGGGGCCGTGCCCGGCCGAAGACCAAATCAGTTTGCCATCGATCGCCAAACACCCCAGAAACACCGTCACGAAATGCCCCATCTTGAGGTCCCGCGCCAGGCGGGTGTTCACCTGCGTGAGGATCCAGCGCGGGTCGCAGTTGATATCGGATAAGGCCCGCGCCAGCGTGCGCGCCTGCAGCACTTCCAGGGCCGGCGCCAGCCCATGCCCGGCCGCATCGCCGAGGAACACGCCCAGGTGCCCATCGGAATTCTCCCACAGATCGTAGGTATCGCCCCCGGTCACCGAGGCCGGACGCGACCACCCCACCGCATCGAGGCAGCGCAGCTTGGGCGGGCTCTTAGGCCAGAGCGATTCCTGCACGCCCTTGGCCAGATCCATCTCCCGCCGCAGCTCGACGACCTGGATTGCATCCACCTGTAAATGATAGCGCTGGATGGCCACGCCCCCCTGGGCCGCCAGGAGCTGGATCGACTCCTCATCCTCGGGTGTGAAAATCCCGCCGATCTTGTTGACCGCCTGGATCACCCCGATGGCCCGCCCTTTCATGTCGAACATGGGCGCGGTCAGGAGATTGCGGGTGATGAAGCCCGTGCGCTTGTCCACATCCCGGTTGAAGCGCTCATCCGCATAGGCATCGGGGATGTTGAGAAGCTCCTTGCTCATGAAGACACTGCCGACGATCCCCGCCGTGGCCGGCACGCGAATCTGGCTGGCCCCCAGGGCGACCTTGGTCCACAGATGATTGGTGGCCGAATCGTGCAGGAAAATGCTGGCCCGCTCCGCCCCCATCAGCGCCGACCCGGCCCGCGCGATCTCCTTGAGCAGATTGTCCAGGTCCGGTGTGACCGCCAGCAGGCGCGAGACCTCAAGGATCTCGCGCATCTTCTCTGCGGAGATGGCGGAGCGTGTGGGCATGGCTGAGATTGCCAAGGATACGGGGAAGGGGTGGGAGATGCCAGTTGGGGTAGGGATAGCGGTTGAGCAATAGTGCCGACAGCTTGCCCAAAACCGTGCGCCAAGGTGCTTCGCCCCTACTTCCACTCCCCAAATGCCGTTGGCAGCCAACGCGCTCAACTCAATCTCTCCCCCCCGTAGCCATCATCGCTGGCACCCTCTTCCTTCCCGCTTCTAACTTCTAACTTCTAACTTCCATTTTCCCCTCATTGTCTGATTGTCTCGGTGACCCGTCGTGCCCATCGACGTTCACCCCTTCTTCACCACCCGCATCCCATCGACCTTCCCGGCCATCTGGAAGCTCTTCTCCCGGGCCCGGCAGCCGGCGCAGGCCCAGCAGGGTTCGCCCGTGTCTTCGAGGCAGCTCCAGGTTTTCTCGAAGGGCGCGCTCACATTGAACCCGACATCGATCACCTGCCAGGTCTCGAGCTCCAGGAGCGGCGTGACCAGTTCGAGGTCCTTGATACCGCAGGGAATCTGGATCAGCTCATTCCATATCTGCACGAACTCGGTCGCCGTGGCCAGTTCATCCCCGGTCCCACCCACGCGAAATCCGTAATAAATCGCGGCCGCGCCGTAATGCGACGCATAGCGAACCGCCGCCGCCAGCAGCGACAACTGATCGAGCATCTGCGGGCCAAGCTGAGTCGTCTGCGCCCGCGGATCGCTCGCCAGCGCCGTGGAAACCTGCGGCTCGCGGACGGCCTCCAGAAATGGCATCGGCAACGAATGCTCGCGAAACGGCTTGAAATGCCCGACCTGCTGATCGTAAGCCGCGCGCAACCGCGTAGCGCCCCCCTGACCGATTTCAGCATGAAGCATCACCAGCCGATAGCGCTGCGCGGCCAAGGCGGTGGTGACGGCACTGTTGATACTGCCGCTGTTGAGGATGATTGCGAGGTCCTTTGCCATTTCTCAATTGTCCATTGTCAATTGTCAATCGTCCATTGTATCGGGTACGTCGCGAGGTCCAATCGACTTCAAATAGGCGTTTAGCCGGGGAGAAAGCTCGTCGATCATCGGTCGAATCGACTTGGACTGCTCCGAAGTGACGAGCTGCCGCACATAGGCGCGGCGAAGCCAATGAATCACTTCATAGAGCGAACCGCGGCCAATCCTCACGAACCTGCGATTGTCCTGAAACGACCCTCGTCCCGTGCCCTCGGCGATATTTGCGCCCACGCTATCCGCGGCCCTGACCAATTGCTTGCCCACCGTGTCGAGAGCAAAGGAATCCCATGACCGCACAAGCTTCCAGATCGTGTCAGAGAGCCTCTCGGCCAACTTATACACTTCGAGCGAAACAAATGGCGGTCGTCCCATGGCGGTTCTCCTTCGCAGCAGAACAATACTCTACCGCCATTCACAATTGACAATTGACCATGGACAATTGACAGCCTTATTGCATTGTTAGAACCACCTTCAACACCCCCGGCCTCCCCGCGACTTCCATCGCCTCAACCCCCTGCTCGATCTTCATCCGCTTATGAATCATGCTCGTCACATCGACGTTCTTCTCCGCCAGCGCCTTTATCGCATCCTTAAATGGTCCACACCGACTCCCCACAATATTAATTTCATCAATCACAATTGGCGCGAGGTTCAAAGGTTTCCCCGTAGCGAATGTGCTCTTCAAAACGATGGTCCCCCTTGGCCGAACCAACTGCATCGCCATCTCCAGCCCGCTGGCGCTGCCGGTGCAATCG